>NZ_JBFBBZ010000029.1:51034-127146 GCF_040682935.1 Amycolatopsis sp. NPDC051061
GGCCTGGTCCGGCCACCCCCCCGAGCGCTCGGGGGGGGGGGTGAGTGTGGCCGTTGCGGCGCCTATTCCCCCCGCCCAACCCCCCCACGACCGGTGGGTCAGCGGTAGACCTCGAACTCGTAGATCCGGGCCGCGCCGTTGCCGTCGTTGGCCGGGGTGGTGAGGTTCAGCTTCACGTACCGGGCCGATCGGGTCGTGATCGGGCTGTACGTGCGGCTGGCCCGGGAACCGGACACCGAAGCGACCGTCGTCCAGGTCGTGCCGTCGGTCGACGTCTGGATCGTGAAGGCGCCGGTGTTCCAGCCGGTCGTCTCACCGCCGAGGCCGGCGTGCTTGACCACGAACGACGACACGTTCTGCGCCGACCCGAGGTCGACCTGCAGGAACTTGGTCGCCGCGGTCGAGCAGAACTTGCTGTTGTTCGCCAGGCTGCCGTCGACCGCGTTGGCCGCACCCTCGGCCGAGTTGCACGCCGCCGAGCCCGTGGCCGCCTTGCCCTGCGCCAGGTTCGTGCCCAGGTCCGGCGCCGCGGGCGGCGGCGTGAACCCGTCGTTGTACGACGGCGGGACGTCCGACGCGCTCGTGCCCCAGGCACTCGGCGACGAGCCCATCGTGTAGTTCAGCGTCGACGCGCCCGCGATGTCGCCGTAGCGGATCCACGACTTGGTCGTCGAAGTCCCGTTGACGCTGAGGCTCTGCACGTACTGCGCACCTTGGCCCGCACCGCTGCCGTTGATCTGGATCGTGCCGCTCGGGCGGACGATCGAGACCGACGGGAACAGCGGGCCGTGCAGGGCCAGCACGTCCGCACCCGGCGTCGCCGGGTACATGCCCAGGGCGGCGAAGACGTACCACGCCGACGTCGCGCCGAGGTCGTCGTTGCCGGGCTCGCCGCCCGCGCCGGTGGTGAACGACTCGTTCATCACGCGCCGCACCGCCGAACTGGTGCCCTGCGGGTGGGCGGCGTAGTTGTACGCCCACGGCACGCCGTGCTCGGGCTCGTTGCCGATGTAGAAGTACGGCTGGGTCAGGCCGCCGTTGAGCTGCGTGAAGTGGTGGTCCAGCCGCTGGACGGCGGTCTTGGCGCCGCCCATCAGGTTGATCAGGCCCTGGTAGTTGTAGGGCACCATCCACGTGTACTGCGAGGGGTTGCCCTCGGTGTAGCCGCTGTTGCTCGACGGCACGACCGGCCAGGCCCACGTGCCGGTGCTGCCGCGCGGCTGGATGTAGCCCGAGTCGGGGCCGAACACGTTCTGCCACCACTGGGCGCGCTGCATGTAGGTGTTGTACTTCGTCGTGTCGCCGACGGCCTTCGCGAACTGCGCGACCGCGAAGTCCGACGCCGAGTACTCGAGCGAGTCCGATGGGTCCTCGGTGACGTAGTGGCGGCTGACGTACCCGGACTGGCGCCCACGGATCGACTGGCCCTGCGCGGTGCCGCCGTTGGAGCTCTTGTCCATCAACGTGAGCGCCGTCGCGGTGTCGAAGCCGCGGACCCCGAAGGCGTACATGCTGCCGACGACGATCGGCCCGGGGTCACCGGTCATCACGAAGTGCTCGTTGTTGTTGTGCGACCACTTGGGCAGCAAGCCGCCTTGCTGGCCGTCCAGCACCATCGACTTCGCTATGTCACTCGCTTCGGCCGGCGCGACCAGCCCGATCAGCGCGGCCCACGACCGGTAGATGTCCCAGCCGGAGTAGTTCTGGTAGACGGTGTGCGTCGCGGTGTGGATCGCCTGGTCGAACCCGCGGTACTGGCCGTTGGTGTCGCTGGCGATGTTCGGGTTCTGGAACACGTGGTACAGCGCCGTGTAGAACTTCTGCAGGTCCGCGGCCGCGCCCCCGGTCACCTGGACGCGGTTGAGGATCGTGTTCCAGCTCGTGTCGGCCGCGGCGCGGGTCGCGGCGAAGTCGAAGCCGGGGTTCTCGGCGGCGAGGTTCGCCTGCGCGTTGGCCAGGCTGACGAACGAGATGCCGACCTTCGCCTGCACGGTCGTGTTGCTCGAGGTGTCGAAGGTGACGTAGCCGCCCGCGTTCGTGCCGCTGGTGTTCGCGGACCCCGCGTTCACCGTGCCGCCGAGCCAGGTGCCGAACCCGCTGGGCGCGCGGTCGAACTGGATCACGTAGAAGATCTGGTACGTCTTCGACGAGCCGCAGAAACCGCCGCCGGTCGCCGAGCCGGTGAGCTGGCTGCCGCTGATGCCGATGGATCCGGTGCGGTTGCCGGTCGCGCTGCGGCCGGGGTTGACCAGCAGCCGCGCGGACGTCGTGTTCGGGTAGGTGAGCTTCATCGAGCCGGACCGCTTGGTCGCGGAAAGTTCGACGGTCGTGTTGTAGTTGTCGAGCTTGTTCTTGTAGTAGCCGGGCGCGGCCGATTCGTTCGCCTTGGTGTAGCGGCCGGCGTACCCGGTCCAGCCGGTGCCCGGCGACGTGCCGATGGCGCCGGTGATCGGCAGCAGGCCGAGGTCCTCGTTGTTGGGGCAGCCGGCGCCGTTGAAGTGGGTGAGGCTGAATTCTTCGATGCTGGTGTCGCTGTAGCGGTAGCCCGACGGCGACCCGGACGGGGTGTCCGGGCTGAACTGCGTCATCCCGAACGGAACGGAGGCACCCGGGTAGGTGCTGCCGCCGGCGCCACCGGGCACGGGGTTCGGGGAGTTGCTGTTGTCCGTGCCGATGAAGGGATTCACGTACTGCGTAAGGGCTGACGTCGCCGCGCCGGCTTGTGTCGTGGTGACGAGCCCCGCGCCCGCGAGAAGCACCGCGAGTGCGGCTCCGCGCAACCGTCTGGCGAATGGTCCGGACATGGAACCTTCCCTCCTTGTCGCGCGCTTCCGCCGGGCGACAACGTTGTCGGACAAGCGTTTCTGACAACGTTGTCAATTCGGTGAGAGCCGCGTCGACGACGTTGTGGCGATCGAAGTGGTACCGGAACTCGGTGGCACGACATGGTGCCACGGGCGGACTCGTTCGCGGAAGCACCAAAAGTCCGTTGTGCGCCAACCGGTTCCGGTACCAGACCACTCAGTGCCCTTGGTCCACCCCGGGCCGCGTTCCGCCGGAGGTCACCCAGTGATCGCCGAGTTCGGTTGTCGTGGCTTCGCCGTTCGTCAGGTTCGCCAGCCGGCCCTCGAAAGCCGGAACCTCGTCCGGCGCCAGCCCGATCTCGAAGCGGGCCGATTCGTCGAAGCGGGTCGCGTGCACCAAGTACGACGACGCCCTCAAGTCGTTCTCGAGCCGGCCCGCGCGGTCGTAACTCACCGCCACCTCCACGAGCCTGAGACGCCGGTGTTCTAGTACACCAACCACTTCCAGCGCGTCCGAAACGGACTGACCGTACGCGCGGATCAGTCCGCCCGCCCCGAGCAGCACTCCCCCGAAGTAGCGCGTCACCACCGCGACCGTCTCGGTGATCGAACGGCGCCGCAGCACTTCCAGCATCGGCGTGCCCGCCGTACCCGCCGGCTCACCGTCGTCACTGGACCGCCTAGTACGCCCATCAGGCCCCAAAACGAACGCGTGGCAGTGGTGCCGCGCCCCCGGTTCGGCGCGCCTGCGGGCCGCGATGAACTCGCGCGCGGCCTCTTCCGACGTCACCGGAGCCAGCGCGCAGAGGAACCGGGAGCGCTTGATCTCGATCTCGCAGCCGCCGGAACGAGCCACGGAGAGATAACGATCAGTCATCGGACGAGTCCGCCATGCACTCAGCTTGCCACCCCGCCGACGTACCACGACACGTGCCCCAGACCACTTGGGACAGACGTTTCCGCAGGTCACGAGCCTCGTAGCCCGACGGGTGGGAGCCCCAGCCCGGCATATGGGACTACCCTGGGGCGCGTCAACGCAAGCGTGGCATTTCCCACCCGGGGACAACGACGTATGTCGATAACAGCGAATTCACACTATCGTCATAAGACCCGGCGAACCCGGGAGTAACACCGCGCGCTCGAGCTGACCCCCCACCACAGTGGTCCACCCGTGCGCGCACGCAGGACCGACATGTTCGGCTGCCCAGTGTTGTGCGGCCTCCCAGATGACCCGCGTCCGGTTTCCGGCGTCAGCAAACGAGCACTGTGAGGCTCGGCCGACGCTTCGCGGCATCTTGCACTTCGACAACGCCGACAACAGCAACTGTTCTCGACTGACCATCGCGGTACCGGACCACTTCGTTAACCGGTTCAGCTCGAACCACTCGACGGAGTGAGTACCGGTCGCGCCAACGCCTTGGGAGGCGGCCAGCCGTGACCCACCGTGCCCGTTCCCTGCCCCGCGCGGGGCAGCAGCTCAGCAACGCCGAGGCCGAGGGCCTCTACCGGAGCGACTACGAACACGACGCCTGCGGTGTCGCCTTCGTCGCCGATCTGACCGGGCGTCGAGATCATGCGATCGTCGCCAAGGCCCTGGTCGCGTTGCGCAACCTGGAACACCGTGGAGCGCGGGGTGCTGAACCGGACACCGGCGACGGCGCCGGACTGCTGATCCAGATCCCGGACGAGTTCTACCGCGAGGTCGTGGACTTCGAGCTCCCCGAGCCCGGCACCTACGCCGTCGGCACGGCTTTCCTGCCGCAGGACGAAAAGCGCCGCGGCCGGGCCATGACGACCATCGAGCGCATCGCCGCCGAGGAGGACATGCGCGTCCTCGGCTGGCGCGAACTGCCGGTGCACACCGAGCACTGCGGGCCCACCGCCGCCGAGACCATGCCGCACTTCACGCAGCTGTTCCTCACCGCGCGCCGCCCGAAGCCGGAGCACTCGGACCCGCTGCACATCGAGCGCAGCGCGTTCTGCGTCCGCAAGCGCGCCGAGCACGAGCTCGTCGAAGAGGACGTCTACTTCCCGAGCCTCTCCTCGCGCACGATCGTCTACAAAGGAATGCTCACCGAGGGCCAGGTCGAGCGGTTCTTCGCCGACCTGACTGACGAGCGCGTCACCAGCGCCATCGGCCTCGTGCACTCCCGCTTCTCCACCAACACCTTCCCGTCGTGGCCGCTGGCGCACCCGTACCGGTACGTCGCGCACAACGGCGAGATCAACACCTTGCGCGGCAACCGCAACTGGATGGACGCCCGCGAAGCCCTCCTCGAAACCGACCTGGTCCCGGGCGACCTCAAGCGGATCTACCCGGTGATCACGCGCGGCGCCAGCGACTCGGCGAGCTTCGACGAGGTCCTGGAACTGCTGCACCTCGGCGGCCGGTCGCTGCCCCACGCGGTTCTCATGATGATCCCGGAAGCCTGGGAAAACCACCAGGAAATGGACCCGGCGCGACGCGCCTTCTACGAGTTCCACTCGACGCTGATGGAGCCGTGGGACGGCCCGGCGCTCGTCGCCTTCACCGACGGCAGCCAGATCGGGGCGGTCCTCGACCGCAACGGCCTGCGCCCCGGGCGCTACTGGGTGACCGACGACGGCCTCGTCGTGCTCGCCTCCGAGGTCGGCGTGCTCGACATCGACCCCGCCACGATCGTCCGCAAGGGACGCCTCGAGCCCGGCCGGATGTTCCTCGTCGACACCGTCGAGGGCCGGATCGTCGAGGACGACGAGGTCAAGACCGGGCTGGCCACCGCGCACCCGTACGACGAGTGGGTCGAGGCCGGCCTGCTGAACCTCGAAGACCTGCCCGAGCGCGACCGCGAGGTGCCGCTGCACGCCGCGCTCGTCCGCCGTCAGCAGGCGTTCGGCTACACCGAGGAAGAGCTCGAGGCCATCCTCGAGCCGATGGCCCGCACCGGCGCGGAGCCGATCGGCTCGATGGGCAACGACTCGCCGATCGCGACGCTGTCCAGCCGCCCGCGGCTGATCTTCGACTACTTCATCCAGCTGTTCGCCCAGGTGACGAACCCGCCGTTGGACGCCATCCGCGAGGAGCTCGTCACCGCGCTCGGCACCCAGATCGGCGCCGAGCCGAACCTGCTCGTCGGCAACGCGGCGTCCTGCCGCCGGATCGCGCTGCCGTTTCCGGTGCTCGACAACGACCAGCTCGCCAAGCTGGTGCACGTCAACGACGACGGCGACCTGCCGGAGTTCCAGGCGGTCACCGTGCTCGGCCGCTACAACGTCCACGGCGGCGGCGAAGCGCTGGTCCAGCGCCTCGACGAGATCCGCGCCGAGGTGTCGGAGGCGATCGAGGACGGCGCGCGGCTGATCGTGCTGTCCGATCGCGGCGTCGACGAGAACCACGCGCCGATCCCCTCGCTGCTGCTCACCGGCGCGGTGCACCACCACCTCGTCCGCGAGAAGACGCGCACGCAGGTCGGCCTCATCGTCGAGGCCGGGGACGCGCGCGAGGTGCACCACGTCGCGCTGCTGATCGGCTACGGCGTCGCCGCGGTGAACCCGTACCTGGCGATGGCGACCGTCGAGGAGATGGCCCACCAGGGCCTGATCCCGGGCGTGACGCCGAAGGAAGCGACGTACAACCTGATCAAGGCGCTGGGCAAGGGCGTCCGCAAGACGATGTCCAAGATGGGCGTCTCGACCGTCGCGTCCTACACCGGCGCGCAGATCTTCGAGGCGATCGGGCTCGGCGAAGAGGTCATCGACAACTGCTTCACCGGCACGACGTCCCGCCTCGGCGGCGTCGGGTTCGAGACGCTCGCCGACGAGGTCGCGAAGCGGCACGAGCACGCCTTCCCGGCCGACGGCGTCCGGCCCGCCCACCGCGAGCTGGAGACCGGCGCGGACTACCAGTGGCGCCGCGAAGGTGAGCCGCACCTGTTCAACCCGCAGACGGTGTTCAAGCTGCAGCACTCCACGCGGTCCGGGAAGTACGAGGTCTTCAAGGAGTACACGAAGGCCGTCGACGACCAGTCCGAGAAGCTGCTGACGCTGCGCGGGCTGTTCGACTTCAAGTACGGCAAGCGTGCGCCGGTGCCGATCGAGGAGGTCGAACCGGTCTCGGAGATCGTCAAGCGGTTCGCCACCGGCGCGATCTCCTACGGCTCGATCTCCATGGAGATGCACCAGACCCTCGCCATCGCGATGAACCGCCTCGGCGGCAAGTCCAACACCGGTGAGGGCGGCGAAGACGCGGAGCGGCTCTACGACCCGGAGCGCCGAAGCGCCGTCAAGCAGGTCGCGTCCGGCCGGTTCGGCGTCACGAGCGAGTACCTCGTCAACGCCGACGACATCCAGATCAAGATGGCGCAGGGCGCGAAGCCCGGCGAGGGCGGGCAGCTGCCCGGCGCGAAGGTGTACCCGTGGATCGCGAAGACGCGGTACTCGACGCCGGGCGTCGGGCTCATCTCCCCGCCGCCGCACCACGACATCTACTCGATCGAGGATCTCGCCCAGCTGATCCACGACCTCAAGAACGCCAACCCGAAGGCCCGCATCCACGTGAAGCTGGTGTCCGAGGTCGGCGTCGGCACGGTCGCGGCGGGCGTCTCCAAGGCGCACGCCGACGTCGTGCTCATCTCGGGCCACGACGGCGGGACGGGCGCGTCGCCGCTGTCGTCCATCAAGCACGCGGGCGGCCCGTGGGAGCTCGGCCTGGCCGAGACGCAGCAGACGCTGCTGGCCAATCGGCTGCGCGACCGGATCGTCGTGCAGACCGACGGTCAGCTCAAGACCGGGCGTGACGTGATCGTCGCGGCGCTGCTCGGCGCCGAGGAGTTCGGCTTCGCGACCGCGCCGCTGGTGGTGTCGGGCTGCATCATGATGCGCGTCTGTCACCTCGACACGTGCCCGGTGGGCGTCGCGACGCAGAACCCGAAGCTGCGCGAGAAGTTCAGCGGCAAGGCCGAGTACGTCGTCAACTTCTTCGAGTTCATCGCCCAGGAAGTGCGCGAGTACCTGGCGGAGCTGGGCTTCCGGTCGATCGCCGAGGCCGTCGGCCACGCCGAGTTCCTCGACAAGCGCAAGGCCGTCGACCACTGGAAGGCAGCCGGGCTGGACCTCTCGCCGATCTTCCACGTGCCCGCGATAGCCCCGGCCGGGCTGCGGCTGCAGCAGACGGTGCAGGACCACGGGCTCGAGAAGGCCCTCGACAACACGCTGATCCAGCTGGCCGAGGGTGCGTTGAACTCGGGTGACAAGGTGCGGCTGGAGCTGCCGGTCCGCAACGTGAACCGGACCGTCGGCACGATGCTCGGCTCGGAGCTGACCCGGCGGTGGGGTGGCGAGGGCCTGCCCGACGACACCATCGACGTCACCTTCACCGGGACCGCCGGCCAGTCGTTCGGCGCGTTCGTGCCGAAGGGCATCACGCTGCGGCTCTACGGCGACGGCAACGACTACGTCGGCAAGGGCCTCTCCGGCGGCCGGCTGATCGTGCGCCCGGCGAAGGACGCGCGGATCCCCGCCGAGGACCACATCATCGCCGGCAACGTGATCGCCTACGGCGCGACCAGCGGCGAGATCTTCATCCGCGGCAAGGTCGGCGAGCGGTTCTGCGTGCGCAACTCGGGCGCGCTGGCCGTCGTCGAAGGCGTCGGCGACCACGGCGGCGAGTACATGACCGGCGGCCGGATGGTCGTGCTCGGCCCGGTCGGGCGCAACTTCGCGGCCGGCATGTCCGGCGGCGTCGCCTACGTGCTGGACCTGCCCGCGCACCGCGTCAACCCGGAGATGGTCGATCTCGACCCGCTCGACTCCGAGGACGCGGACTTCCTGCGCGAGACGCTGGAAAAGCACTACGACGAAACGGAATCCGCCGTCGCGCGGGAGCTGCTGGCCGACTGGGACGCGGGCGTCGACCGCTTCGGGAAGGTCATGCCGAAGGACTACAAGCGCGTGCTCGCGGCCCAGGTTCAGGCCGAGCGTGATGGGCGCGATGTGAACGAGGCGATCATGGAGGCAGCTCATGGCTGAAAATCGCGCAGCCAGTCATGAGTGCCGACCGGGTGCGGGTGTCCCGCAAGAAACGGAGGCCGCACATGGCTGACCCCAAGGGCTTTCTGACCACCACCCGCGAAGAGCCGAAGCGCCGTCCGGTCGACCTCCGGCTGATGGACTGGCGAGAGGTCTACGAGGACTTCGCGTCCACGAAGCTGGAGAAGCAGGCCGGCCGCTGCATGGACTGCGGGATCCCGTTCTGCCACCAGGGCTGCCCGCTCGGGAACCTCATCCCGGAGTGGAACACGCTGGTATGGCGGGAAGACTGGCAGCAGGCCATCGAACGGCTGCACGCGACCAACAACTTCCCGGAGTTCACCGGCACGCTGTGCCCGGCGCCGTGCGAAACCGCGTGCGTGCTCGGGATCAACGACGACCCGGTGTCGATCAAGCGCGTCGAGATCTCCATCGTCGACCGCGCCTTCGAAGAGGGCTGGGTGACGCCGCAGCCGCCGTCTTCGAAGACGGGCAAGAAGGTCGCGGTCGTCGGGTCGGGCCCGTCGGGACTCGCCGCGGCGCAGCAGCTCACGCGTGCGGGCCACAGCGTCGTGGTCCTCGAGCGGGCCGACAAGATCGGCGGGCTGCTGCGCTACGGCATCCCCGAGTTCAAGATGGAGAAGCACCGCCTGGACCGCCGGCTCGGCCAGATGGAGGCCGAGGGCACGGAGTTCCGCACGTCGGTGAACGTCGGCGTCGACGTCACCGCGGCCGAGCTGCAGTCGTCCTATGACGCGGTCGTGCTCGCGGGCGGGGCCACCGACTGGCGCGACCTGCCGATCCCCGGCCGTGAGCTGGCCGGCATCCACCAGGCGATGGAGTTCCTGCCGCCGGCCAACCGGGTCGCTTCCGGCGACCTCGACGAATCTCCGTTCTCTGCCAAGGGCCTCGACGTCGTCGTGATCGGCGGCGGCGACACCGGCGCGGACTGCGTCGGGACGTCGCACCGCCAAGGCGCGCGTTCGGTGACGCAGCTGGAGATCATGCCCAAGCCGCCGGAGGCTCGTTCCGACGCCCACCCGTGGCCGACCTACCCGATGATCTACCGGGTGTCCTCGGCGCACGAAGAGGGCGGCGAGCGGCTGTACGCGGTGAACACGCAGGAGTTCCTGGGCGACGACTCCGGCCGGGTCCGGGCTCTGAAGCTGGTCGAGGTGCGCAACGAGGGCGGCAAGTTCGTCCCGGTCGAAGGGTCGGAGCGCGAGCTGCCGGCGCAGCTCGTCCTGCTCGCGATGGGCTTCCTCGGGCCGCAGAAGAAGGGCCTGCTCGAGGACCTCGGCGTCGAGCTGGACCCGCGCGGCAACGTGGCGCGCGACAAGGCGTTCAAGACGAGCCTGGACAACGTGTTCGTGGCCGGCGACATGGGCCGCGGCCAGTCGCTGATCGTGTGGGCGATCGCGGAGGGCCGCAGCGCCGCGGCCGGCGTGGACGCCTACCTGACCGGGCGTGAGGTCCTGCCCCGCCCGATCGCGCCGACGGACCGGCCGATCGCGTAAGACCCGGCGCCGGCGGAAGTGTCACTGTCGCCACCTCCGCCGGCGCTGTACCACCTTCAGTCGTAGTAACCCTTTTCGAGGTCGTCGAGTAGTCCCGGGTGCGCCGGCTGCCAGCCGAGCAGCTCCCGGGTTTTTTCCGCCGACGCCGGCTGGTCGATCGCCAGGAGCGCGCCGAGGAAACCGAGCTCGTCGGCCTCGACGGACGTGACCGGCAGGCCGAGCCGGCGCCCGGCCACCTCCGCGACGTCGCGGATGGCCACGCCCTCGTCGCCGACCGCGTGCAGCACCGAACCCGCGGGCGCCTGCTCCAGCGCCAGGCGGAACAGGTGCGCCGCGTCCAGGACGTGCACCGCCGGCCAGCGGGCCGTCCCGTCGCCGACGTAGGCCGCGATCCCCTTCTGCCGTCCCGCGCCGATGAGACGCGCGATGAGGCCGTGGACGTCCCCTTCGCCGTGCACGGACCGCGGGAGCCGGACGAGGGACGCGCGGACGCCGCGTTCCGTGGACTTCAGGACGGCGCGGGCGATGTCCGCCCGGCCGGCCACCGGGCCCCCGAAGACGGCGTCGTCCTGCTCGGTCGCCGCCCGCCCGGGCACGAACGGCGTCCCGGAAGCGGCGATGAACGGCTTGCCTTCGAGCACGGCCGTCATGGCGTCGACGGCGGCCGCGTCGGTCCGGATCGCGGCGTCCATCCGGCTGAAGTCGTGCCCGAAGGCGAGGTGGACGACGCCGTCGGCGTTCGCGGCGCCGGTCTTGAGGGTTTCGAGGTCGGCCAGGTCGCCGCGGAGCACCTCGGCGCCCATTTTCCCGACGGCCGCCGCGGAGGCGTCCGACCGGGCGAGGCCGACGACCTGGTGGCCGGCGTCGAGCAGCTCGGGTACGAGGGCCGAGCCGATCCAGCCGTTCGCCCCAGTGACGAAGACACGCATGAGAACCTCCCTGTGATGACACCTGGTGCCATTAACCTAGCACGTATGACGACACCAGGTGTCATCGCTTAAGCTGGGGACATGAGCCGCTGGGAGCCGAACGCACGCGAGCGGCTGGTGCGCGCCGCGGTGGAGTCGTTCCTCGAACGCGGCTACGACGAGGTGACGGTCGCGGAGATCACCGAGCGCGCGGGCCTGACGAAGCGGACGTTCTTCCGGCACTTCGCCGACAAGCGCGAAGTGCTGTTCGCGGGCCAGGACATCCTGAGCCGCACGTTCGCGGAGGCGATCGCCGCGGCACCGGCGTCGGCGACCCCGATCGAGGCGATCGCGGCGGCGCTGACGGCCACCGAAGCGTCGTTCGGCCCGGACCGGCGCGAGTGGGCGCTGAAGGTCCAGGCGGTGGTCGCGGACCACAGCGACCTCCGCGAGCGCGAGCTGCTCAAGCGGGCGAAGCTCCGGGCCGCGATGGCCGATGCGCTGCGTGCGCGAGGCGTCCCCGACCCGGCGGCGAGCCTGGCCGCGGAGATCGGCGGGCTGGCGTTCACGACGGGCTTCGCGCGGTGGGTGGCCCCGGCGAACGAACGGGGCTTCGGAGAGGTGGCCCGGGAAGCCTTGGCAGAGCTGGTCGAGGCGACCGCGAAACTCGGCTGAGCTCCCCCCGCGGCGACGTCATGAAAGGGTCGTTCATGACGCTGGACGACAGGAAAGAGTCGTTCATGACGTCGCCACGCCACACCCGACTCCGCGCGCGGCCGCGACTTTGCCGGGACCCTGGCGTCCGGCGCGCTGAAAGAGTCGTTCACGCCTTAACCCTCCAGGAGAGCGCTTCCCAGCGGCGTGAGCGAGTGCAGCACGGTGTTCCGCTCCCGGTGCGTGATGATCAGCCCGGCGCGCCGCAGCACGGTGGTGTGCTTGCTGACCGCCGACGGCGTGACCCCCAGCCGCGCCGCCAGCTCGGACGTCGAACACCCGACCGCCAGTACCGTCAGCGCCGCCGCGCGGGTCGGGCCCAGCAGGTCCGCCAGTTCCCGGCCCGACGCCTTGCGCGTGCCGCGCCCGAAGCCCGCCGGTGGCGCGGCCTGGCGGACGCACGGGTAGTGCAGCCGCGGCGTGCCGCCCGGGGCCGGGGGAACCAGGGCCGGGCACACCGAGAAGTACGTCGGCACCAGCAGCAGGCCGGTGCCCTCCGACGGCACCGTGCCCGGGATCCGGTCCTCGGTCTCCAGGACCGGCGCCTCCCAGCGCACCAGCGGGCGGAGGCCGGTCAGGAGCGCGTCGACGCCGCCGTGGAGCAGCAGCTGCGTGCGCATCCCGAGGTCGGCGTCCACCTGGCCGGACACCGTGTCCCAGCCCGGGGCGAGCGCGAGCTCGTGGTAGTCGCGCATGGCCTGGACCAGTCGCGGCAGGCCCGCGGTGTCGCCGTCCGCGAGCGCGGCGGCCCACGACGGCAGGTCGTGCCCGGCCGGCGCGGTGCGCAACGCCGTCTTCAGGCTCAGCGGTTCCGTGTTCAGCACCGCCGCCAGTCCGGACTCCAGTTCGTAGCGCCCCGCCGCGGGCAGGAGGAACCCCGGGATCGGCGCATCCGGGCGGCAGAGCCACATCAGCACCGCCGCCGAGTCGGGCAGGCTCTGCCACACGCGGTAGCGCCACCGGTTGAACGCCGCCGAAGGCGCGGCGCGGCCGCCGTCGCGCCGTTGCAGGACCTGCAGGCTCGCGGCGAGCTCGCCCATCGGATCGGCCGCGGCGGCGAGCCCGACGCGGACGAGGTCCCGCATCGTCAGTTCGATGCGCACGGTCTCCCCCCGGTGTCTGCCCGTCTATCGGCGCCGGTTCCGTTCCGTTACACGGCTGACGTGCGTTTTGGCCCCTCGCGGAAATGACCTCGACGACGGCGGAAGCGCACTGAATGATGGTTTCGGAGACCGCATTCGGGGGTTTGACGGTCTCCGCGAGGGGGATTCGCCGGCACGTCCACGCGCCGGGTCCGCAGTGGCCCGGGGCCGGTTCGTGCCTGCCTTCTTCCTTCGTGACCACGGGTGGACCGACGAAAAGGGGAACGATGACGAAGATGAAGCGGCTCATGGTGACGGTCGCCGCGGCGGCCGGGCTGTTCGGCCTGGTGGCCGTCCCGCAGGCCGGCGCGGCGCCGGCCGACGGCAAGGGGACGACGGTCGCGTCGATCGGCGACCTCAAGCTGCGGCCGTCCAAGGTGGCCGGTGCGGCGAAGCAGCGCTCCACCAACGGGATGGCCGCGGAGGCCGTCGACCCGGGCCCGTACCTGCTGGAGTCCGCGGGCTTCGGGCGCTGCTGGGACGCCGACACGAACACCATCAACGCCAACGGCACGAAGATGCAGCTGTGGGACTGCAACGAGTACGCGCCGAACCAGGCGTTCTGGCTCACGCAGAACCCCGAGGGCTACTACCGGTTCCAGAACTACCAGAGCGGCCGGTACCTGGACGCCGACTCGAACACGATCGGCAAGAACGGCACCAAGGTCCAGCTCTGGGACTTCATGGCCGGCGGCAAGAACCAGTGGTGGACCCTCACCTCGATCCCCGAGGGTTACCTGCGGCTGCAGACCCCGGCCAGCCCGCGCTACCTGACCGCCGAGGGCACGGTCGGCGCCAACGGCACGCGGCTGCAGCTGTGGGACTTCATCGCGGGCGGCACGACGCAGTGGTGGTTCTGATCCGGTGATCCGGTGACGGCGGAACGCGGGCCCGGTCCGGGCCCGCGTTTCGCTTTCCGTGGACGATTCGGTGTTCAACTTAATCTTTCGTGTGAATCGCGGGAATCGGTGGCACGCGGGGTGCCGGCCCGGCAACCTGGGTTCAGGGGACACGGCCGGCGAGGGGGGACCTCGGCCGGCCGTGCACCGCCGTCCGGCGGTGAATCCACACGGGAGGGGAGCCCGAAGATGAGTGTCGATCTGTCCACCACGCTGTCCTGGACCACGGCGACCGGGGACGCCGCGGCGATGCTCGGCGAACTGCAGCCGAACATCCTCAAGGCCCACGTCCGCGACCACCTTTCCGCGCTGTTGCTGACTTTCGGCGACGCGGCGGAGGCGCGGGCGTTCCTGGTTTCGGTCACCGGGAAGATGAAGTCCGCCAAGGCCCACCTCGACGAGGTCGGCGCGTTCAAGGACGGCGGCGCGGCGGGCACGCCGTACGTCGGCGTCGGGCTCACGGCGGCCGGCTACCACACTCTCGGCGTCGAGAACTTCCCGCAGGACGAAGCGTTCCTGCGCGGGATGGCGGCGCCGGACACGCGGCGGAAGCTGAACGACCCGCCACGCTCGACGTTCGATCCGGGCTACCACGGGGAAATCCACGCCGTCGTGCTCGTCGGGGACGCCACAGACAAGGCGATGACCGCGCGGCGCAACGAAATCCTCGATCTGTTGCCGGATTCCGCCGCCGTGCTGGCGGAAGAGACCGGCCTCGGCCGCGTCAACGCGCGCGGCGAGGGCATCGAGCACTTCGGGTACGTCGACGGTCGGAGCCAGCCGCTGTTCCTGACCGAGGACGTCGACGCGGAGAAGAACAACACCGACGGCATCAACGTGTGGAACCCGGCGGCGCCGCTGTCCCAGGTATTGGTGCCGGACACCGCGGCACCCGATCCGGCCGTGCACTTCGGCAGCTACTTCGTCTTCCGCAAGCTGGAACAGAACGTGCGGCGGTTCAAGCAGGCCGAATCGGACTTGGCGGACACGCTCGGCCTGACCGGTGCGGACCGGGAGCGCGCCGGCGCGATGATCATCGGCCGGTTCGAGGACGGCACGCCGTTGACGACCCAGCGCGAAGACGGCGCGGAAAGCCCGGTGTCGAACAACTTCACCTACGACAGCGACCGCGCGGCGCTGAAGTGCCCGTTCCAGGCGCACATCCGCAAGACGAACCCCCGCGGGTCCGGCGGCGCCGAGGAGCCACCCGGCGAGCGCCTGCACCTGATGGCGCGCCGAGGGGTCACCTACGGCGAGCGGCCGGACGACCCGAACGCCGACGTCCCGCCCGCGGCGCGCCCGAGCGGCGGGGTCGGGCTGTTGTTCATGGCGTTCAACTCGGTGCTGGGCAACCAGTTCGAGTTCACGCAGGCGGTCTGGGCGGACAACCCGGGCTTCCCGATCGTCGACGGCGTCACGCCGGGGCTGGACCCGGTGATCGGGCAGGGCGAGCGCGGAACGTCGGACTACACCGTCGAGTGGGGCGGATCGGCGCAGCGCACGGCCGGCCCGGTGCCGCAGTCGGTGACCTTGCGGGGCGGTGAGTACTTCTTCATGCCATCGCTGGCTTTCCTGCGCACCCTCTGATCACCTTCGCCATCCCCGGCCCGAAGTCGGGCCGGGGGTGGTCAGCGCCGCCAAACGTCGCGAATGACTCATTCGGGACCTCCGACGCCCCCAATGACTCATTCGCGACACCCGACCCCGCGCGCGTCAAGCCGGGCCCAGCAGGTCCAAGGCCAGCAACCCCGCCCCCAGCCGTCCGGCCTCGTCGCCCAGCTTCGCGATCCGCAACTCCGGCATCCGCTGAAAAGTCAGGTGCGAAGCCAGCCACTCCCGAACCGGCTCCAGCACATAGTCCGCCGCCGTGAACAACCCGCCCCCGAGGATGATCACCTCCGGGCCCAGCAGCGTCAGCAACGTCCGGATCCCGTGGCCCAGGCCGTCGAGCGCGTCCTGGACCACCGCCACCGCCACCTCGTCACCGTGGCGGGCCAGCTCGACCACCTCGCGGGCGCCGTCGGCCGCGCGGCCCGTGCGCTCGGTGTAGCGGCGGGCGATCGCCGACGCCGACGAGATCGCCTCCAGGCAGCCGATCGCGCCGCAGCCGCACTTGCCCGGGTGGCCGACGTCGATGTGCCCGACCTCGCCCGCCTGCCCGTGCGCGCGGTGGATCCGGCCGTCGAGCAGCAGCGCCGCCGCGATCCCGGTGCCGACCGGGATGAACGCCGCGTTCGTCGCGCCCTGTCCCGCGCCCACGCGGAACTCGGCGATGCCGCCCGCGGTGACGTCGTGCCCGAACGCCACCGGCAGCCCGAGCCGCCCTTCCAGCAGCTCGCCGAAGTGGACCTCGCGCCAGTCGAGGTTGGCCGAGAAGTGGCAGACGCGGGTCTCCTCGTCGACGATCCCGGGCACCACGACGCCAACGGCGGCGGGTGAGTCCGTCCCCGCCTGCTCCGCCAGCGCGGCCACGATGTCCCCGACCTGCGCGGCCAGCGCCGTGCCGTCCGCGCTGCGCGCCGTCTCCGCGCGCAGCGTCGCCCGGGGCTGCAGCTGCTCGTCCAGCAGTGCCGCCTTGATCGTCGTCCCGCCCACATCGAGGGCCGCCACCATTCGAGTCACCGCGGCATTGTCACATTGACGCGGCCCAAACGGCGGACCTACGCTCAACCGGCCAGACGAGGAGATTCCGGAACGCGGTGCAAGTCCGCGCGGTCGCGCCACTGTGACCCCCGCCCCGGGGGAAGCCAGACCCGGATCCCTTCGTGCAGACCCCGATGAGGCCGCGAAAGCCCGAGGAGGCCACGCTCATGTCCCACACGGCAGCTCCCGCCGTCCCGCTCCCGATCCGCATCCCGATCCGTGAGATCGTGCCGTGGGCGGTGTTCGTGGTGCTCCTGGCCCTGATCGCGCTGTACTTCGTGAGCGCCGAGCAGGGCGCGACCGCGGTGTTCGCGAACATGTACGTCCACGAGTTCGTGCACGACGGCCGGCACCTGCTGGCCTTCCCCTGCCACTGATCGGCGGCACGACCTCAAATGATGAAGACCCTGCTGGTCCGCGGCATGCTCGCGGGCCTGATCGCCGGCGTGCTCGCGTTCGGGTTCGCCTACGCCTTCGGTGAGCCGTCGGTCAACACCGCCATCGGGCTCGAGGAGTCCGGCGGCCACGCCCATTCCCACGATGCGGGCGCCGCGCCCGTTGAAGAACACGAGGAAGAGCTCGTCCCGCGGGACATCCAGAGCACCGTCGGGCTGCTCACCGGCGTCGTCGTCTACGGCGTCGCGATCGGCGGCCTGCTCTCGCTCGCCTTCGCGTTCGCCCAGGGCCGCCTCGGCAGCCTTCGCCCCCGCGTGACGGCGTTGCTGCTCACCGGCGGCGCGTTCGCCGTCGTGTTCCTGGTCCCGTTCCTGAAGTACCCGGCCAACCCGCCGGCGGTGGGCCAGCCCGGCACGATCGGCTCGCGCACCGAGCTGTACTTCGGGTTCGTCGCGGTGTCGCTGCTGGTGGGCATCTTCGCGACGGTGCTCGGCCGCAAGCTCGCGGACCGCTTCGGCGCCTGGAACGGCTTCCTCCTGGCCGCGGCGGGCTACCTCGTCGTGATCGGCGTGGTGGCCTGGCTGATGCCGGTGGTCGACGAGGTCCCGGCGGACTTCCCGGCCTCGACGCTCTGGAGCTTCCGCACGGCTTCGGTCGGCACCCAGGTGGTGCTGTGGCTGGCGCTGGGCCTGGCCTTCGGCGCTTTCGCGGAGAAGTCGCTGACCAAGAAGGCCGTGGCCACCGCCGGTTCGTGATCTCGGTCCCTCAGGATTTCCCCGCCGGGTCGGGGATTCCGGAGGGGGACCCTTGTTCGACGAAACGCGCTCGACGCTGTCCAGCCACGACCGGACGACCGTCCGCGGCCCCGTCGAGTCCCCCGGGACCGACGGGGCCCGGGAGGCGGTCTGCACCTTGCGGCAGGTCAGCGGGAAGCTCACCGGGCCCGTCCTCCCCTGACGGCTAAGGCGCGCCGGGCGGGACGAACGGCAGGCCCATCGGCGCGCCCCGGTCCAGCAGGGTGCGCAGCGCCGCCGTGTCCAGGTGCTCACCGACGGCGTCGGCCAGCTTCTCCAGCATCTCTTCGCGCAGGTCGGCGAAGCCGGGAGCGTCCGGCGCCGGGGTCCACTCGACGCCGGCCTGGGCCGCCGCTTCGATGAGCCATGCACGGCGGAAGGCGTCGTTCTCGAAGGCGCCGTGCCACATCGTGCCCCAGACCGCGTCCTGGTGTACGCCGTCCAAAAAGGACTCCTGCCCCGGCGGCGCCGTCACCGAGCCGTGGTGGATCTCGTACGCGTCGACGCGGTTGCCCCGCCAGTCCCCCGCCGGGCGGGCGAGCACCTTCTCCGCGGCGAACGTCACCCGCGCCGGCAGCAGACCCAGGCCCGGCACCTCGCCGGCCCCGGACTCGACGTCGTCCACAATGGACTCGGCCAGCATCTGGTAGCCGCCGCAGATGCCGAGCACCGGCCGGCCCGCCGCGGCGCGGGCGGCCACCGCCGTGTCGAGGCCGCGGTCGCGCAGCCAGGCCAGGTCGTCCACGGTGGCGCGCGAGCCGGGCAGCACCACGACGTCCGCCGTCGCGACGGTGTCGGGGTCGGCCGTGAGCGTCACGGTGACGCCGGGTTCGGCGGCGAGGGCGTCGACGTCGGTGGCGTTGGACGCGCGCGGGAAGCGCACGACGGCGACCCGCAGCCCGCGGCCGTGGGCCTCGCGGCGCCAGCCCGCGGCGGCGAGGGCGTCCTCGGAGTCGATCCAGACGCGGTCGAGCCACGGGAGCACGCCCAGCACCGGCCGGCCGGTCACCTTTTCGAGGCTGTCCAGGCCGGGGCGCAGCAGGCCGACGTCGCCGCGGAACTTGTTGACCACCCAGCCCGCGACGAGCGCCTGGTCCTCGGCCGAAAGCAGGGCGAGGGTGCCGAACATGGCGGCCAGCACGCCCCCGCGGTCGATGTCGCCGACGACGAGCACAGGCAGCCCGAACCGCCGCGCGAGCCCCAGGTTGACGTAGTCGCCGCCACGCAGGTTGATCTCGGCGGGACTGCCGGCGCCTTCGCAGACGACGACGTCGTAGCGGGAGGCGAGGTCTTCGTAGGCGGCGAAGGCGATCTCGGCGAGCCCGGCGCGGCCGGTGGCGTACTCGCCGGCTTCGAGGGTCCCGAAGGGCTTCCCGAGCGCGACGACGTGACTGCGCCGATCACTGCCGGGCTTGAGCAGAACGGGGTTCATGGCGGCCTCGGGCTCGACCCGGGCGGCGCGGGCCTGAACCCACTGGGCGCGCCCGATCTCGGCACCGTCGGCGCAGACCATGGAGTTGTTGGACATGTTCTGGGCTTTGAAGGGGGCGACGCGGACGCCTTGGCGAGCGAGCCACCGGCAGACTCCGGCGGTGACGAGGCTCTTCCCGGCGTCGGAGGTCGTGCCGGCGATCAGGAGGCCGCTCACCGGGCGGCGCCCGCGGCGACCACGGCCGCCGCCGCTCCCACCAGCCGGGACAACCGCACCGCCCGTCTCAAGTCGACCGGCTCCGGATCGCGTCCCTCGCCGAGCCGGGCCCGGCTCTCCACCTCGCCGCCGTAGCTGTTCGTCCCGCCGAGCCGGATGTCCAGCGCCCCCGCGAACGCCGCCTCGACCTGCCCCGCGTTCGGGCTCGGGTGCCGTCCGCCGTCGCGCCGCCAGACCCGCCACGCACTCCGCGCGCGGCCTCCCGCCAGCGGCGCGCACAGCGCCGTGAGCGCCGCTCCGATCCGCGACGGCACCAGATTGGCCACGTCGTCGGCCCGCGCCGCGGCCCAGCCGAAGTTCCGGTACCGCGGTGACCGGTAGCCGACCATCGCGTCGAGCGTGTTCAGCGCGCGGTAGCCGAGCAACCCCGGCATCCCGGCGACCGCGCCCCAGAACAACGGCGCGACCACGGCGTCCGAGGTGTTCTCGGCGATCGACTCGGTCGCCGCGCGGGTCAGCTCGGCGGAGTCGAGCGTCGTCGCGTCGCGCGCGCAGAGGTGCGAGAGCCGTGTACGCGCCGAAGGTACTTCGCCTGCTTCGAGCAGGCGGGCCATTTCGGCGCCTTCGGCGGCGAGACCGCGTCCGCCGAGCACTACCCAGGTACACACAGCAGTGAGCGAGAAGCGCGCGAAGGGGCGTCGCCGCGTCGCCGCCTGAAGCGCGACGCCAAGGCCGACAACTCCGAAGGCGCACAACCCGGCGTACGCCGCTCCGCGCGGCTTCGAGTCCGCCCACAGGACGCGTTCGAGGCGCGCGGCCGCCGATCCGAAGATCGCCACCGGGTGCCCCCGTCGGGGGTCGCCGAACAGGGTGTCGACGACGTATCCGGTAACGAGTCCGGCCGCGGTTGTCCCTAGACGGAGTGGCACGTGGCGCACGGTAGCGCGTGCACCACAATGCCGGGTATGACTGTGCCCAACGCCGCCTCCGCGGGGAAGAAAACGTCGGCGGGGCTGACCCACCGGCTCGCCGGGTATCTCGAGGCCCTGGCAGGCGCCCTTCGCCGGTACGGACGCGACGAAAGCAAGGTGCTGGTCCTCGGTGGCGTCCGCTCGGGGAAGTCGCGGCACGCCGAACGGCTCGTCGCCCGCTACCCGCACCTCGTCTACGTCGCGCCCGGTCTCCCCGCCGGCGGCGACGACGCCGAATGGGCCGCGCGGGTGGCCGCGCACCAGGCACGGCGGCCGTCGCACTGGAAGACCGTCGAGACCACGGACCTGGCGGGCACCCTCCGCAAGGCGACCGAGCCGCTGCTGATCGACTGCCTCGGCACCTGGCTGTCCCGCGTGCTGGACGACGTCGGCGCGTGGCGGCAGCAGCCGGGCTGGGAGCACCGGCTGGACGACCGGCTCGAGGACTTCCTGGCCGCGTGGGCCGCGGCGCGGGTGCCGGTGGTCGCGGTCAGCAACGAGGTCGGCAGCGGTGTGGTGCCCGCGACGTCGTCCGGCCGGCTGTTCCGTGATGTGCTGGGGGCACTGAACAACCGGGTGTCCGCCGACGCCGACCGGGTCGTGCTGGTCGTCGCGGGCCGGGCGCTCGACCTGTAGCCAGGAGGCGCCCGTGTTCGACGTTCCCGTGCCCGACCCCGCCGCCCGCGCCGCCGCGCTCGAGCGGCTCGACGGCCTGGTCAAGCCGCTCGGCGCGCTCGGCAGGCTGGAGGAGATCGCCGCCTGGCTGGCCGCGGCGCACGGGAGCGTGCCGCCGCGTCCGCTGGACGACGTCCGCGTGGTCGTCTTCGCCGGCGACCACGGCGTGTCGGCGCTGTCGGCGTACCCGCGCGAGGTGACGGCGGCGATGGTGCGGGTGTTCCTGGCCGGCAAGAGCGGCGTGAACGTGCTGGCGGCGCAGGTCGGCGCCCGGGTCCGGGTGGCCGACCTGGGGGTCGACTGGGACGGCGCGGACGTGCCGGCCGCCGTCACGGCCCACAAGATCCGCCGCGGCTCGGGCTCGATCGACGTCGAGGATGCTTTGGAGCCGGGTGAGGCGCAGGCGGCGTTCGAGGCGGGCCGCGCGATCGCCCGCGAGGAAGGCGACGCCGACCTGCTGATCCCGGGCGACATGGGGATCGGCAACACGGCGATGTGCGCGGCACTGGTGGCGGCCTCGCTGGGCCTGCCGGCCGCCGAGGTGGTCGGCACGGGAACGGGCGTCGACGCGTCCGGGCTGGAGCGCAAGACGGCGGCGGTCGCGGCGGCGCTGGCGCGGACTTCGGGCCGGGTCGAGGACCCTTTCTCGCGGTTGACGGCGTTGGGCAGCGCGTGTGTGGCGGCGACGGCGGGGTTCCTGGTGGAGGCGGCGTTGCTGCGGATCCCGGTGCTGCTGGACGGGGTGTTCTCGGGCGCGGCGGCCCTGGTCGCGCGGGACATCGCGCCGGGGGCGGAGCGGTGGTGGCTGGCCGGGCACCGGTCGACGGAACCGTCGCAGGCGTTCGCGCTGAAGGCGCTGGGTCTGGAGCCGATCCTGGACTTCGGGCTGCGGCTCGGGGAAGGGAGCGGAGCGGTCCAGGCGGTCCCGACGCTGCGAGCGGCGCGGGCGATCATCGCGGACATGGGCCTGCTGGCGGACCTGGCTTGAGCCGCTGGGCCGACTCCGTGCGGATGGCCGTCGGGACGCTGACCACCGTCCCCGTCCCGGCGCCGCGCGTCATCGACCGGCGCGTTGCCGGGGGCGCCATGATGCTCGCCCCTCTTGCCGCGATCCCGCTCGCCGCGGCTGCCGGGCTCATCGTGGCCGCCGGCATCGCCCTCGGCCTCCCGGCGATCGCCACGGCGGCCCTCGCCCTCGGGGCCGTCGCCCTCGGGAGCCGGGGCCTGCACCTCGACGGGCTCGCCGACACCGCCGACGGCCTCGGGGCCTCCTACGACCGCGCCAAGGCCCTCGACGTCATGCGCCGCGGCGACTCCGGCCCCACCGGCGTCGCCACCCTCGTCTTCGTCCTGCTCGTCCAGGTCGGCGCGCTCACCGGCGCCGACCACCCGATCAGCGCAGTCGTCGCGAGTGTGCTCATCGGACGCTGCACGCTCTCGATGTCCTGCGCGCGCGGGGTCCCGTCCGCGCGGCCGGAAGGGCTCGGCGCCACCGTCGCCGGCTCGGTCCCGAGAACCGTCGCGATCGCGATCGCCGCCGGCGCCGCCACCGTGGCCGCCCTGATCCCCGGGATGGACTGGTGGCGGGGCCCCCTGTCCGTCGCGATCGCCTACGCCGTGGCCGCGGCCCTCCTCGCCAGGTGCACCCGGCGTCTCGGCGGCGTCACCGGCGACGTCCTCGGCGCCGGGGTCGAGGTCGCCGTCGCCGCCTCGCTGCTCGCGCTCGCGTAACTGTCGTACCTCCTTCCTACAGTGAACGTGTGAACCGGACCGACCGTCTCTACGCCCTCGTCGAAGAACTGCGCGCCATCGCGCCCCGGCCGCGCAGTGCGCGCTGGCTCGCCGACCGTTTCGAGGTCAGCGCGCGCACGATCGAGCGTGACATCGGCGCCCTGCAGCAATCGGGCGTGCCGATCTACGCCGAGCCCGGCCGCACCGGCGGCTACTGCCTCGACAAGGCGCACACGCTGCCGCCGGTCAACCTGACGCCCGGTGAGGCCGTCGCCATGGCACTCGCGCTGAAACACCTCGACGGCACGCCGTTCCGCACCGAGGCCGCGTCGGCATTGCGCAAGCTCGTCGCGGCCATGCACCACGACGACGCCGCCGCGGCCCAGGACCTGGCCGCCCGCGTCCACGTGCTCGGCAAGAGCTCGCCCCCGCCGATACCCCGGGAGGTCGCCCACGCGCTCGCCGCCGGCCGCGTCCTGCGCATCGGCTACGGCGACCGCCAAGGCGCCGTGACGCGGCGGGAGGTCGAACCGCTCGGGTACGTCGGCAAGCCGACGCACTGGTACCTGATCGCGTGGTGCCGGCTGCGCGGGGAAATCCGCGCCTTCCGCACCGACCGGATCACGTCGGTGACGGTCACCGCCGAAGTGCCCCCGCTCCGCCTGCTGCGGCGCGAGGACCTCGACATCCCCTACGGCGTGGTCGAGCAGCTCAGCTTGGCGGGGTGAACACCGAGAAGTGGTTGCCGGCCGGGTCGAGCAGGTGCGCGAAGGTCACGCCGACCGGATTGACCGCCGGCGGCCGCTGTACTCGCCCGCCGGCGGCCTCGACCTTCCGGCAGGCGGCGTCGACGTCCTCGACGAGCACGCTGAAGATCGCGTAGTTCTCCGTTCCGGTGAACAGCCCGCCGCGGGAGCCGCCGGTGTCGATGACCCGGTAGGCCGGGCTGGTGCTGGCCGTTTCGTCCTGGCCGGTCCGCCAGCCGAAGACCTCGCCGTAGAACCGTTCGGCGACCGCCGGCTCGTCGGTGCCGATCTCGAACCAGGCGACGTCGTTGAAGCGGGGCATGGCGGTCCTTTCTCCGTCACACCGGGCGTTTCCCGGCGACGAAGACCACTTTCCCGGGCTCCGGCGACAACCCCCTGTCGGTGTTTACCAGATTTTTCGGAGCGCGCTCGTGAACGCGTCCGTCACCCCGCGGTCGCGGACCGCCAACCGCAAGTGGTCCGGGCCCAGACCGGGGAACGTGTCTCCCCTCCGCACCGCGTAACCCGCATCGCGCAGCCGGGCCCGCACCGAAGCGCCGTCCGGGACCCGCACCAGCACGAACGGGCCGCGCGGGTCGCCCAGCACCGCGACACCGGCCTCCGTCAGGCCGGACACCAGGTACTCGCGGTCGGCCTCCGCCGCGATCGCCAGCTTTTCCGCTTCCTCCACAGCGGACGGACGGCAGCACGCCACCGTCGCCACCCCGGCCAAAGTGGACACCGACCACGGCACCTGCACCGCCCGCAGCCGCTCGATGACGTCCGTCGCGGCGAGCACGTACCCCGCCCGCAACCCGGCCAGGCCCCACGTCTTCGTCAGGCTGCGCAGCACGACGACGCCCGGGACACCCGCGGCCAGGCTTTCGCTTTCGCCGGGGACCGCGTCCAGGAACGCCTCGTCGACCACGAGCAGGCGCCCGGGCCGCGTCAGCGAACGCAGCGACGCCGCCGGGTGCAGCACCGACGTCGGGTTCGTCGGGTTGCCCACGAACACCAGGTCGGCGTCGTCCGGGACCAGCGCCGGATCGAGCACGAAACCGTCCTCTTCGGACAGGATCACCCGCGAGACGGCGTGGCCGGCGGCCCGCAGTGCCGCCTCCGGCTCGGTGAACTGCGGGTGCACGACCACCGCGTGGCGCGGCCGGAGCGCCGAAGCCAGCAGCGTGAACGCTTCTGCCGCACCCGCCGTGACCAGGACTTCCGACGGAGGACGGCCGTGGCGCGCGGCCACCGCGCGCTCGGCGTCCACAGTGGACGGATAAGCCGCCAGGGAGTCCAAAGCGGACGCCAGCTCCTGCCGCAACCACTCGGGCGGCCGCGGCAGCCGGACGTTCACGGCGAGATCGACCAGCCCCGGCCCGACCTCCCGGTCGCCGTGGTGGTGGAGGTCGTAGTCACGCACAGGCCCGGACCCGGCTCGCGAAACGCTGCGCCAGCTCGGGATACCCGGCCCAGTGGACGTGCAGGTAGGACGCGTGCAGCGTCGGCGACGCGAAGCCGTCCAGCTGCCGGTCCCAGCCCCACGCCGCCGAAGCGCCGTGCGACGGCGTGACCTCGGTGCGGTGGAACTCGTGCCCGGTGACGCGCTGCCCGGCCGTGGCCAGGACGTTGTCCTCGACGGCGACCGCGCGCCGGTAGCCGAGCTTGCCGCGCGCGGTCATCTTCGCGTCCGCGGGCACCGCGCCGACCATCGGCTGGCCGTCCAGCGACTGGCACAGGTACAGCAGGCCCGCGCATTCCGCACTGACCGGCATCCCCCGCGAAACCGCCGAAGCCACCTCGGCACGCAACGCCGTGTTCGCCGACAGCTCCGCCGCGTGGACCTCGGGGAACCCGCCGCCGAAGTACAGCCCGGCGCACCCGTCGGGCAAGGCCTGGTCCCGCAACGGATCGACGTCGACCACGTCGACGCCACAGGCGGCCAGCAGTTCGATGTTCTCGGTGTAGCGGAAGGTGAACGCCGGCCCGCCCGCGGCGGCGACGGTGACCCGGGGACCGTCCACACCGGACGGCGACCACGCCGGAGAAGAAAGCCGCGAAGCCCCGGACGCGATCCGGACGATCGCTTCGAGATCGACGCCGTCACGCACCCACGCGGCCAGTGACGGCAGCACGCGCTGCGCCTCTGATGCCCGCTCCGCCGCCGGGACGAGCCCGAGGTGCCGGCTCGGCGCGTGAATCTCTTCGTTGCGGTACAACGCTCCCAGCAGCGGGACGCCGGTGGCCTCCAGCGCGGCCGCGATCTCGTCGAGGTGCCGCTGCGAGCCCAGCTTGTTGAGGATGACCCCGGCCAGCCGCACCCGCGTGTCGTAGGAAGCGAACCCGAGCACGGTCGCGGCGACACTGCGCGACGCCGCCGACGCGTCCACCACCAGCACGACCGGCGCGTCCAGAAGCCTGGCGACGTGCGCGGTCGAGGCGTAGCCCTCGGTGCCCAAAGCGCCGTCGAACAGGCCCATCACGCCTTCGATGACGGCGATGCCGGCGCCGGCGGAACCGTGGCGCAGCAAGGGGATCAGCTGGTCTTCGCCCTGCAAGAACGGGTCGAGGTTGCGCGCCGGGCGTCCAGTCGCGAGGGCGTGGTAGCTCGGGTCGATGAAATCCGGCCCGACCTTGTGCCCGGAGACGCGGTGCCCGGCCTCGCGCAGCGCCGCCATCAGCCCGGCGGCGATCGTGGTCTTGCCGTGCGCCGAACCGGGCGCGGCGACGACCACGCGCGCTACCACTCGATCCCCCGCTGGCCCTTCTGGCCCGCGTCCATCGGGTGCTTGACCTTGGTCATCTCGGCGACGAGGTCTGCGGCCTCGATCAGCTCCGGCGGCGCATACCGGCCGGTGATGACGACGTGCTGGTGCCCGGGCCGCGAGACCAAAGTGGACACGACGTCGTCCACTTCGAGCCAGCCCCACTTGAGCAGGTAGGAAAACTCGTCGAGGACGTAGAAGCCGTGCGTCTCGGCGGCGAGCCGGCGCTTGATCTCCGCCCACCCTTCACGCGCGTTTTCGGCGTGGTCCTCGTCGGTCCCGGACTTGCGGGCCCAGCTCCAGCCCTCGCCCATCTTGTGCCACTCGACCGGCCCGCCCTCGCCGGTGTCGTCGTGCAGCTTGCCCAGCGCGCGGAACGCGGCTTCCTCGCCGACACGCCACTTCGCCGACTTGACGAACTGGAACACCCCGATCGACCAGCCCTGGTTCCAGGCCCGCAGCGCCATCCCGAACGCGGCCGTCGACTTGCCCTTCATCTCGCCGGTGTGCACGGCGAGCAGCGGCCGGTTGCGGCGCTGGCGGGTGGTGAGCCCATCCTGCGGGACGACTTCCGGTTTCCCCTGCGGCATCAGGCAGCCCTTCCGGTCCGGGCGCGGACGGCGCTCGTGAGGGACTCGGCGGCGACCTCGCCGAGGGGCACGTGTTCCGCGCCGAGGTGGGCGGCCAGGTCGGCGGCGAGGCCGAGCCGCATCTTGCCGCTTTCGCAGTCCATGACGACGGCGGTGACCCCGGTGAGCAGCCCGGCCGCGGCCTGGGCGCGCGCGACGGCGTCGGGGCCGCTGGTGGCGCGGCCGTCGGTGACGACGACCAGCAGCGGACGGCGCCGCGGGTCGCGGATCTCCTCGACGCGCAGCACCCGCGCGGCCTCCAGGAGGCCTTCCGCGAGCGGTGTCCGGCCGCCGGTCGGCAGGCCTTCGAGGCGGGACGCGGCGGCGTCGACGCTGATGGTCGGCGGCAGCACGAGTTCGGCGGCATTGCCGCGGAAGGTGACGAGCCCGACCTTGTCGCGGCGCTGGTAGGCGTCGAGCAGCAGCGACAGCACCGCCGACTTGACCTCGCGCATCCGCGCCTTCGCGCCCATCGAGCCGGACGCGTCGACGCAGAACAGCACGAGGTTGCCTTCGCGGCCTTCGCGGAGTGCGAAGCGGAGGTCCTGCCGGCGCAGCTTCAACCCGGCGCCGTCTCGGCCGCGGGCTTTCTGGTGCGGCGCCGCGGCTTTCACGGTCGCGATCAGGTGCGGCCGGCCGTCCTGCACGCTCGGGGGCTGGACGCCGATGGTGCGGCCGCTGTCGGTGATCGCGCGCGAGCGGCGTCCGCGCTCGCCTTCGCCCATGCCCTTGACGCGGAACACGCGGGCCTTGAACGTCTCGCCGGCGCCGACAGTCTTCTGCTGCCCGCCACTCTGCTGTTGCTGCGGCGCGTCTCCCTGCGGGACATTCTGCGGCGCTTCCTCGGGCGTCGAACCCGAGCCGGGACCGTCGTCCTCGGGACCCGGCGCCGGGGGCTGGGCGTCCTGAAGGGCCTGCTCCAGCTGCTCTTCGTAGATTCCGGGCGCGTCGAACGGGTTCCGGCGGCGCCGGTGCGGCAACGCGAGCCGCGCGGCGACGCGGACGTCGTCGGTGGTCACCTCGTCGCGGCCGGTCCAAGCCGCGTGCGCGACCGCGGTGCGCGCGGTGACGATGTCGGCGCGCATGCCGTCGACCTCGAAAGACGCGCACACCTCGGCGATCTGGCGCAGTGCGTCGTCGGGGAGTTTCACCGCCGGCAGAAGCCGTTGCGCCGCTTCGATGTCCGCGGCGAGCTGGGCGTCCTCGGCCGCGTACTCCGCCGCGAAGCCGTCAGGGTCCGCTTCGTAGGCGAGGCGGCGCCGGACGACCTCGACGCGCTGCTTGGGGTCGCGGCTGGAGGCGACTTCGACGGTCAGCCCGAACCGGTCGAGCAGCTGCGGCCGCAGCTCGCCTTCCTCGGGGTTCATGGTGCCGATCAGCACGAACCGGGCCGCGTGCGACACGGAGACGCCCTCGCGCTCCACGGTCGCGCGGCCCATCGCGGCGGCGTCGAGCAGGGTGTCGACGAGGTGGTCGTGGAGCAAGTTGACCTCGTCGACGTAGAGCAGTCCGCGGTGCGCGGCGGCCAGGAGGCCCGGCTGGTAGTCCGTGACGCCTTCGCCCAGCGCGCGTTCGAGGTTCAGCGAGCCGACGACGCGGTCTTCGGCCGCGCCGACGGGCAGCTCGACCAGCTTCGCGGGGCGCCGGTGGCTGCTCGCGCGGTCGTGCGGGCCGTCCGGGCAGAGGGGGTCGGGAGCCGCGGGATCGCAGGAAAAGCGGCAGCCGTCCACGACGTCGACGCCCGGCAGCAGGCCCGCCAGCGCGCGGACCATGGTCGACTTCGCCGTGCCCTTCTCGCCGCGCACCAGCACGCCGCCGACCGCGGGGGAGATCGAGGAGAGGACCAGCGCCAGGCGCAGGTCCGGCAGCCCGACGACGGCGGTGAACGGGTACGGCTTCAACAGCACTCCTCCAGGTCGGCGACCGGCCGATCATCGCACAGCGCCCGGCTCGCTTAGGGTGGGAAATCGTGCGCGAAAAATCACGGTTGACGGTGGTGGGAATCGGGGCTGACGGCTGGTCCGGCTTGTCGGAGCAGGCGCAGGCCTTGGTGCTCGGCGCCGACGTCGTGCTGGGTGCGCCGCGGCAGCTGGCGTACCTGCCACCGGACGTCCCGTGCGAGCCGTGGCCGTCGCCGTTGCTGCCGGGGCTCGACGCCGTCATCGCGGAGCACGTGGGGGAACGGATTTGCGTCCTGGCCAGCGGCGATCCGTTTTTGTCGGGGGTCGGCACTACTTTGGTGGCACATGGATACGAGGTCGAGGCGCTGCCCGCGGTCTCGTCGGTGACTCTGGCCCGGGCGCGGCTGGGCTGGTCCGCCGAGGAGACCGAGGTGGTGACGCTCGTCGGCCGGTCGTCGGCCCGCGTCGCCCGGGTGCTGGCGCCGGGGCGGCGGGTGCTCGTCCTGGGGGGCGACGCGGCGGCGTTGCGCTCCCTGCTGACCGTGCGCGGGTACGGCGAGAGCGAGCTGTTCGCGCTGGAGAACCTGGGCGGGCCGGACGAGCGCATCACCGACGGCTGGGCCGGCGAACCCGGGCCGCTGACGGTGTTCGCGCTGACGTGCGAGGGTCCGGCGCTGCCCTTGATCGGCATCCCGGACGACGTGTATTCCCACGACGGCCAGCTGACGAAGCGCGACCTGCGGATGTCGGCGCTGGCGCGGCTCGCGCCGAGCCCCGGCGAGCTGCTGTGGGACGTCGGCGCGGGCGCGGGCAGCGTCGGGATCGAGTGGTCGCGGCTGCACGTGCTGAACCGCGCCATCGCGATCGAGCAGAACCCGGACCGCGCCGAGCGGATCGGCCGGAACGCATTGGACCTGGGCGTGCCGGAGCTGCAGGTGGTGACGGGGCCGGCCCCGGAGTCGTTGACGGCGCTCCCACCCCCGGACGCGATCTTCATCGGCGGCGGCTTGACGGCCCCGGGCTTGCTGGACGCGTGCTTGGCCACGGGCGCGCGGCTGGTGGCGCACGGGGTGACGCTGGAGGCGGAGCGGATTCTCGGTGACGTGTACGCGGAGCGGGGCGGCGAGCTGCTGCGGGTCGCGGTCGAGCGCGCGGCGCCGCTCGGCGGGTTCACCGGCTGGACCCCGGCCCGGACGGTCACGCAGTGGAGCAGCCGATGACCGTGCACTTCGTCGGCGCCGGGCCGGGGGCCGCGGACCTCATCACCGTGCGGGGCCGGGACCTGCTCGCCCGGTGCGCCGTCTGCCTCTACCCCGGCAGCATGACCCCGCCCGACCTGCTCGCGTACTGCCGGCCCGAGGCGACACTGATCGACACCGCCGACCTCAGCCTCGAAGAAATCGTCGGAAAGCTCGTCGAGGCGCACGAGAACGGCCACGAAGTCGTCCGGCTCTGCTCCGGTGACCCCTCCCTCTACAGCGCCGTCGCCGAGCAGGCCCGGCGGCTCGACGCCAAGAACGTTCCCTACGACGTCGTGCCCGGCGTACCCGCCTTCGCCGCTTCGGCCGCCGCGCTGAAACGGGAGCTCACCGTGCCCGAAGTCGGGCAGAGCCTGGTGATCACCCGCGTCCAGGCTCGCTCCACCAAGATGCCGCCCAAGGAAACCCTCGCCGCCTTCGCCGCCACCGAGGCGACGCTCGCGCTGCACCTCGCGATCAACCACGTCCGGCGCGTGACCGACGAACTCACTCCGCACTACGGCGCCGACTGCCCCGTCGCCGTGGTCGCGCTGGCGTCCCAGCCCGGGGAGACCGTCGTGCGGGGCGTGCTCGGTGAACTGCCGGACCTGGTCCGCGAAGCCGGGATGACCCGGGCGGCCACCATCTTCGTCGGCCGGGTGCTCGCCGCCGCGGGCTTTCCGGACAGCTTCCTCTATTCCAGTGCCCGCGACCGGGCGAACCAACCGGAGTCGTTGTGACGGAACTGCACAGTGCCGATTTGCGCTGGGGCCTGCTGGCCGCCGGGACCATCGCCGCCCACTTCGCCGCGGGCGTCGACGAGAGCAAGCACGGCACGCTCGCCGCCGTCGCCGCGCGCAACGGTGACCGCGCCCGGGAATTCGCCACCCGCTTCGAGATCCCCAAGGCCTACGGCAGCTACGAAGACCTCCTCGCCGACCCGGACGTCGACGCCGTGTACGTCTCGACGCCGCACGCGCTGCACAAGGAATGGGCCATCGCCGCGGCCGAAGCCGGCAAGCACGTGCTCTGCGAGAAGCCGCTGACGCTCACCGCCGCCGACGCCGAAGAGGTGATCGCCGCCGCTCGCGAGCACGACGTCTTCCTCATGGAGGCGTTCATGTACCGCCTGCACCCGCAGACGCGGCGGCTCGTCGAGCTGATCGCGAGCGGCGCGATCGGCGAAGTCCGCGCCGTCGACACGACGTTCTCCTTCGACAGCAACCCCGAGGAGACCGCCCGCCTGTCCGACCCCGCGCTCGGCGGTGGCGGGATCCTCGACGTCGGCTGCTACTGCACCTCGCTGGCCCGGCTGGTCGCGCAGGCCGCGACCGGCCAGGACGTCGTGGAGCCCACCGAGGTCAGCGGCATGGCTCACCTGAGCCCGCACGGCGTCGACGAGTACGCCACCGGCCTCCTCCGGCTGCCCGGCGACATCCTCGCGACGATCTCCTGCGGCATCCGGCTGACCCGCGAGGACGGCATCCGCGTGTTCGGCACGCGCGGGCAGCTGTACGTGCCCCAGCCCGCGTGGATCCACCCGCTGCGGAAGCCGGGCATCTCCCGGATCGTCCTGACGCCGGCCGATGGCGAGCCGGAGGTCATCGAGGTCGAAGCGACCCAGGGCGTCTTCGCGCGCGAAGCGGACCACGTCGCCGCGCACGTCGAAGACCGGCAGGCGCCCGAGCTGACCTGGGCCGAGACGCTCGCCAACCTGCGCACCCTGGACCGATGGCGCGAAGCCGTCGGGTACGGAAAGTGATCCTCATCCTCGGCGGCACGGGTGAAGCGCGGAAGCTCGCCGAAGAGCTCGTAAGAAGCGAAGTGCACGTCATGTCTTCGCTGGCCGGACGCGTCGCGCGGCCGCGGCTCCCGGTCGGCGAAGTACGCGTAGGCGGCTTCGGCGGCCCGGAAGGTCTCGCGGCCTGGCTGCGCGAGAACGACGTGAAAGCCGTCGTGGACGCGACGCACCCCTTCGCCGAGCGCATCGGCGCGAACGCGGCGAAAGCCGCCGAAACCACGCGCACTCCCCTGCTGAGGCTCGCCCGGCCGGGCTGGGAACCGGGCGAAGAAGACGTCTGGCACTGGGCCGACGACCTCGAAGCCGCCGCGAAGAAACTTCCCGGCCTGGGTGAGCGCGTCTTCCTCACCAGCGGCCGCCAGGGCCTGCCGGCCTTCGCGCACCTCGACGACCTGTGGTTCCTGATCCGCTGCGTCGACCCGCCCGAACCGCCGCTGCCCCGCCACCACGAGCTGATCCTCGCCCGCGGGCCGTACGAGGTGGCCGCCGAGCGCGAGCTGCTCGAGCGGGTGGACGTCCTGGTCACCAAGGACTCCGGCGGCACGCAGACCAGCGCGAAGCTGACCGCGGCGCGCGAACTGGGCAAACCCGTCCTCCTGGTCCGGCGGCCGGCGAGACCGAGCACGGAAACCGCCGGAACCGTGGCCGAAGCCGTCGAATGGGTCCTGAACCGATGATCGAAGAGTTCTACGAAGTCCTGCGCAAACGCCGGGACGTCCGCGGCGAGTTCACCGGCGAGCCGGTTCCCGAAGCCACCTTGCTGAGGATCCTCGAAGCCGCGCACGCCGCGCCGAGCGTCGGGCTCACCCAGCCCTGGGACTTCGTGCTGGTCGACGACCACGCGACGCGCGAGACGTTCGCGAAGCACGTCCACGAGGAGCGCGAGGTCTTCGCGGACCAGCTCGCCGAAGACCGCGCGAGCACCTTCGCGAACATCAAGATCGAGGGCATCCTCGAGTCGAGCCTCGGCATCGTCGTCACCTACGACCCGGCCCGCGGCGCGCCCGACGTCCTCGGCCGGCACGCCATCGCCGACGCCGGCCTCTACTCCGTGTGCCTGGCGATCCAGAACCTCTGGCTCGCCGCGACCGCCGAGGGCCTCGGCGTCGGCTGGGTCAGCTTCTACCGGGAGCCGTTCCTCGGCGAGCTGCTCGGCGTCCCGGCCGGCATCCGGCCGGTCGCCTGGCTCTGCGTCGGGCCGGTGAGCAAGCTCGAATCCGTGCCGGACCTGGAGCGCCACGGCTGGCGCAGCCGCCGTCCCCTGACGGCGGCTTTACACCACGGGCGCTTCACGCCGCGTGACCCGGGGGTTGCGTCAGCCGCCGACGTCTGACCCGTTAGCGTTGCGCCGATGCGTCTGATTGCCGTAGCGCTGGGGTTGCTCTCGGCCTTGTGCGCGCTGGCTTTCCCCTTCCTGCCGGTGGTGCAGGACACGGCGGAGGTCGTCTGGCCGACCGGCAGCGACACCCGCTCCGTCAACGCGCCCTTGACCGGGTACTGGGCCCAGGACCTGCGCGCCGAGCTGCCGTGCGCGGCCATCCGCTCGGTGGACGCCCGCAGCAGCGGCCCGGGCCTGCTGTTCGCCACCGTGCCGGACGGCCGCACCGACCCGAACGCCGGCAAGGGCGTCGGCCTGCAGCTGCGCATCGACAACGGCGTGCTGTTCGCCTCCAGCCAGGGCCAGCAGATCGCGCAGCAACCGCTGCCCGCCGAAAAGTGCGACGTCGAGCTGGACGTCGACGCGACGCAGATGACGCTCGCCGTGGCCGGGACGCCGATCTTCCACGCGGGAGGCGACGTCCGGCCCCGCGTGGTCGGCATCTACTCCTCGATCAACTCGAGCAAGGACCCGATCGCCGGCCTGCACGTCTCGGTCGTGCCGGACACGCGCTACCAGACGTCGCCGACCGCGCTGAAGATCGGCGTCGGCGTGCTCGCCGTGCTGTCGCTGATCGGCTCCCTGGTCGCGGTCTGGCGCCGCGACTCCGGCTCCGCGAGACGCGCGCCGCGCTGGGCGCCGGTCGGCTGGTGGCGGCTGACGCTGCGGGACGCCACGGTGATCGCCGCGCTCGGTGCGTGGGTCTTCATCGGGCCGGTGACCTCGGACGACGGCTACATCCTGACGATGGCCCGGGTCACCGAGCAGACCGGGTTCCTCACGAACTACCACCGCTGGTTCGGGGTCGCCGAGGCGCCGTTCGGCTGGTTCTACCACGTGTTCGAGCTGATGGCGCACGTCAGCGTGGTGCCACCGTGGATCCGGCTCCCGTCGTTCCTGCTCGGCGTCCTGAGCTGGCTGCTGATCAGCCGCGAGGTCATGCCGCGCCTCGGCGCCCAGGTGCGCACCAGCCGCCCGGCCAGCTGGGCGGCGGCGACGGTGTTCCTGGTCTGGTGGATGCCCTACAACAACGGCGTCCGGCCCGAACCGGTCGCCGCGCTCGGCTCGCTGCTGGCGATCTGCGCCGTCGAACGCACCCTGGTGACGCGGCGGCTGCTGCCGCTGTGCCTCGGCCTGACCGCGGCCGGGTTCACCCTGGCCGCGACCCCGACCGGGCTGATCGCGGTGGCACCGTACCTGGTCGCCGCGCGCCCGCTGTTCAAGCTGATCCGCCAGCGCGCCAACGAGAACGGCTGGCTGCCCGTGCTCGCGCCGGTCGCCGCGGCCGGGCTGCTGGTGCTGGTCGTGGTGTTCGCCGACCAGACCTTCGCCACGGTCGAGGAGGCGACCCGGATCCGCACGCAGGTCGGCCCGAACCTGTCGTGGTTCCAGGAGCTCGCGCGGTACCAGCTGCTGTTCGCCGACCTGCCGGACGGCTCGGCGCCGCGCCGGTTCCCGGTGCTGCTGATCGTGCTGTGCACCGCCACCTGCCTGGTGATGCTGCTGCGCCGCGGCCGCATCCAGGGCGCGTCGCTCGGCCCCGCGCGCCGCCTGATCGGCACGACGGCGCTGTTCTTCCTGCTCCTGGCGCTGACGCCGACGAAGTGGACGCACCACTTCGGCGCGTTCGCCGCGGTCGGGGCGTCGATGGCGGCGCTGACCGCGCTCGCGACCAGTTCGACCGTGCTGCGGTCCAAACGCAACCGCGCCGCGTTCCTCGCCGGGCTGCTGGTCGTCGGCGCGCTGGCGGCGACCGGGCCCAACACGTACTGGTTCGTCTCGCGCCTCGGCGTCCAGTGGACGAACGTGGCGCCGTCGATCGGCGGCATCGGCCTGTCCACGATCCTGCTGGTCGCGGCCGCGATCGCGGGGATCTACGCGTTCGTGGAGAACGTCCGCGCGCACCGGCCCGGCGCCTCGCCACCGGTGCAGGAGGGCAGGCTGCGCGCGCTGCGGCTCGGGTCGCTGTCGCTGGTGGTGGTCTGCGGCCTCGTGGCGGCGGGCGAGTTCGCCACGATGGCGTGGGCGATCCACAACCAGGCCGGCAGCTACAGCCTGGGCGCGGCGAACGTCGGGCACCTGTTCGGCAAGAGCTGCAACCTGTCCGACCACGTGATGGTGGAGCGCGACGCGGCGACGAGCATCCTGCACCCGCAGTCCGAGCAGCGGACGGTCGCGGAGAAGCCCAAGGAACCGGACTCCCCGCTGCCGAACCCCGACCAGGACAACGGCCGCGTCCAGACCGGCTTCCACACCCGCTCGGTCGACGACAAGGACCCGCTGGCCGAGCCGCCGCACGGGTTCACGCCGGAGACCGTGCCGATGTGGTCGAGCTACCTGGACCCGGAGACGCGCGCGGGCCGCCTGCGCAGCGACTGGTACGCGCTGACGGAGAAGCCGGCGGACGGCCAGATCGTGGTGGCGACGGCCGGCGCGGCCCGCCGCCCGACGTCGGTGAGCCTCGACTACGGCGTCAACACCCCGGAGGGCGTGAAGGTCGTCCGCAGCCAGTTCGCGCTCCCGCCGGGCTCGGGTACGGGCGGCTGGAACGACACGCGCATCAACCTGCGCGACCTGCCCCCGGAGACGAACGCGGTCCGCATCAATATCGTCGACAACGACCTGACGGAGGACGGCTGGATCGCGGCGTCGGCCCCGCGCGTCCCGACGTTCACGACGCTGACGGACAAGATCGGCTCGAAGCCGGTGTACGTCGACTGGCCGGCGTCGTTCGTGTACCCGTGCGTCCAGCCGGTGACGTCCCACGACGGGATTTCCCAGGTGCCGGAGTACCGCATCACGGCGGGCGGCCTGGCGGACGAGGCGGAGTGGGCGTCGTCGACGAACGGCGGGCCGATCGGGTGGCTGGAGGAGCTGGCCGAGGAGCCCGAGGTGCCGAGCTACCTGATCGGGCAGCCGAGCCAGTCGTGGGGCCAGCTGCTGCAGATCGAGCCGTTCACCGAAGGCATCGCGCCGACGGTGGTGCACGGGGAGAAGACCGTGCCCGGGTGGTGGTCCCCGGGCCCGGGCCCGAGCCAGCCGAACGGCAAGGACCCGACCCGCTAGCTCAAGTGGCACCGAGCCGCAACGTGCCGGCAGTGTCGTTCAAGGTCCTCACGATTTCGCGGGGCGTGCCCGGCGTCAGGACAATCCGGGCGTCTCCCGTGACGTACGTCAGCACTCGCCCCTGGTCGGCGATGTCGATCGCGCTTATCGGCGAACTCCGCACCCGATCCCGGTCGTCGACTCGGATCGCGGTGTAGAGCTGGTGCACGGCGTCCCGAGGCCGCGACAGCACAGTGTCGAGATGGTCGAGGTCCCGCCTGTCGACCGGCCCGTCGAGCGGGCCTCTTCGCGCGCTCTCGGGATCGTCGTAGAAGCTTTGCGCCACGGTCACGGCACGAACGGGTGCGCCGTCGACTTGCGGCAAAGCTTCCACCAACGAGGTAGCCGGCCATTTCACCGGGATCGGTTGCAGAACAACGGTGTCCCGGTCCGCCCATGCGCGGATGGCCGAGTCGCCCCGCACCGCGACAAGTAATCCGCCATGCGACTCGTCGCGAAAGTTCGACCACCCGTAGAACTCGATGTCCGCCTCGGCGATGACTCGAAGGGTGTCACGCCACAACGGATTCACCCGCCCGCCGCGAGCCAAGCCGTGTTCCGACAACCAGCCGAAGGTCGAACCCGCCAACTGTCGACGTGCGGTGTCGTCCATCCAGAAGTGTTTACCAGTACCGAAAACCGCCGGAACCTCACCCAGGTCGAGCATGTCCCAGGCGGTCAGAAACGCCAGCCGCGGCACGATCACTTCTGCGTCGATCACGCTCACCGAACGACTCATGCGCCGATGGTCGGCGGCACGGGCGGTAAACCCGTTACCGGGTCCAGCTCTTCGCGGTCGTCTTCGGTGAACAAGGTGTCGTCGTCCCGGACGTACTTGCGGTGGTGTTCGCGGTCTTCCTCGGCCTTTCCGCGACCGCCGTGGGCCAGGCCGCCGGGCGAACCGTTCAGCTTGCCACCGGTCCGCCCGGCACCAGCCGAACCACCTCGAACGGGCTCTTCGACCAGGCCACCGCGCACTCCGGACCGGCGACCATCACCGGGGACGCCGCCCGAACCGGGGCCACTGCCGCCAGGCCCTCCGGGATAACCGGATCCTCCCACCGGATACGGCGCCGGACTCGTTGTGTTCGGGACGCCCGATCCGGGTAACGGGCCGGGCGGCAGGTTCGCGATCGAACCGAGGCTCGGCGGAGTGACAGCGGGCGGGACGTAGCCCGCTGTCGTCGTGTCATCGCCGGACACCTCGCGTGAAGGCAACCCGCCGGTGTCGTGACCGCCGGGAACCGTGATCGGAGGTGCCACCGACGAGACCGCCGGCGGCGGCACCGTGGACGGCGGCGAAGTGACCTGCTGATGCTGGTGGGGCTGCTCGCTGGGATGCCCGGTCTTGCCGTGCACGCTCGGCGGGGTCGCCGGTTCTTTCGTGAGCGTGATGTCGCCGCCGTCGAACATGCCCAGCTCGCCGTAGTCGCTCTGCAGTGCGCTGCCGTGCTGCTCAGTCGACGCTGCGTAGGTCCTGTACAGTTCGAGGTTGCGCTGCGCGTCGGCGTTGTACTTGTTCACCGCGTCTTCGGTGTCGGTGTCCCACGGAGCCGCCCGGTCCCAGAACCCCGCCTCCGGCGGCGTCGACGGCAACGGGACCATGTTGTTCCTGGTGTAGTCGTAGCTCTCCGCCACCGACGACACGTTGCCCGCGTTCACATCCAGGGTCGCGCTGGTCGAATCCAGCACGCGCCCGACCTTGGTCACGTGCGCGTTCGCCGCGTCCGCGGACTGCCCGGTCCACGCCGACTCGAACACCCGAGACACGTCCATCACCCGGTCTGAGAGGGCACGAGTCCGGCCCGCCAGCGACTTCGCCGTGGCGGCACCGTCGTGCCACTGCCGGCTGGAGCCGGCCAAGATCTTCGGTGTCTCCTGCTCGATCGGCTGAACCCCCACGACTCCGCCGTTCGGGGAAATCAGGTTCCGGGTCCAGTCCATTGCCGCGTGCACCCCACGCCCGATCTCGCTCTCCACCGCGTGAACGGCGTGACCCACCGCGTTCCGGGCGTCATCCCACAGGCTCACGACGCTACGACCCCGCCTTCTGCTTGAGCGTGGTCACCACAGCGGACACGACCTTTTTCGTCGTCTCGCACGGGTCGGCCTTGTCGATCTTGCTCAGGCTGAGATAGCCGCCGACGTCGATCAACGCGTCGTCGGCCAGACCGACGAAGATCTGACAGTGATCGTGCTCGGACACGTGCGTTACCGCGGGCAAGCCGTCGATGGTCGACTCCTGCCACACCTTCGACTGCGGCTTGGAGTTCTGATAGGCGCCACTGAGTCCCTGGTGGGTAGTCGTATCGAAGGCGACGCTGATCTTCGCGGCCGAGGTCGTATCGGTGTTCGTCCACGAGCAGAACGGACCGAGACCGCCAATGGTGTCGGGCTTCGTCCGCACCGGCGAGCCGAGAGCCGCTTTGACCTGATCCGGGGTCAGAGCGTCCGCGCAGGGATCACCGGACAGCACCGAGGGGGGAAGCGGATCGGAGACCTTCGGCGCACCGGCATACGGCAACGCAGAGGAAGCCTCCGACGAGATGCTTTCCGAACCGGACGCGCTTCCGGCCGGACCGGGGGTGCCTCCGCCGGTGCACGCCGTCAGCGCCAAAGCCGTGAACCCCGCGATAGCCGCACCGAATGAGCGAGGCCCCATCACATGTACCCCCCGTCCTCGGGTGCCGCTTGGTCGACGGCCTCCTTGTTGTCCTGCTCGGTCGCCTGAACTTTACCGAGAGCTTTATTGAGCTTGTCCTGCAACGTGGTGAGGTAGTCGATCAACGCCCGCATCTGATTGCTTGCCGCGTCAAACGCCGCGGCAGCGGTATCCCATGGCGACGCGGCGACGATGAACGACGCGGACCGATCCGTGAGCTTTTTGTTGTACCCGGTACTCACGCTGTCCTCAGCCGGCGGCTTCAAGATCGTCAAGGTATCCGTTTGCGACCGGATGTCCCGCAGTTCGCCGAGTACGCTGTTCACCTCGGTGAGCATCGCGTCTGCCTGCTGACGATCCAGGGTGAACCCCGCGCGCCCACCCGCGGCCCGGCTCGTCGCCTCCTGCACACCCAGCTTGTTCGCTTCCTGGCGGTAGTGCAGCTCCGCCGCGGCGTACGTGCCCAGCCCGCTCGGATCAGTCACCGTCTCCCGGCCCCCTCTATTCAGACGCGGATATCACCGTAGCGGATCGTTTACGCGCAGTTGAGCGTTACGGACCAGTAGGCCATACATCGCGCGACCGGGTGAATTCTGCGGAAATCGCTCGACAGGAGGATTACGTGCGCCTCAAGATCAGCGTTTCCATTCATCCTTTTTCGGCAGCGCGTCACGCCGGAAAGGCCCGTTCGTGCGTCCGCGCAGACTCGCTAGGGCTTCGTCCACGCCGTGCGGCGGTGCAGCTGGAACCCGGCCCGCCCCAGGTTGGCCGCGCTCGGGGACTGCGGGCGGGCCGTCGCCACCGCCAACGTGCAGCCCTCCGCCGCCGCCACCTCGAGGCGGCGGCGCAGCAGCTCCGGCTGGGCTCCACGGCCACGGTGCGCAGGCAACGTCGAAGCCGCTCCGAGCACCGCGACGTCGTCGTGGATCGTCATGCCCGCGGCCGCGATCGGCGTCTCGCCCTCGCGCGCCAGGAACCGGCGCATGATCGGGAGCCGGTGTTCCGCGGCCATGAACGCGGCGACCGCCCCGTGCACCTCGAACCCGGCCAGCAAGACCCGCACGAAGGTGTCTTCGTCGACCTGGCCCGGAAGCGTCGCAGAAGCAGGCGAGAGCCTCTTGACGGCCAAGACGCGCTCGCCCGCCGGCACCAAGCCCGGCACCGGCAGCCCGGCCGGCGCCACCACCGTCGGCGTGACGCCGGCCCAACCGGGCGAGTGCGCGAAGCCGGCGACGCCGGGCAGCGTCTCCCGCGTCACTCCGGTCACCGTCGACAGGTACCCCAGCGCGGGATCGGTCGCCAGCACCGCCAGCAACCCCGCCTCGCCCCACGTCCGGAAGCGACCGGGCACCCCCGCGGCCGACGCGGCCTCGCACGCCATCGCCGTCCGGCGGTGCAGGGCCGGCTCCGCCCGGCGCACGTCGGACGTCAATAGCTGCGCGGAGTCCACACCACCCCGTCCTCCGCGCGAGTCTTCGACGAACCGACGATCAGCAGGCACCGCATGTCCACTGTGGACGGATCGAGGTCACCCAGCGTCGTGACGCGGATGTCCTCCTCCGGGCCGCCGACGTCCCGCGCCACCACGACCGGGGTCTCCGGAGCGCGGTGCCGCAGCAGCACGTCCCGAGCGGACGCCAGCTGCGTCGTCCGGGAGCGCGACGCCGGGTTGTACAGCGCCAGCACCAGATCCGCCGCGCCCGCCGCGTCGAGGCGCTTCTCGATGATCTCCCACGGCTTCAACCGATCCGACAACGACAGCACGCAGTAGTCGTGCCCCAGCGGCGCGCCGACGCGGGACGCGGCCGCCTGCGCCGCCGTCACCCCCGGGACGATCCGCACCCGGACGCCCGCGCCGTGGCCGGAAGACACCTGCTCCAGCACCGCCGACGCCATCGCGAACACCCCCGGGTCACCCGAGGAAACCACGGCGACCCGCGCGCCCGACACGGCCAGCGACAACGCCTCGCGAGCCCGGTCGGCCTCCACGCGGTTGCCCGACGCGTGCCGCTGCTGCCCCGCCTTCTGCGGCACCCGCGCGACATAAGGCCCGTACCCGACGATGTGCTCGGCCGCCGAAAGCTCCGCCGCGGCCTCGGGCGTCAGCCACTCCGGCCCCGCCGGGCCGAGACCGACGACGACCACTTCGCCACCCGCGGCCGGCGAAGGAGATTCAGCAGGAGCAGGCGAAACCCGGGACGCGTAAGCCGGCGAAGGCAGCAGTGCCAGCGAGAAGTACGGCACGGAAGCGGGATCCACCTCAGCCAGGGGCTCGATCCGCTGCTGTCCCCAGGTCGCGCGCTCAACGAAAATGGCGTCGTCGAGCTTCCCGGCCTCTTCGAAGGCCTCGCGCACCGAGCCGAACGTGCGGCCCAGCTTCAGCACGGCCGCCGCGTCCGTGTCCGCCAGCCGCCGCGCCAGTTCGGGCGCCGGGAGCGTGCCCGGGAGCACGGTCAAGACCTCGTCGCGCTGCACCAGCGGCCGGCCGAGCACCGACGACGCCGCGCTCACCGACGTCACGCCGGGCACGACGACCGCGTCGAACCGCCCGGAAAGCCGTTCGTGCATGTACATGTACGAGCCGTAGAAGAACGGGTCGCCTTCGCAGAGCAGGACGACGTCGCGCCCCGCGTCGAGGTGCTCGGCGAGCCGCTTCGCGCTCAGCTCGTAGAAGTCCGCGATCGCGCCCTCGTACCCGCCGGGGTGGTCGGTCGTCTCGGTCGTGACCGGGTAGACGAGCTTCTCCTCGATCTGCCCGTCGCGCAGGTACGGCTCCGCAACCGACCGCGCGATGCTCCGCCCGTGCCGCGCGCAGTGGTAGGCGATCACCGACGCCTCGGAGATCAGCCGCGCCGCCTTGACCGTCATCAGTTCCGGATCGCCGGGGCCGAGCCCGACGCCGTAGAGCGTCCCGGTCATTCTTCGGCGCTCGCGAGGGCGTTGATCGCGGCGACGGCCATCGCGCTGCCGCCACGACGGCCGTGCACCACCAGGTAGGGCGCCGGGGCCCGCTTGGCGAGCTCCACTTTGGACTCCACCGCGCCGACGAACCCGACCGGCACGCCGATGATCGCGGCGGGCGCGCCGACGCCTTCGCCGAGGATCTCCAGCAGGCGGAACAACGCGGTCGGCGCGTTGCCGATCGCCACGACCGAACCGGGCAGCTTCTCGCGCCACAGTTCCAGGGCCGCCGCCGAGCGCGTCGTGCCCATCCGCTCGGCGAGCGACGGGACCCGGGGGTCCGAGAGCGTGCAGACGACTTCGTTGTCCGCGGGCAGGCGACGCCGGGTGACGCCGCTGGCGATCATCCGCGCGTCGCACAGGATCGGCGCGCCCGCTTCGAGGGCGGCGCGGCCGGATTCGACGACGTCGAGCGTGTAGCGCAGGTCGTCGACCAGATCGACCATGCCGCAGGCGTGGATCATCCGGACCGCCAGGCCCGCCACGTCGTCGGGCAGGATCGCCAGGTCCGCCTCCTCGCGGATCGTGGCGAACGAGTGCCGGTAGATCTCGGCACCGTCCCGCAGGTAGTCGATCACAGCTTCCCTTTCAGCTCGTCGAGCGGCACCCACCGGCCGTCGATGCGATAGCCGCCCGCTTCGGCGACGACGTCCACATGGGACTGCGACGGCTTCCCGCACCGCCGCTCACAGCCCGAGAAGTGTGCGCGCAGCCCCGGCCGGAAGACGGCGTCGGCGCGGACGTCGGCGCGCGACTTCGCGCAGCCGGGCCGGCCGATGCACGCGCTCGTGCCGAGCGGCACGCCACCGAAGCCCAGCCGCTCGAAGACGTCGGCGGGCGCGTCCGGCAGGACCAGCGACTTCCACGGCGTGACCAGCGCGGGGCCGAACTCCGCCAGCGCCCGGGCCTGAGCGGCGCTCAGCTGCCCGAAGCGCGGCACCACTCCCGCCGCGAGACCGCCGTCGTCACGCTCGATCAACCCCACCGGGACTTCGACGCCGGCGCGGGGAACCGGCGTCCCGCGCCAGGCCGGGTCGTCGAGTTCGGCGACGCGCCAGGCGGACCCGCGCACGCGGAGGAACTCCAGCGCGACTTCGACCAAGACCGGGACGGCATCGACGCGAGCCACGCGACGGCCGGTGTCGCCGCCCGCGAGCAGCAGGGTTCCGACATCCGGAGCAAGAGCACGCCAGCAGACGTCGGCGCCCTCTCCGGCGACGTCGCCGCGTCCGTCGTCGAAGGCGAAGAGGAACCGTCCCGGCAGTTCGGCGAGCTCCGGGGTCGCACAGAGAACGGCGTCGAGCGAAGCGGCCAGGCCCCGGACGTCGGCGAGCCCGCCACGCACTCCGCTCGACGGCGACGCGAGGACGTTGCGCACTCGTTCGTGCGACGGCGAAGGCAGCAGGCCGGCGTCGGTCAGCCGCGCCGCGAGGCCGGGCCGGGCGACGCCGCGCAGCTGGACGTTGCCGCGCGAGGTGAGGTGGAGGTCGCCGTCGCCGCACTCTTCGGCGCAGGCGGCCAGCGCGCGCAGCTGCGCCGCGGAAATCGTGCCGCCGGGCAGGCGCACGCGGGCCAACGGGCCGTCGGCGGCGTCGTGGGGAGCGAAAACACCCGGGCACGCGTCGGCTCGCGCACGTGCTGGGGTCGGCATGGGGTCACTGTAGCTGGCGGTTTTCCGGCTCCGGCGGGTCCGATCGGGGACGGATTCGCGCGACTCCCCGGTCCAGGTCCACGTCACGCCGGGGTGGCGCGCCTTCGGCGTCCTGCTCGACGAGCATCGACATCGTTTCCCGGTGTTCCAGCTCACGCCGCTTGGTGCCGTAGAGGAACGCGGTCGTCTCCTCGATGTACGTCGCGGACAGGCGCGCCTTGAAGCGCGAGCCGTTCTTGCGCGGCCGCAGCTCGATCGCGGCCATGACCAGCAAGATCACGACGCCGCCCGGCAGAGCCAGCCCCAGCCAAGTACCCATGCCCGGCGAACCGGATGACCGCGGGTCAAGTTCCCGGTTCGGCGAAGTTTCTCGAACCGGCTCCACCCGGCAGCGCCGCCGAGCCGTTGTGAACGACTCGTTCACCTCGTCAGACGACATGAACGACTCGTTCATGTCGTCGCCGACCGGGCACTCCCCCGATTCCGCCACAGCAGGAGTCTGATCAAATGTAGTAGGTGTGCTACATTCGATCGCACCAGTTCGATGGGGGTTCGACGATGAGAGATCCAGCGGTTCCCGTGGTCCGCGTGCGCGGGCTGCGGATGCGTTACGGCACGAACGACGTGCTCCACGGCGTCGAGTTCGAGGCCCACCGGGGCGAGGTCGTGTGCCTGCTCGGGCCGAACGGCGCGGGCAAGACGACGACGATCGAGATCCTCGAAGGCTTCCGGATGCGTTCGGCCGGCGAGGTCGACGTCCTGGGGGCCGACCCGGCGCACGGTGGTGAGGACTGGCGGGCGCGGCTGGGGGTCGTGCTCCAGTCCTGGCGCGACCACGGGAAGTGGCGCGTCCGGGAGCTGCTCGCGCACCTCGGCCGGTACTACGCGCCCTACTCGACCCAGGCGCACCCGCGGCCGTGGGACGCCGACGAGCTGATCGCGGCCGTCGGGCTCACCGAGCACGCGCAGAAGAAGCTGAAGAACCTTTCCGGCGGCCAGCGGCGGCGCCTCGACGTCGCGATCGGCATCGTCGGGCGGCCCGAGCTGCTGTTCCTCGACGAGCCGACCGCGGGCTTCGACCCGGAGGCGCGGCGGGAGTTCCACGATCTGGTGCACCGGCTCTCCGACGAGCTCGACACCACGATCCTCCTCACCACGCACGACCTCGACGAGGCCGAGAAGCTGGCCGACCGGATCCTCATCCTCAACGGCGGGCGCATCATCGCCGACGGCTCGGCCGACGCGCTGTCCCGGCAGATCGCCGGCGAGGCCGAGGTCCGCTGGACCCTCGACGGCCAGCGCTTCGTCCACTCGACGACCGAAGCGACGAAGTACGTGTACGACCTGTTCAAGCAGCACGGCGAAGGCGTCTCGGACCTCGAGGTGCGACGGGCGTCGCTGGAGGACACCTACATGACGCTGGTCCACCGCGCCGAAGCCGGCGGCGAAACCGAGATCGGCCTCCAGGAAGCGGGTGCGCGATGAACGCCAGGACGGCCGCCTTGCGGGCCGGGATGGAGCGTGGCTGGATCGAGTTCAAGCAGACGTGGACGAACCGCGACGACGTGTTCGGCCAGTTCGTCTTCGTCGCGCTCTTCCTCGGCACGCTGTTCTTCATGCGGAACGCGACCCTGCCCGGCACCGGGTTCTCGCTCGGCGCGGCCACCGTGCCCGGCGTGCTCGGCGCCGGGATCGTGTTCAACGGGCTGAACAGCACGGCGGGCTACCTCGCCGTCGACCGCGAGGACGGCACGCTGCTGCGCGCCAAGGCGACGCCGAACGGCATGCTCGGCTACCTGGTCGGGAAGACGGTGGCGGTGGCGATGGCGCAGGTCACCGGGATCCTGCTGGTGCTGATCCCGTGCCTGTTCGTGTTCGACGCACTCGCCCCGGACGGCGTCTGGTCGTACCTGCACCTGCTGTGGGTGCTGGCGCTCGGGCTGGTCGCGACCCTGCCGCTCGGGGCGGCGCTGGGGTCGCTCACCAGCAGCCCGCGCTCCATCGCGCTGATCACGCTGCCGATCATGGGCCTGGGCGCGATCTCGGGGATCTTCTACCCGGTCACCGCGCTGCCGGTGTGGGTGCAGGACATCGCGCAGGTGTTCCCGATGTACTGGCTGGGTATCGGAATGCGCTCGGCGCTGCTGCCCGACAGCGCGGTGGTCGTCGAGATCGGGCAGTCGTGGCGGCCGCTGCCGACCCTCGCGGTGCTGCTCGCGTGGTCCGTGATCGGATTGGCCCTGGCGCCGGTGCTGCTCCGCCGCATGGCGCGGCGGGAAGCGGGTTCGTCGCTGGCGGAGCGCCGGGAGAAGGCCATGCAGCGTGTGGGGTGAGTCATGAGCGAGGTCGTCTACAACCGGATCGCGATGCTGCGCGCGGAACGGTCGATCTCGCGGCGCCAGCTGGCGGAGGCGCTGGGCGTGCACTACCAGACGATCGGCTACCTGGAGCGCGGCGAGTACAGCCCGAGCTTGTTCGTGGCACTGCGGATCGCGGAGTTCTTCGAGGTCCCGCTGGAGGTCTTGTTCTCGACCAAGCCGTTCCCGCGGCTGGGAGAGCAGTCCGCCTAGGGCTTGGTGAGGTCGGCCTCGGCGAGCGCCCGGACGACGTCGTCGCGGCGCGTCTCCCGGACCGTCCGGTTCAGCTCGACGTGCAGGAACGGCGTGCCGCCGGCGGCCTGGCTCTGGACGTTCGTCGTCCCGGCCAGGCCCCGGCACGGCTCGGCCCAGGCCCGCCGGACCCGGAACCCGGCCTCGGCGAGCCGGTCGGCCGCGCGGCGGGCGGCGTCACCGGCCTCGGCGGCCCCGCCCGAGAGGACGACGTCGGCCGCGGGCAGGGTTCGGTCCTTGAAGCCGTGCAGCTGGACCTGCGGCAGGCCGCGCCGGGCGAGCAGCGTGGTGACGGCGTGGAAGACGGTCCCGGTGTCGTGCGCGGGGTCTTCGCGGCGGCGGTGGGCACCGCCGACCGCGAGGATCGCGCCCGGGGTTCGCCGGAAGAGCCCGAGGCCGAGCAGTTCGGTGCGCAGGTCGGAGGAAGCGTGCGGCACCTCGACCACCAGCGACGGCGGCGCCGAGCGGTCGACGGCGTACAGGCCCCAGGCGCGCGCGGAGCCCGGCTCCTGCACGACGAAGCCGTCTTCGACGGAAAACCCCAGCTCAGCGAGGCGGTGGGGGGCACCGTCGAGCAGCGCGGCGAACCCCGTCTCCGCGGTCGCCAGCTCGGCCGCGGTCGGGGTGCGGTAGGACTGCCGGGTCGACTGTGCGGCGGTGAAGGCGCGAAGGAGGGAATCCAAGCGGTCAGGCGAGCTTCCGCCCGAGGGCGCGCCACTGCTCAGAGGTGAAGGTCAGGGTGCCACCGGGCCGGTCTTTGGTGTCCCGGACCAGCACCTCGGTGGGCGAGGAGGCCACCTCGACGCAGTCGCCGTTGCCACCCGAATAGCTGCTGGTCCGCCAGGTCAGCTCATCCATGCTGGTCCTCTCCGAGGTCGAACTGCTCGAGAGCAACTCTACTGATCAGCTCCCTGGATTGTCCCTCGCTGAGCGCAGTTCCAGCCAGGCTCCCGATGATTCGCCGGTAGGCCCTGATTTCCTCGTCCTCCTCCAGGAAGGCGGCCGTGGTCTCGCTTTCCAGGTAGACCACCGGCTTGATCTCGGCGAACTCCATGAAGATGAACGAACCGACGATTCCCGCGTGTGCCCCGACCGACGTGGGAACCACGCGAAGCGAGATCCGCGGCCGCACTGACATCCGCAGCAGGTGATGCAGCTGGTCGGACATCACCTCCGCACCACCGACCGGCAGTCGCAGCACGAACTCGTGCACGAAGTAGGTGAAACCGGCCGGCCGGTTGAAGATCGCCGACCGGGCCACCCGAGCCGCTACCCGCTCGTCCACCTCCTCGGCGGGCACGTTCACGATGCGGCTGATCACCGCCCGGGCGTAGTCGGCGGTCTGCAAGGCCCCGGGCAGCAGATTCCCGGCGAAAGCGGAGATCGCGGTGGCCTTGTCCTCGTGGTCGAGCAGCGTGCGCAGCTGAAGCGGCAGGTGCGAACCGTGCTGCTGGTACCACCCCGGCCGGTTCGCCTCCCGGCACAACGCCAGCAACCGCCGCTGCTCGGCACCCCGCACCTTGCAGATCCCCAGCAAGAGCGCGACCTGCGTCTCGCGGATGGCCCGCCGCCCGTTGAGCATCTTGGACACGTCCGGCGGCGTCCACCCCAGCTGGTCCGCCACCTCCTTGCCACTGAGCCCGGCCGCCGCCAGCACCCGGCGCAGCCCCTCACCCAGCTCGCGGCTCTTCACGGTGGTCACGTACTCCATGCCGTCCACGCTAAAACCCGCAGGTCAGGACGTCGGCCAGCAACACGGCCGCGCCACCGGAACGGGCCATCGATTGCCCCCGGCGCAACCCGGCCAACGTCACCTTGACGCCGTCTCCCGCGCACCGGAGAGTGAGGGCGATACCCACGCGTCGGCAGGTGGAGGAACCCGGTGAGAGTCCGGGGCGGTCCCGCCACTGTCACCGGAGACGTCGTCTCCGGGAAGCCAGGAACTCCGGCCGGCGCGACCGTCGACCCGGGGCGCGGACCCCGAGGAGGAACCTCGTGATCCTGCTTCTGTCCACTTCGGACACAGACCTGCTCAGCGCCCGTTCGGCCGAGGGCGAGTACCGCCTGGCGAACCCCGCGCGGATCGACGTCGCCGAGCTGCCGGGTCTGCTCGACGGTGTGCGCATCGTGGTCGTGCGCATCCTCGGCACCCCGCGGACCTGGCAGGAAGGCCTCGACACGCTGCGGGCGTCGGGCGCGCACGTCGTCGTCCTGGGCGGGGAGCAGACGCCGGACGCCGAGCTGATGAAGCTCTCGACCGTGCCGGCCGGCATCGCCGCCGAGGCCCACGCCTACCTCGCGCAGGGCGGCCCGGCGAACCTCACCCAGCTGCACCGGTTCCTCTCCGACACGCTCCTGCTCACCGGCGACGGCTTCGAGCCGCCCGCGCAACAACCCGCGTGGGGCATCTTGGAGCGGTCTTCGCCGGCCACGGGCCCGGTCATCGGGATCCTGTACTACCGGGCGCATCACCTGTCCGGGAACACGAACTTCGTCCACACGCTCGCCGACGAGATCGAAGCCGCGGGCGGGCGCGCGTTGCCGATCTACTGTGCTTCGCTGCGTACGCGCGAGCCGGAGATGATGGCCGAGCTGGGCAAGGTCGACGCGCTGCTCGTCACGGTGCTCGCGGCGGGCGGCACGCGGCCGGCCGAGGCAGGCGCCGGGGGCGACGACGAGGCGTGGGACGTCGCCGAGATGGCCGCGCTCGACGTCCCGATCCTGCAGGCGCTCTGCCTGACCAGCGACCACGAGACGTGGGCGGCCAGCGACGACGGGCTTTCGCCGCTCGACGCCGGGAACCAGATGGCCGTCCCGGAGTTCGACGGGCGGCTGATCACGGTGCCGTTCTCGTTCAAGGAGCTGGACGCCGACGGCCTCCCCCGGTACGTGCCGGACGCCGAACGCGCGTCCCGCGTCGCTCGCATCGCGCTGGCGCACGCTCGCCTGCGGCACACGCCTCCCGCTTCTCGGCGGATCGCGCTGATGTTATCCGCGTACCCGACGAAGCACTCTCGCGTCGGCAACGCGGTCGGGCTGGACACGCCGGCGTCGGCGATCGAGCTGCTGCGGCGGATGCGCGAACAGGGTTACGACCTGGGCGCGGACGCGTTCCCGGGCGTCGACCCGACCGGCACCGACCAGCCCGACGGCGATGTGCTGATCCACGCGCTGATCGCCGCCGGCGGCCAGGACCCGGAGTGGCTGACCGAGGAACAGCTTTCCGGGAACCCGATCCGGGTGCCCGCGGCGCAGTACCGTTCGTGGTTCGACGCGTTGCCGGACGAGTTGCGCGCGGGCGTCGAGGAGCACTGGGGTCCGGCGCCGGGCGAGCTGTACGTCGACAACGGCGACATCGTGCTGGCGTCGCTGCAAAGCGGCAACGTCATCATCATGATCCAGCCGCCGCGCGGGTTCGGCGAGAACCCCGTCGCGATCTACCACAACCCGGACCTGCCGCCGAGCCACCACTACCTGGCCGCGTACCGGTGGCTGGAGGAGGAGTTCGGGGCACACGCCGTCGTCCACCTGGGCAAGCACGGGTCCCTCGAATGGCTGCCGGGCAAGACGGCCGGGCTTTCGGCGTCGTGCGCGCCGGACGCCGTGCTGGGGAACCTGCCGCTGGTGTACCCGTTCCTGATCAACGACCCGGGCGAGGGCGCGCAGGCGAAGCGGCGGGCGCACGCGACGATCGTCGACCACCTGATCCCGCCGATGGCGCGCGCGGAGTCCTACGGCGACATGGCGCGGCTCGAGCAGCTCATGGACGAGCACGCGAACATCGCGGCGATGGACCCGGCGAAGCTGCCGGCGATCCGCGCCCAGATCTGGACGCTGATCCAGGCGGCGAAGCTGGACCACGACCTCGGCATCGACGAGCGTCCGCACGACGCGGAGTTCGACGACTTCCTGCTGCACATCGACGGCTGGCTGTGCGAGGTCAAGGACGCCCAGATCCGCGACGGGCTGCACATCCTCGGCGCAGCGCCGGTCGGCGAGGCGCGCGTCAACCTCGTGCTGGCGATGCTGCGGGCGTCCCAGATGTGGGGTGGTCGCGAAGGTGCGGTACCGGGGCTGCGGTCGGCGTTGGGACTGAAGGAAGACGCGCCGATGTCCGATGTGGACGCCGTCGAGAAGACGGCGCGGGAGCTCGTCCAGACGATGGAGATGCGCGGCTGGGACGCCACGGCGGTCGAGTCGGTGGCGCCGGACTCCGCGGTCGCCCGCGTTCTTTCGTTCGCGGCCACCGAGATCGTCCCGCGGCTCGCGGGGACGTCCGGCGAACTCGACGCCGTGCTGCACGCGCTGGACGGCGGGTACATCCCGGCGGGGCCGAGCGGGTCGCCGTTGCGCGGGCTGGTGAACGTACTCCCGACCGGACGCAACTTCTACACGGTCGATCCGAAGGCGATTCCGAGCCGGCTGGCTTGGGAAACGGGACAGGCGCTGGCGGATTCTCTTTTGAAGCGCTATCGCGAGGACAACGGCGACTGGCCGCGCTCGGTCGGGCTGTCGGTGTGGGGGACGTCAGCGATGCGGACGTCCGGCGACGACGCGGCGGAAGTCTTGGCGCTGCTGGGAGTCCAGCCGGTGTGGGACGAGGCTTCCCGGCGGGTCATGGGCATCGAAGCGATCTCGCTGGCCGAACTGGGCCGGCCTCGGATCGACGTCACGATCCGGATCAGCGGCTTCTTCCGGGACGCCTTCCCGCACGTGATCGCCTTGATGGACGACGCGGTGCGGCTGGTGGCCGCTCTGGACGAACCGTTGTCGGAGAACTTCGTCCGGGCGCACGTTTCTTCCGACCTGGCTGCTCACGGCGATTCCCGCCGGGCGACGACGCGGATCTTCGGCTCGAAGCCGGGCGCGTACGGCGCGGGCCTCCTGCCGTTGATGGACAGCGGGAACTGGCGCGACGACAAGGACCTGGCGGAGGTGTACGCGGTCTGGGGCGGGTTCGCGTACGGCCGCGACCTGGACGGCCGCCCGGCGCGCGAGGACATGGAGAACTCGTACAAGCGCATCGTGGTGGCGGCGAAGAACACGGACACGCGCGAGCACGACATCGCGGATTCGGACGACTACTTCCAGTACCACGGCGGGATGATCGCCACCGTCCGCGCGTTGACGGGCACGGCCCCGGCGTCCTATGTGGGCGACAGCACGTCACCTGATTCGGTCCGGACAAGGACTTTGGGCGAGGAGACGGCTCGGGTGTTCCGGGCCCGGGTGGTGAACCCCCGCTGGCTGGCGGCGATGCGGCGGCACGGGTACAAGGGCGCGTTCGAGCTGGCGGCCACAGTGGACTACTTGTTCGGCTTCGACGCCACGGCCGGCGTGGTCGGCGACTGGATGTACGAGAAGCTGACCGAGTCGTACGTGCTGGACGAGGTGAACCAGCAGTTCTTGCGGCAGGCCAATCCGTGGGCGTTGCGGGGGATCGTGGAGCGGTTGAACGAGGCCGCGGACCGTGGGCTGTGGGAGGAGCCGGACCCCTCGCTGCTCGAGAAGATGCGTGAGGTCTACCTGTCACTGGAGGGTGACCTCGAGGCGGAGTAACTCGGAAACGCCCGGGAAACGCGGGCCGGAGTTGGGTGGCGGGCATGATCACCGCCGCTCCCCCGAAGACGCGCTCCTGGGCGCTTCCGCTCATCTGCCTCGGCGCCGCCGTGCTCTACCTCTGGAAGATCGGCGACGGCCAGCTCGGCAACACCTACTACTCGGCCGCCGTCAAGTCGATGACCGGCGGCTTCACCAACTTCCTCTTCGGCTCCTTCGACCCCTACGGCGTCGTCACGGTCGACAAACCGCCGATGGCCCTGTGGCCGCAGGCGATCTCCGTCCTGATCTTCGGCTACCACGGCTGGGCGCTGCTGCTGCCCCAGGTCCTCGAAGGCGTCGCCGCGGTCTTCCTGCTCCACCGCACCGTCCGGCGGTGGGCCGGTGAGAACGTCGCCCTGCTGGCCGCGACAATCCTCGCGCTGACGCCCGTCACCGTGATCATCAACCGCGACAACAACCCGGACACACTGCTCGTCCTGTTCCTGGTCGCCGCCGCGTACGCGCTCACCCGCGCGCTCGAAGACGGCTGGAAATGGCTGTGGTGGTGCGCTTTCTTCGTCGGCTGCGGATTCCTGACGAAGATGCTGCAGGCGTGGATCATCGTCCCGGCCCTGGTGGCCGCCTACCTCGCCGGGACGACCGGGCCGCTCAAGCGCCGGCTGCTGGATATTCTCGGCGCCGGCGCGGTCCTGGTCGTCTCGTCGTTCTGGTGGATCGCGCTCCACGACTGGTGGCCCGGCGCCAAGCCGTACACGGGCGGCAGCGAAGACGGCTCCGCGTGGGACCTCGTCTTCGGCTACAACGGCTTCGGCCGCCTCTCGGGCAACGGCGAGGGCGGCGGCATGATGATCATGCGCAACGGGCAGCAGACGATGTCGTCGTTCGGCGGCGACCCCGGGCCGGGCCGGATGTTCAACGACCTCGTGGGCGGCCAGATCTCGTGGCTGCTGCCGCTCGCGTTGCTCGTCCTGATCGTCATCGGACGCCGCTGGCGCGACGCCGGCTGGCTGCTGTGGGGCGGCTGGCTGCTCGTGACGACCGCGGTCTTCAGCTTCGCCGGCGGCATCTGGCACCCGTACTACACGACGGCGATGGCGCCCGCCGTCGCCGCGGTCTCCGCCGCCGGGCTCGCGCTGCTGTGGCGGCAGCACCGGCGGACCCTGCTCCCCGCGGTCATCGCGGTGAGCTCGGTGTGGGCGTTCGTCTTGACGTCGCGCGACACGACGTTCTACGGCTGGACGCGCTGGGCGGTGCTCGGGACGGCCGTGGCCGCGCTCGCCTGGCTGGTGGTGGCGCCTCGTCGACGCGCACTCGTCGCAGCGCTGGTGCCGCTGCTGCTCACGCCCGCCGTGTGGTCGCTCGACGCCGCGCAGAGCACGTCGGCCGGGACGCTGCCCGCCGCGGGACCGGCGAGCGGTCCCGGTGCGCCGCCGCCACCGTTGTCAGCCGGTGGACCCCAGCCCCGGCTGGTGCTCTCCGGCGGGGACGGCACCACCACGCTGTCGGACGAGCAACGGCGCATCCTCGACTACGCCCGCCGGAACGGCACCGAGATCACGCTGGCGGTGAACGCCGAAGCGGGTGCGGTCGCGCCGTTCCTCATCGACTCGGACGCGACCGTGATCGGCATGGGCGGCTTCGGCGGCCGTGACGACGCGCCGTCGGTCACGCAGCTCGACCGCTGGCTCGCCGAGGGCAAGCTCCGGTTCGTGCTGAGCGGCGCGGGGACCCGGCCCGGGCCGGCGCGGAGTCCGGCGCAGGATGAACGTCAACGCTGGATCGAGGGGCACTGCACGGTCGTTGATCCCGGCGCGTACGGCGGCTCCGGGCCGATGCGGGCCGACACGCTCTACCGGTGCCGCTAACGGCGAGGAAACACCGCCGCGGCGATCATGGCGGCATGCGGGTCCTGGTGGTGGAGGACGAGCCGATGCTCGCGGACGCGATCGCGGAGTGGCTGCGCGACGAGTCGCACGCGGTCGACATCGCCCACGACGGCGGCGCCGCGCTCGACCGGATCGCCGTCCACGACTACGACGTCGTCGTGCTCGACCGGGACCTGCCGGTCGTGCACGGCGACGACGTCTGCCGGCGGGTGGTCGCCTCCGAGGCGGCGACCCGGGTGCTGATGCTCACCGCGGCCGTCGAAGTCATCGACCGCGTCGACGGGTTGTCCCTCGGCGCCGACGACTACCTGACGAAGCCGTTCGCCTTCCCCGAACTGGCCGCGCGCATCCAGTCGCTGGGGCGCCGCTGCCGCCCGGCCGCGCCGCCGATCCTGCGGCGTTCCGGCGTCACGCTCGATCCGGCGCGGCACGAGGTGTTCCGTGACGGGCGGTACCTCCCGCTGTCCAAAAAGGAGTTCGCCGTGCTGGTCGAGCTGCTGCGCGCGGACGGCGCCGCCGTGTCCGCGGAGCACCTGCTGGAGAAGGTGTGGGACGAGCACGCGGACCCGTTCACCTGCGCGGTCCGGCTCACGATCCTCAAGCTGCGCCGCAAGCTCGGTGACCCGCCCCTGGTGGAGACGGTCACCGGGGTCGGCTACCGGCTCCGATGAGCCTCCGGCTGCGGCTGACCGTGCTGTACGGCGGCCTGTTCCTGCTGGCGGGCGGGGCGTTGCTGGGCGTCACGTACCTGCTGTTCACGCGGCAGGTCGGGCGGCGGGTCACGTTCGTCGCGGGCACCGCGCCGGTCGGCCTCCCCCTGCTGCCTTCGCCGGAGTCCCTCGACGAGCAGGCGCGGCAGGTGCGCGAAGCGGCGGCGACGTCGCTGCTGACCCAGGGGGCGATCGCGCTCGGCGCGGTGGCAGTGCTGGCGGCGGGTCTGGGCTGGCTGGTGGCGGCCCGCGCGCTGGCGCCGTTGCGCCAGGTGACGGACACGGCGCGCCGCATCGCGGCGGCGGCCGACCCGGGCGGCCACGTGCGGATCGCGTTGCGCGGGCCGGACGACGAGGTGAAGAACCTCGCCGACGCGTTCGACGTGATGGTCGAGCGGCTCGACCGCTCGTTCGACGCGCAACGCCGCTTCGTCGCGAACGCGTCGCACGAGCTGCGCACGCCGCTGACGTTGAACCGTTCGCTGGTCGAGGTGGCGATGCACCGCCGCACGGCCTCCGACGACGTCCGGCAGCTCGGCGGCAAGCTGCTGCGGATCAACGCGAGGCACGAGCGGCTGATCAGCGGGTTGCTGCTGCTGGCCCGCTCGGAGAGCGCGCTGACCGAGCGCGGCCCGGTGGACCTGGCGGCGGTGGTGGCGCACGTGGCGCCGCCGGGAGTGCTTCAGGATCTCGGCGAAGCGACGGCCCTGGGCGACGCGCTGATGCTGGAGAGGTTGGCGCACAACCTGGTGGAGAACGGCATCCGCCACAACGTCGAGGGTGGTTGGGTGCGGGTGACGACCCGGATGTTGCCGTCGGGCTGGGCGGAGCTGGCGGTGGCCAACAGCGGCCCGGTGATCCCGCCGTCGGAGGTGCCGGCGCTGTTCGACCCATTTCATCGGCGGGCTCGGGTGGCGGCGGAGGGGGCGGGGCTGGGGTTGTCGATCGTCCGCTCGGTGGCGCACGCGCATGGTGGTGAGGTGGTCGCGACGGCTCGGCCGGAGGGTGGGCTGGCGGTGGTCGTGTCGCTGCCGGGGGCTTGAGGTTCGCTGAGGCGCATCCTCGCCGCCGGCTGCTCGCTTGCCCGATTCTCCGCCGAGTCGGACCCTCGCCGCCGGCTGCTGGCTTGCCCGATTCTCCGCCGCCTTTTGCCCGTCCGAGCCGTCGAACCCCTTTCGGCGCGCGCGGATCCAGCCGCCGCCGTACTCTCCTGCGCTCGGCGCCGTTTTGCTCCGGCCCGGGTCACCCGCACGGCGCCATTGCCGGACAAATATCGGACACTGCGGCGCTTTTCGCCCGCCGATCGCCCCTACCCGACGTTCGCGTCTTGACTTGGTCAATGGTCTAGTCCAATAGTTTGTCCACCCTCGATCCCCACCGGGAGGACAGATCATGCGCAGAAGCAGACTGGCCGCCATCGGGCTCGCCGCCGCCACCTTCATCGGTACAGCTGTGAGTCTCGTGATCGGCGCACCCTCCGCGACAGCGGCGCTCGGCAACAACTGGTACGCCGCCGCGCCGTATCTGATGCCCGTGAGCAACAACCCGCCGGACCCGATCACCGTCATGAACGCGACCGGGCTCAAGGCCTTCCAGCTCGCGTTCATCCTGGCGCCCAACGGCGGCGGCTGCAGCCCGACCTGGGACGGCACCTCGGCCGTCTCGTCCGACACCACCGTCGCGAACGTGATCTCGCGGATCCGCGGCGCGGGCGGCGACGTCTCGGTGTCCGTCGGCGGCTACGGCGGCACGAAGCTCGGCCAGACCTGCGGGAACGTCGCCGCGACCGCCGCCGCGTACCAGCAGGTCATCAGCAAGTACTCGCTCAAGGCGATCGACTTCGACCTCGAAGAGCCGGAGTACGAAAACACCGCCGCCATCGCGAACGAGCTCGGCGCGGCGAAGACGTTGCAGGCCAACAACCCCGGCCTGTTCGTGTCGGTGACCATGCCGGGCACCGCGGCCGGCACCGGCTGGTTCGGCACGCAGCTGCTCGACCAGGCGAAGTCGATCGGCTTCACGCCCAACAACTTCTCGATCATGCCGTTCGACGGCGGCTTCAACGGCGGCTCGTCGCAGGTGTCCGCGCTGGAAGGCCTGCACGGCCTGCTGATGTCGCACATGGGCTGGGACAGCGCGACCGCGTACTCGCACGAGGGCTTCTCCGGCATGAACGGCAAGTCGGACGCCTCCGAGATGTTCTACACGGCCGACTTCCAGACGGTCTACGACTACGCGACCGGCCACGGCCTCGGCCGCTTCACGTTCTGGTCGGTCAACCGCGACCGCGCGTGCGTCGGGACGACCGACAACGGCGTCTGCAGCAACGTCCCGCAGAACGACTGGGACTTCACGAAGTTCAGCGTCCGGTTCGCCGGCGCGACCCCGCCGCAGACGACGCCGACCCAGCCGACCACGACCCCGACCACCCCGGGCGGCGGTTCCTGCACCGCGGCGGAGTGGGACCGGGCGAAGGTCTACGTCAAGGACAACGTCGTTTCGCACAACAGCCACAAGTTCACGGCCAAGTGGTGGACGCAGGGCGAGGAGCCCGGCACCACCGGCGAATGGGGCGTGTGGCAGGACAATGGCGCCTGCTAGACGAGCTGTCCGTGAAGGCCACCTTGAGGAACTCTGAGTTCCTGAAGGTGGCGTTCACGGCTTCGGTCAGAACTCGAGGTGGGTGTTCTCGCGCTGGACCTCCGGGGTCAGCGCGGGCACCTCGACGACGTGCCGGCCGGCTTCCCGCAGCAGCTCGGTGCCCCGGGCGTCGACGAAGACGGGCGGCTCGCGCCACGCGAAAACGACCCGCGGGATCCCGGCGTCGAGGATGAGCTGCGTGCAGCTGCGCGGGTGGGAGCTGCGGTTGCTGCACGGCTCCAGGGAGCTGTACATCGTCGCGCCGGCCAGGCGCGGGTCGCCGGCGCACTTGGCGAGCGCGGCTTCCTCGGCGTGGTTCAGGGGGTCGCCCTCGCCGGAATGCCCGGTCGCGACGACCTCGCCGTCGGCGTCGGCGATGACGGCCCCGACCCGGAAGGTGTGGCTCGGCGGGCACTCGGCGGCGAGCGCGATGGCTTCCCGCAGGCGCCGGACGTCCCGGCCGGTCGGCTCGGCCGCGGCCCGGTAGCGGAGGATCGCCATTCCCTGGAGTTTTTCCGCGCTGACGAGTGTCAGCGGACGCGGGTAAAGGCCGGGCCCGACGAACCGCGGCGCGTCCGGCTGCCCGACGAAGAACGGCGCGATCGCGAGCCGCAGCTCGTCGGCGAGGCCTTCGGTGAGGAACCGGGTGTGGATCCCGCCGCCGCCCTCGACCAGCAGGTTCCCGATGCCGCGCGCCCCGAGGTCGTCGAGGACGCGCGAGAAGTCGGACGGATCCCCGGCGTCGACGACGGTGGCGACGTGCTTCAGCGTGTCGGCGGCCCCGGGCGGCGCGTAGACGATCTTTTCGGTGTCCCCGACGGTGAAGAACTGCGCGTCCGGGTCCAGGCCGCGGGTGGTCACGGTGACCTTGAGGGGTTGTTCGGGTTTCCCCTGCTCGAGCCGCCATTTCCGCAGTTCCGGCGAGCGAACGAGCAGCCGCGGGTTGTCGGCCCGGACGGTCCCGGCCCCGACGAAGATGGCGTCGGCCTCGGCCCGCAACCGGTCCACGACGGCGAAATCGTCCACAGTGGACAGTACGAGCCGCTCGGGCGAGGTGTCGTCGAGGAAGCCGTCGAGCGACTGCGCGGCGGACAGCAGGACGTGCGGCCGGGTGATCACCCGCCCCAGTATGCCGCGCCGTAACACGCCCGGCGATCGCGGCGTCTATCCGGCATGGGCACGCGCGGCTGGTACCACGAACGGACCCTCACCACGGTCGACACCGTCGGCCGGGAGGTGCAGGTGTCGACCGGGCTCACCCGGGACCCGGAAGGCCGGCTGGTGGCGGCGATCGCGATCAGCGACGGTCCGACCGCGATCTTCCGCCACGCCGGCGAGGCCCAGGACCGGACCGAACTGCTGGACAACACCGAGCAGACCGTGAAGGAGCTGCGGCGGCTCGCGAGCGTGCCGCCGCGGATCTGACCGGCCTCAGGCGGGCAGGACCGCGTACTGGCGGACGTAGAGGTCCGTGTACGTCACCGGGCCGCGGGGGCCGGGGACCTTGTCCAGGTTGATGCCGGTTTCCGGGACCGCGAGCAGCTTGAAGCCGTCGAGGAGGCGGGTCGGGGCGTTCCAGAAGACGCCCGTGCCGGTGTAGCCGTCGAAGAAGGCGTCGGCGGCCGACGCGTCGTCGGTGGCGATGCCCGCCGCCAGGCCCGAGGTCTGCTCGTTGGCGATCTCGACGGCGTCGGCGAGCGCGCCGACCTTGGCCACCGTGACGGTCGCCTCGCGGTCGGAGTCCAGCGCCCACTCGTAGCCGATGGCGTGCTCGTGCGGCGCCAGCGAAGGCGTGACGCCCCGCTCGGCCAGCGCCTCGGCGATACCCGGCCAGACGTCGTCGTGGATGTCCTCGTGGATGAGCAGCAGGTTCAGCCGGTTGCACACGCCCAGCCGGTCGAGGCTCGCGAAGACGAGGTCACGCGCCTTCGTGACGTCCGCCCCGCGATCGACGTAGAGGACGCCGCCGCCGTCGGCGTGGGCCAGCGTGCGCACGCCGTGGACGGCCGCCTCGGTGGCCAGCGCCCGGGTGCTGTCACCGCTGCCGCGCAGGATCACGAGCGGGACCAGGTTCGGCAGCCGCACCAGCGCGGACGCCGCCTCGCGCTCCACCCGCGGCACGAGCTGGACGCAGTCCGCGTCGATGCCGGCCTCGGTCAGCGCCGGGGCGATGACCACCTCGCGCAGCCGCTGGGCCGAGCCGAGCGCGGCCGAACCGGTGCGCAGCACACCGCCGTTGCGCGACTTGACCAGCTGCGACGCCACGTCGACGGTCACGTTCGGCCGTGCCTCGTAGTTCGCGCCGATGACGCCGACCGGACGTCGCCGCTCGACCAGCTTCAGCCCGCCGTCCAGGGTGGACACGTCGACCGACCGCTCCTGGTGCGGGGCGCCGGCGAGCAGCCGCAGCTGCTCGGCCATGCCGGTCAGCCGCTCCGGGGTGATGGTGAGCCGGTCGAGCAGACCGGCGCTCATCCCCTCGGCCTTCGCGCGCTCGACGTCGGCCTGGTTCGCCTCCAGGATCTCGTCGCGGTGCGCGAGCAGCCGCTCGGCCATCCCGGTCAGCGCGGCGTCGACGGCCTCGGTGGAAGCGGCGGCGAGCGACGGCGCGGCCAGCTTCGCCGCCCGTGCGCACTCCTCCACGGCCTTGGCGACCTCGTCCATCGTTCGGCTCCCTCCGCGCGGACCAGCGAGAGACCAGTTTGCCGCATGGGCGTGGCTAGGCGGCCACGGGCTCCAGCAGCCACAGCCCGCCGGCGATCAGGCAGCTGACCGTCGCCACGGCGAAGACCAGCACCCACAGCACCGGCGGCACCGCGGTGAGCCGGCCCAGCTGGTCGGCATCGGAGTCGCGGGCGCGGCCCCGCCGCCGCTTGACCTGCAGCTCGACCACCGGCCGCACGCCCCCGAACAGCAGGAACCACGTCACGAGGTAGCTGAACGGAGCCTGCACCTCCACCGGCGCGACGAACGCGACCAGCGCCAGCACGACGGCGCTGACGACGACGCTGAACACCCCGTAGGCGTTGCGGATCATCACCAGCACGCCGAGCAGCAGCAGCGCGATCAGCACGAGGACGGTGCCGACCAGGTCGGCGCCCAGCAGGCTGGCGAACAGCAGCCCGAGCACCGACGGCGCCAGGTAGCCGGCCATCGCGGTGAAGGCCATGCCCGGCCCTTCGGGCTTGCCGCGCGAGACGGTGACGCCCGAGGTGTCCGAGTGCAGCTTGATGCCCTGCAGCCGCCGCCCGACCAGCACGGCGGCCAGGGCGTGCCCGGCCTCGTGCACGATGGTGACGCCGTTTCGCGCCAGCCGCCACGGGCTGCCACCGACCAGCACGACCAGCAGCGCCACCCCACCGGCGACCAGGGTGATGACGGCCGGGGTCTGGGCCTGCTCGAGCAGCGTCGGCGTGGTGGCGGCCGCGCGGAGGGCAGCACCGGTGCCGGCACCGGCCGGGTCACCGAGCGCGAGTTGAACGGGCGAGCTCACCCGGACACCTCACCACAGGCGATATCTGGCTACGGTGAGTCCCCGTCGTCGGCGGTTTCGCCGGATCCGGTATCGGGTCGATGCGGTCTCCTCTCGTCGTGGTGTGGGAGGGACGCCGATTTCGGGCTCGGGGTCGACGGACTGACCCGGCGCTCGGCACGGCGCGACCGGCGGACCAGGCCGCCGCGAAGCTCGGCTTCCGGCGAGGTGAGCTGAACTCGCGTGGCTGGAGCCGGGACTCGCGTGCCGGAGCCCGGAACTCGCGTGATCAAAGCCGGGACTCGCGTGCTTGAAGCCGGAACTCACGTGATCAAGGCCGAGACTCGCGTGGCTGGAGCCGAGACTCGCGTGATCGAGGCCGGAACTCGTGAGCGGACCCGTGAACGCGACTGGTCAGCTCATCGGGACTCCCTCATCCGGGCCTCGCCCTCCACCCTGAACAGGAACGACACCCAGCTCCGGAACGGTGCCCACGCCTCGGCGATCTCCGTCAGCTCGTCGAGTCCCGCCTCCGGGAGGTGATATGCGTCGCGCATGATCTCGTGGAGCCGGGTCTCCGCTCGGGGGAACACGTCCGGGTGGCCGGCGCCGCGGATCAGGATCAGCTCGGCGCTGAAGCGACCTATCCCCGGCAGGAGCTGCAACTGTTTCAGGGCCTCGTCCGCCGGCATCGCCCGCAACGCCGCCGCGTCGAGCAGGCCGTCGGCCGCCGCCTCGCCGATTCCTCGCAGGCGCTGCAGCTTCGGGCCCGACAAGCCCGGCAGGTACTCCAGTTCCGCCAGCACCGCGGGCGCCGGGAACGACGTCAGCACGGTGCCGCCGACGTCGACCTCCGTGCCGTGGCGCTCGGCGAGACGACGGCGCAGCCGGACGGCCTGCGTCATCCAGATCCGGTGGCTCAGCACCGCCCAGCACGCCGCCTCGTACGGGGACGCGAACAGGACCGGCCGCAACCCCGGATGCATCCCCTGCACCAGAGACACCACCGGGTCGCGGACGCCGACCCGGCCGAATCCGGCGCCGTCGACGTCCAGCGAGCACATCCTCCCCACCTGCGCCAGTACCGCGTCGGCGTGCCCGGGCGGCCCGTGGACCTCCACCACGACCTCGCCGGGCGATCTCTGCCGCAGCACCGCTCCCACCGGCGTCCACTCGCCGTCGAGCGGGAACGCCACCCGGAGCGCGCCGGGCTCCGCTTCCGGCCGGCCCGCGGGCGCGAACCCGGTCAGGAACCGGGCCGCCGCGGCCAGATCGAACTCGCCGCGCACCGTGATTTCGCTACCCAGCATGGAAACCGTCATTTGTCCTCCTCGGATCGGAACCTCGCCTGCGACGTTAGGCGGGGGCACCGACAATTCCGGGCCTCGAACGCCTGAGCCCGCGGATTCTTCACTCGTTCGAGTGGTCGAGATTTGACATACTGCCGGTATTCGAGAGGAGAGCAATGCCGCCCAAGACCGCCACCGAGCGCCTCGAAGACCTGCTCGAGACGCCCGCGAAGACCGATGACGGCTACCTCGACCTGCTGGGCGCCGCCAGCCAGGCCGGCCCGCCGACCGGCCTCACCCAGCGCCTGATGCGCACCAGCGTCCTCCCGCAGGTCTACGAGCGGTACTGGCGTCCCGTCCTCGGCCGCGCACTCAAGGGGCCGCTCGGACCGAGCATGGCGGGCGAAACAAGGCTCGCGACCCAGCTCCTCGCTCTGAAGCCCGGCGACACCGCGCTCGACGTCGCTTGCGGCACCGGCCGGTTCACGCGCGCGTTCGGCGCGGCCGTCGGCCCGGACGGCCTCGCCATCGGCCTCGACGGCGCGCGCACGATGCTCGCCAAAGCCGTCGCCGAAGACGGTCCGGCTTCCGTCGCCTACCTGCGCGCGGACGCCGTGCACCTGCCTTTGAAAGAGTCCACTGTGGACGGAATCTGCTGCTTCGCCGCCCTCCACATGTTCGCCGAGCCCGAAACCGCGTTGGACTCCTTCGCGCGCGTACTGAAGCCCGGCGGCCGGATCGTCCTACTCACGAGCGCCCGGCGTAGCTGGCAACCCGCGCGGGTTGCGGAGTCCGTCGGCGGGATCCTGAGCGGGCAGCGGATGTTCGACCGCGGCGAGATCGCGGCGAGCCTGCGCGCCCGCGGCTTCACCGGGATCACCGAGCGGTACGCCGGCGTCACGCAGATCGTGGCGGGCCGGCTGGGCTGAGCACCGCGGATTGTCGGAGCCTGCGGTTAGCATCGCCCCATGACCCACCACGACCCCCTCCCGCCCGACGACAGCTACCTGCGTTCCCTGGTCGAGGCCACCGCCGACGCCGTCGCGTCGGCCGAACCGCTGTCCTCACCGCACACCGGCGCGGACGAGGCGACGCGGGCGGAGGTGACCGCCGCGGTCGAGCGCAGTTCACCCGATCTGGTGGCGTTGAGCCAAGATCTGCACGCTCACCCCGAGGAGGGGTTCGCCGAGCACCGTTCGGTGCAAGCGCTGGCCGATCTCCTGAAGCGCCACGGCCACGAGGCGACGGTCGGCGTCGGCGGGCTCGACACCGCGCTGCGCGTCAGCACGCCCGAACGGGATGGCCCGCACATCGCCGTCCTCGCCGAGTACGACGCGCTTCCCGGCCTCGGCCACGCGTGCGGCCACAACGTCATCTGCACGACGGCCGCGGGCGGCTTCCTCGGCGCCGCCACCGTCGCCGAACGCCTCGGCGGCCGGGTCAGCTTGATCGGCACTCCGGCCGAGGAAGGCGGGGGCGGCAAGGAGATCCTCGCCCGCGCCGGCGTGTTCGACGACGTCGACGCGGTGATCATGCTGCACCCGTTCAGCCACGACATCGCGCTGCACCCGTTCCTGGGCCGGCGTCAGCTGGAGATGGTCTTCCACGGCGTCGGCGCGCACGCTTCGGCACAGCCGTTCATGGGCCGCAACGCGCTCGACGCCGCCGTCGCGGCCTACCAGGGCGTCTCGGCGCTGCGCCAGCAACTCCCGCAGAGCGACCGCGTCCACGGCATCTTCACCGATGGCGGCGCCCGGCCGAACGTCATCCCGGCCCGCGCCGCGCTGCTGTTCTACCTCCGCTCCCAGTCCCCCGACACGCTGCGCGACCTCGCCGCGCGCATGACGTCGATCGCGGAGGGCGCGGCGTCGATGACCGGCTGCGGCGTCGAGCTGACCTGGGACGCCCAGGCCGCCTACCTGCCGATCCGCTTCAACACCGCGCTCGCCGGCCGCTGGTCGGTCAACCAGGCGGGTACCGGCCGCAAGCCACTCCCGCCGGGCATCGTCCCGGAGTCGCTCACGGGATCGACGGACCTGGGCAACCTCTCCTACCGGATGCCCGCGCTGCACCCGATGCTCGCCGTCTCGGGACCGACGGTCGCGTTGCACACCAAGGAGTTCGCGGCCGCGGCCGGTTCGGAGACGGGCGACGCGGGCGTCCGCGACGGCGCGCTGGGCCTGGCCCTGACCGCGGCGGACTACCTGGGCGACGCCGAACTGCGGACGGCCGTCCACGAAGAGTTCGAAGCCGCGGGAGGTGCCCTGGACGTGCCGTCGTTCTTCGTCTGACGCCTGAGGATCGCCTGAGATTTCTCAGCTGATTCTTCTCAGCAAAGCCTGAGGTATTTCCACAGGTTGTTCACAAGCACGGGCGCGAATCTAGGTGCATGACCGAGAACGAGAGTCGGCCCGGCCCCGCCTCACCCGGTGGGCACCAGCCGCACCACAGCACCCAGCAGTACGGGCCGTACGCGCAGCAGCAGCCGCAGCCGCAGTACGGCTACCAGCAGCAGGCCGCGCCGAACCCTCTGTTCACCCAGCAGCCGCCGCCACTCCAGCAACCGGGGCAGGCACCCACGGCGCTGAAGACCAAGCCGCGCAAGGGCGGCCGCGTCGCGATGATCGTCAGCGCGACCGCCCTCGGCGCCGCGCTGGTCGGCGGCGTCGGCGGCGCCGCGATCGTCGGGCTCACCACGAACTCGGCGGACGGCGCGACGACGTCGGTGAGCTCGCCGGCGGCCACCGGGCAGACGGTCTCGAACTCCACCTCCGGCGACGTCAGCGGCGTCGCGGCGAAGGTGACGCCGAGCGTGGTCCAGATCAACGTGACCACCGGCCAAGGCGAGGCGATCGGCTCCGGTGTCATCCTCACCTCGAACGGCCGGATCCTGACCAACGCGCACGTCGTCGACGGCGCCCAGAGCGTCGTGATCACCACCTCCGACGGCAAGAAGTACCAGGCCGGCGTGGTCGGCGCGGACACCAAGGCGGACATCGCGGTGGTCCAGGCCCAGAACGCGAGCGGGTTGACCGCGGCGACGCTGGGCGACTCGAGCAAGCTGGCCGTCGGCCAGGAGGTCGTCGCGATCGGCTCGCCGGGCGGGCTGCAGAACACCGTCACCACCGGCATCGTCAGCGCGCTGAACCGGAACCTGTCCGACATCGGCCAGGGCGAGCAGCAACAGCAGTCGCCGTTCAACCGCACGTCGAACGAGACCCAGGACTCGCCGAGCTACACCGCGATCCAGACGGACGCCTCGATCAACCAGGGCAACTCCGGCGGCGCGCTGGTTGACGCCCAGGGCAACGTCATCGGCATCAACTCGGCCCTCTACAGCCCGACGGCCTCGGCCGACGGCTCGGCCGGCAGCGTCGGGATCGGCTTCGCCATCCCGATCAACGACGCCAAGAAGATCGTCGACCAGATCGTGAACAACTAGGACGCGGAAGGGCCGTTATCGGGGCGGTCCATCCAGTCCACCCGCTTTCGGGGAGCGGTGGACACGGCGAAGGCCGTTTCGAGAGTCAATCGGGGGCTCTCGAAACGGCCTTCGCGCTGTCTACAGGTCGTAGGTGAGAACCAGCGTGTGGTTCTGCTCGGCGTCCAGCTCGATGCTCGCGGTGCCGGAGATCCCGGTCAGCTCGCCCGAGCCCGAGCCGGTGAGGATCTTCAGCGTCAAGCCGGACTCGTCGGCCGAGTGGTGCAGGACGAAGGCACCCTTGCGGCCGTCGACCGAGACGGCGAGACGCTCGAAGGCGACGTACGCGCGCGAAGTCGCGTTGGACGCCGTCAGCATCTCGACGGTGCTGGTCCCTTCGACCGCTCCGGTGAACGTCTTGGCGATCGCCACCCGGGCGAATTCCGTGCCCGCGGCCTCGTCGGTCGCCTGCGGCGCCCACTCGTCGAGGACGAACGACGCGGTGGCAGTGCTGGTCATGGCTGGTTTCCCCTGTCTCGATGGTGAGCCGAGCTTCGCAGCCATACCTGACAGCTCGCGTCAGGTATTCCTCACCGCTTCCGGTTCCCGAACAGCCCGCGTGCGAGGTGCGTGATCACCGGCCGGAGGTTGTTGTGTGTCCTGCACCACACCGCGAGCGTAACGCGCCGTACGCGCAGGTAACGCCCCTCATATCCCCATGTCGGGTTAGGGTCACCAGGTGACCGACCGCCTAGTCTGGATCGACTGCGAGATGACGGGGCTCGACCTCGGCAAGGAAGCGTTGATCGAAATCGCCGCCCTCGTCACCGACGCGGAGCTGAACGTGCTCGGCGACGGAGTCGACATCGTCATCCACGCCGACGAGGAAAAACTCGACGGCATGCCCGAAGTCGTCCGTGAGATGCACGCCCACTCCGGCCTCACCGAAGAGGTCCGCGCCTCGAGCGTCACGCTCGAAGAGGCCGAACGCCGCGTGCTCGAGTACATCCGCGAGCACGTCCCCGAGCCGGGCACCGCGCCGCTCGCCGGCAACTCCATCGCCACCGACCGCGGGTTCATCGCGCGCGACATGCCGGTGCTGGACGCCCACCTCCACTACCGCCTGGTCGACGTCTCTTCCGTGAAGGAACTCGTCCGCCGCTGGTATCCGCGGATCTACTACGCCAAGCCGGAGAAGGGCCTCGCGCACCGGGCGCTGGCCGACATCAAGGAATCCATCGGCGAACTCGACTACTACCGGCGCGTCGCCTTCGTCCCCCAACCGGGCCCGACCAGCGACGAAGCCAAGGCCGCGGCCGCTGAAGTGCAGGAACGGCACCAGGGGTAACCCCCTGCAATCCGCTTGAGGGCACCCGCTACGATTACTGCCAGCGAGGTGGTCGCAAGCGGATCCCCTCGGTAATGGTGGGCGTAGCTCAGCTGGTAGAGCACCTGGTTGTGGTCCAGGAGGTCGCGGGTTCGAAACCCGTCGCTCACCCCATCACCCCAGTTTGGATCTTTGGCCAAACTGGGGTTTTGCTTTTCGCGCCCTTCGGCCTTCGGTGGTAACCCTCACGACCGGATGGCCCAGCGTGCGAACGTCCGGTCGCCGGTGCACGGTGTTCTGGTGGCACGTTCAGCACCGAAGATCAGGCGGAAGAAGAAGCTGCGCTACGAGGACATCACGGTCGTCGACCGGTCGCTTCTCAAACGGGCGGTGGGCGCGGCCGCCCTCGGCAATGCCATGGAGTGGTTCGACTTCGGCGTCTACGCCTACATCGCCGACACCATCGCCGAGGTCTTCTTCCCGCCCACGATCTCACCCGGGGTCCGGCTGATCGGGACGTTCGGCGCCTTCACCGCCGCCTTCCTCATGCGGCCGCTCGGCGGGCTCGTCTTCGGGCCCCTCGGCGATCGGATCGGGCGGCAGAAGGTCCTCGCCGTCACCATGATCATGATGGCCATCGGGACCCTGTGCATCGGGCTGATCCCGTCCTACTCCTCCATCGGAGTGTGGTCGCCGATCCTGCTCGTGGTCGCCCGGATGGTGCAGGGCTTCTCCACCGGCGGCGAGTACGGCGGCGCGACGACCTTCATCGCCGAGTACTCCCCCGACAAACGACGCGGCTTCATGGGCTCGTGGCTCGAGTTCGGGACGCTGTCCGGGTACGTGCTCGGCGCGTCCGTCGTCACCGGCATGAAGGCCTGGGTTCCCCACGAGACCCTGCTCGACTGGGGCTGGCGCGTCCCGTTCCTGGTCGCCGGCCCGCTCGGCATCATCGGCCTCTACATGCGCCTCAAGCTCGAGGAGACGCCGGCGTTCCAGAAGCACGCCGAGGAGGCCGAAAAGCGCGGCCGCTCCGGCGAGCCGTTCTGGAAGATGTTCACCGACTACTGGCCCGCGCTGCTGATCTGCGTCGGCCTGGTGCTCGTCTTCAACGTCACCGACTACATGCTGCTGTCGTACATGCCGACGTACCTGTCCGAGCAGCTGCACCTCGACGCGACGCACGGCCTGCTGCTGATCATCGTCGTCATGGTCGTGATGATGCTGATCATCCTGGTCGGCGGCCGGATCACCGACAAGGTCGGCCGCAAGCCCGTGATGATGGCCGGCTGCCTCGGCTACCTCGTGCTCTCCTGGCCGCTGATGCTGCTGGTGCACGACGGCGGCCTGGTGCTCACCTTCCTCGGGTTGATGGGCCTCGGCCTGCTGCTGCTCTGTTTCGAGGTCTCGATGCCCGCGGCGTTGCCCGCGCTGTTCCCGACCGCGATCCGCTACGGCGCGCTGTCCATCGCGTTCAACATCTCCGTGTCGCTCTTCGGCGGGACGACGCCGCTGGTGATGCAGGCGCTGATCTCGTCCACCGGCCACGACTTCTGGCCCGCGTGGTACCTGATGGCGGCGGGCGCGGTCGGCGCCGTCGCGGTCTACTTCAGCCGGGAGACGGCGAACGAGCCGCTGTGGGGTTCGGGTCCCGCGGTGGCGACCGAAGAGGAGGCGCGGGAGCTGGTGCGCGAGTCGAGGGGCTAGGCGGCCTCGAGCAGCAACCCGGTCAGCTCGGCGGGCATGGTGATCATGCAGTCGTGGCCGGTCGGCAGCTCCCGCACCGGCTCGCCCGCCGGGACGGGCCGTCGGGTGATGCCCGCCGGCTGCCCGCCGACGCAGTGGATGTGCGTGCGCGGGATCGCCTTCGCGGCCGGATTGTCCAGCTGCACCGGCTCGGTCAGGCACCGCACCGGCTGGTCGGACAGCATCGAGCGCAGCCAGGCGACGTCGCCGGGATCGGTGACGCCGAACAGGCCCATCGGTGGCACCCGCCAGCCGTCCACGGCGCTGTCGATCAGCTGCTTCGTGAGCGGGATGACGTCAGCCGCGGTCTCGCCGTCTTCGGGGACCATCGCGTCGAGGAACACCAGCCGCGCGATCCGCTCCGGAAGCCGGTCGGCGGCGCCCGAGATGACCATCCCGGCGTAGCTGTGCCCGACGAGCACGACGTCGTGTTCGTTCTCGAGCAGGCTGACGATGTCGTCGATGTGCGTGCCGAGCCCGACCTCCGGGCTCAGCAGGTGGGCCTTGTCGCCGTAGCCGGTCAGCGACGGCGCGAGTACGCGGTGGCCGGCGGATTCCAGGAGCGGGACGACGCGATCCCAAGCTCGCCCGCTGTGCCAAGCGCCGTGTACCAGCAGAAATGTGGTCATGGCACCATCGTGATCACTCGAAGCACCCCGGGCAATACGGCACTTTTCCGTGCCCCGGTTCTCAGGAGGTAACCGTGCAGGACCCGTGCCAGGCCCGCGAAGTCCTCGGGATCGTCGGCGACAAGTGGGCGCTGCTGGTCGTGCGCATGCTCAAGGACGGGCCGCGGCGCTTCACCGAGCTCAAGCGGTCCATCGACGGCATCAGCCAGCGCATGCTCACCGCCACCCTGCGCGACCTCGAGCGCGACGGGATCGTGACGCGCACGGTCCACGCCGTCATGCCACCGCACGTCAGCTACGAGCTGACGTCGATGGGCCGGACGCTGCGCGAAGCCACCGCGCCGCTGCTCGAGTGGAGCCTCACGCACCTGCCGCTGATCGCGGCCGCCCGCGCGGAGTACGACGAGCGCTAGTTCGCGGCGGTCCGCCACTCGTCCCAGGACAGCTGCCAGACGCTCCAGCCGTCGGTGGGCTCGAGCTTCGGGCCGCCGCTGTTCTGGACGGTGACGACGTCGCCCTTCCTGGACGTGTCCATCAGCCACTTCGTGTTCTCGGTGGACAGGTTGAGGCAGCCGTGGCTGACGTTGCTGTGGCCCTGCTGCCGCACCGACCACGGGGCGGAGTGGTAGAAAATGCCGCTGTAGGACAGGCGGATCGCGTACTGGACGAAGGTGCTGTACCCACCGGGCGAGTCTTCCGGGACGCCGTAGGTGGCGGAGTTCATGGTGTAGCCGGTGTGCTCGCTCATGACGGTGTAGGTGCCGGCCGGGGTGTTGTGGCCGGGCTTGCCCATGGAGGTCGGCATGGTCTTGACCTCCTTGTCGTTGATCGTCACCGTCATCTGGTGCGTCTGGCCGTCGGCGACCGCGACGAGCTTGTCGCCGATGGTGCCGGTGATCTTCTTGTCCTCGCGGCCGTAGGTGCCCTTGCCGAGCGCCTTGCCGTAGACGGCGGCGTCAACCTTGATCTTGGTGCCGCTCTTCCAGTAGTCCTTCGGCCGCCAGGTCACCTGCTTGTCGCCGGACCAGCGGAAAGCCCCCTCGGTGGCGGGCTCGGCGGTGACCTTGAGCGCCTTCTCGGCGGCGGCCTTGTCGGCGACGTTCCCGCTGAAGGTGAAGATCAGCGGCATCCCGACGCCGACGGTCTCGCCCTCGTCGAGGTTCACCGAGACGCCGAGCTGCCGCGCGGGCTTGACGGTCGTGAACGACGACTCCTGCGTCACGGGCTTGCCATCGGTGCCGGTCGCGGTGGCGGTCAGCTTGTAGGCCTTGTTGTAGCCGAGCGGCTCGGCGGAGTCCCACCCCGAGCCATCGGCGCGCGCCTTCCCGGCGACGACCTTGCCATCGGCCCCGGCCAGCTTCACGTCCCCGACCTTCCCGTCGGCAACGACGACACTGACGAGCTCCCCGGGCGCGACGTCCTTGGCATCCTTCGCAGGGCTCAGCGTGAGCACGGCGGGCTTCGGCGCGGGCTTCGGCGCACTCGACGACGGCGTCGCCTTCGGCGGTTCACTCGAAGGGCTACCACTGCTGCAGCCGGCCACCGTGAGGCCGATCACGCCCGCGGCCACCAGCAGCCGCACCCCCACACTCGTCATGCGCACCCGCCTGTTTCGCCGTCGATGTCCGACTACAGTGTGCCCGACCAGCCGCGACAGCGGGGCGGCAACGCCGGAAGTCACCAACGGGACCCCCCTGAAACGGGCCTCGGAACCGGGTGCTAATGTTTTCCACGTCGCCGAGGGAAACCTCCGGCAGACACCGGCGCCATTAGCTCAATTGGCAGAGCAGCTGGCTCTTAACCAGCGGGTTCGGGGTTCGAGTCCCTGATGGCGCACCCCCACTCCCCAGGTCGAAGACTTCTTCGACCTGGGGTTTTGCGTTATCTGGAGTCATTTCTTCCGCTTCCCTTCCGTCCACAATGGTCGGTGAAGAGCCCGAGATGTGCCCGAGCAGTCGCGATGCCGTCCGCGGGATGATCTTGGCGGTCGCCTCGGCCGCGGCCAACGCGACCTCGGGCAGCACAGTGGTGTAAGTGTCCGAGGTCACGGTTATCGAGGAGTGCCGCAGCATGTGCTGCACGACCTTCATGTCCACCCCCGCCGCGAGCGCCAGCGTGGCAGCACCGTGGCGTAGATCGTGCAGCCGGATCGGCGGCAACCCGGCTCGACGGGTCAGCTCCTGGAACCGGGCGGTGACATCGGCCGGGTGCAGCGGGCTACCGTCAGGCTGAGTGAACAGCAGGTCCGTGTCGACCCAGTCGCTGCCGAGCCGGGCACGAGCCGCGTCCTGATTGGCCTCATGCTGGCGCAGCACGACGACCGTGTCAGCGTCCAAGGCCACGAGCCCTTCGGACGAGGTCGTCTTCGGCGCCGACTCGCCAGTCTCCCAGCCGTACTGCACGATCTGGTTCGCCACCTCCAGCGTGGCCGAATCCAGATAAGTGTCCGAACGCCGCTGCCCGCACGCCTCCCCACGACGAAGCCCAACGTGCGCGATCAGGTGAAACAACGGGTACAGCCGATCGTTGACCGAGTGGTCGAGGAACCGGCCGGTCTGGACCGGAGTCCACACCATCACCGGAGACGGGATCTCCCCCGTCAGCCGCCACCGCGCCACCCGCTCCTCGGTCCACACCTTCGGCGTCGGACGAACCGCCGGCGGCAGCTCCACCAGCGACGCCACATTCACCGTCAGCAGGCCCTCTTTGACCGCAGGACTCAGCACCGCTCGCAGCGTCTCGCGGATCCGCCGGATCGAAGTGGGTCCCACCGGGCGCTGCCACTTCACCGCAGCGACCTTGCGCGGGTCTTTACTGGCCCGGTATTCGGCGATCACATCGTTGTGCTCGACGATCGCGTCGAACATCCCCTCCAAGTGGGCCACACGCAGCTTGTCCCGGCGGATGTGCCCGAGGTGGGGCCGGAGGTAGAGCCGCACGTGCGACTCGTACGAGCGGTAGGTGTTGCGGCTGCGGGTCTTCTTTTCTTCGCCAGGAACGCGGTGAACACATCGCCCATCAGCGGGTGCTCCAGCACCTCGGCCCCGGCGCGCACCAGGCGACGCATATCTTCCAGTTCCGGCAGCGTCTTCCGCGCGGTGATTGCTGCGGCGATCACGTCGGCGATCTTGCCCAGCGTGTCCTCGTCGTCATCTCCGGCGATAGCCAGCAGATCGCCGACGTGATCCAGCTCCTTCTGCGCCTCTTTCGCAGTGGCGAACCCGCTGCGCCGCCTGGGCCTGCGCTTTCCCCCACGGTCGGCGGGCAGCTCGATCCGGTAGCACCACTGCCCGTGCTTGCTCTGCTCCAGCCTCGGGCACTCCGTACCCAGGCCTCGGCCCTTACCGTCCTTGCAGGAGCAGCGTTTGTACACCGATCCTTCTGCCACCTCTGGCACCATCCCTTCGTTGAATCAGCGGGTTGCCGCGATCCTCGCGCTGCAGACAGCACTCGGGGAAGCCCGAGCCTCGAAAATTCAGCCGGTGGACGAATCCAGCCCGAGCACCCGCCGGAGCCCAGCGGTCGGGACGCGATACTCACCACCCACTCGCAGAACCGGGCACGGGAAGTCCCCGTCGCGCGCCAAGGCGTAGGCGGTGGTCCGCCCGATTCGCAACGCTTGCGCGGCCGTCATGAGATCGACCACGGCCGGCAGTGCCGCGACGTCAGCTGCCGTCATCACGTCGCTGACGCTCTTCCCTGCCTTCACACCGCCTCCACAAATTCGGCAAGGCGGCGATGCGCGAGATCTCGGCAGGCAGGATCCAGGTCGATCCCGATGAACGAACATCCGTACTCCAGCGCGGCAAGGCCCGTGGTTCCGCTGCCGCAGAACGGGTCGAGCACGACACCACCGCGCCGGCATCCCAAGCGGACACAGCGTCGCGCGATCTCCAGGGTTCCCGCGGCCGGATGCCCGGTACGAGAACGCCCCGCCGGAACCGTCCACAGGTCCGTCATCCCGTCGGCGCTCCAGACCTCTGAGGACAACCAGTGCGTCTCCGATTGCGTCAGCAGGAACACCAGCTCGTAGCGCTGCGCCAGCCGATCCCGCACGCTCTCCGGTCGAGCGTTCGGCTTCTCCCACACCACTGCGTTGCGCAGGATCCAGCCTCGCTGCTGCAACGAGTGCGCCACCCGCCAGGGAACCCCGACCAGGTCTTTGCTTCGGCGAGCCGATTGGGGCGGCCGATGCACGCCGTAGCCGGTCGCGGCCCGCGCTGACGCTGTCCGCGCCACCGACCCGTCGGCGACGTAATTGCCCCACGAACCGCCGAAGCAGTCACCCAGGTTCAGCCACGCTGTCCCGTCGCGGGAGAGGACTCGACGCAGCTTGTCGAACAATCCGACAAGGCGCGACACGTAGCCATCTACAGTGGACTCGGCTCCGTACTGACCGGCGACACGGTAGTCACGCAAGCCCCAATACGGCGGCGATGTCACCACGCAGTTCACCGACGCCGGCGGCATCGCGGCGACCACCTCCACCGCATCGCCCACGCTCAGCCTGACTGTCATGTCTGCAGGCCGCGTCATCGCGTACTCCGACGCTCGGCGCCGTGGACGTGGACGTGGGCAAGTCGGCGCCGCGCGATCCAGTGGTAGTCGGGGTTGGTGTCGATGCCAGTGAAGCGGCGGCCAAGTGCGCGGGCCGCGACGCCGGTGGTGCCGCCACCACTGAACGGGTCGAGAACGTGCCATCCTGGCGGACAGCCGATGGTGATGCAACGACGCGGGATCTCCAGCGGCGAAGGGGCGGGATGACCCTCCCGCGACCGATCCGGCCGGATGGTCCACACGTCACCAAAATCGTGTCCGCGGGGTTGCTGAGCAGAAGCGCACGTCCCCGTTCGGTGAGCAGTACTCGGTGTGCCGGCGCCGCGCTCGGCGTGGCGAGATCGGAGGCGGACGTGGGCCTGGCGGATCGGGTCGAGGGTGAGGTAGTGGTCCGGCCGGGTGGCGAAGAGGAAGATCATCTCGTGGCACGTAGCGAGCCGGTCCCGGATCGGTGTCGGGGTCGCATGGGGCTTGTGCCAGACGATCGCGGACCGCAGGATCCACCCGCCGCCTTGCAGCGCGAGGGCGAGACGCCACGGCATGCCGAGCAGGTTCTTGTGTGGCACGTCCGCAACGGGCCGGTAGTGCGGCTGCCCGGCTGGCCGGGCGTCGTGCACCAGTAGCCGTCGGAGTTGGTGGAGTAACTGTCGCCCAGGTTGATCCATACCGTCGCCCGAGGGGTGAGCACGCGGCGCGCGGAAGCGAATACGGCTTGCAGGGTGCCGACGTAGTCGTCGGCCGTGGGCTCCAGCCCGATCTGCGAGTGCTCTCGCTGCGCCCCGCAGTCCCGGCATCGACACCTGTGGCTGCGATCGTCACCGGTGCCGATGCCGGCCGGGCGGTGACGGCACCCGGGCCGGCCTCCCGTCCAGGTGTCGGGTGCGTAGTCGCGCAGCCGCCAGTACGGCGGGCTGGTCACGAGACAGTCCACCGAGCCGTCTGTCAACGCTTCGGGAACTTTGACCCCGGGTGGTCTCCGGAAAATTGACCCCCTCCGCGGTGTTGTCGTCTAGTTCTGGTCGGGGTTCTGCTGCTGGTCGCGTAGCAGGTTGCGGCGCTGGCGGGTCCGGTAGGAGTCGCCGGTGAGGGTAAGAACTTCGGCGTGGTGGACCAGACGGTCGATCATGGCCGCGGCGACAACGTCGTCGGAGAACGTCTCGCCCCAGCGCCCGAACGGCAGGTTCGAGGTCACCATCACTGAGCCCTGCTCATAGCGGGAGGCGATGAGCTGGAAGAACAAGTTCGCCGCGTCCTGGTCGAACGGGATGTAGCCGACCTCATCGATGATGATCAGCTTGTAGCGGCGGATCCTCTTCAGTTCGTCCTCGAGCCGGTTGCCGTGGTGGGCGGCGGTGAGCCGGGCGATCCAGTTGCTGGCCGTGTCGAACAGCACCGAGTAACCGGTCTGGGTGGCTTTGACCCCGAGCCCGATCGCGAGGTGGGTATTGCCGATGCCGGGCGGGCCGAGCAGGATGACGTTCTCGGCCTTGGCGACGAACGTGCCGGTCGACAGATGCGCCAAGATATCGCGGCGCAGCGAAGGCAGATGGTCGAGGTTGAAGTCCTCCAAGGTTTTCACCGCCGGGAAGTGGGCAGTGCGGATCCGCATGACGGTGCCTTTGGACTCGCGGTCGGCGACCTGGCGCTGCAGCAGCGCGGCGAGGTATTCCTCGTGCGACCAGTTCTCGTCGCGGGCCTGGCCGGCCAGTTGCTCCCAGAACGCCCCGATCGTCGGGGTCTTGAGCGCCCGAGTGAGATAGGCGATCTGGGACGGTAGCCCGTCCTTCGACGCCGCGGCGGTGGGCTTGGTTGTGCTCACGTGTTGCTCGCTTTCGTTGGTGGTGCAGTGAAATCGACGCCGAAGAGGGCGTCGTAGTCCGGCAGGGCCCGCATCGCGACGACGTGTCCGTCAGCGTGACGGCGGGTCTCGCCGGAGGACTCGCGGCGCAGGCGTTCAGCCGCGAAGTTCTTGCGCAGCAAGGCCGCGGCCTGCTGGTGGGTCGGGTCGGTGATCACAACCTGCTTGGCCCAGCAGCGGTCGTGCCGGGCGACGAGCTGACCGTCGCAGAACACCCTCACCTCACCCGGTGAGGCGGTGACGTCAACGAATCGGCCGATCATCCTCGGGTCGACGGAGTAGTCGACGGTGTCGACCCGCACGTAGTAGTCGCGGCCGAGCCGGACCCGCTGGTTCAGCCCGATCGGCGGGGCAACTGGCGGCAGTGGCAACATCGCTTGGTAATCGGTCTCCAGCAGCTCCACCGGGCGACCTTGGATGGAGCGGACGGTCCGGTTGTTCGCCCGGGCCAGCCACTCATCCAGCTGGGTGTTGAAGTCCGCGGGTGAGGTGAAGACCCGGCCGGGCAGGAACGAGGTCTCCAGGAACTGGTTGTTCCGCTCGACCATGCCCTTGAACTCCGGGTCCCGCGGCGGCGCGAGCACGATCTTCGTGGCCAAAGTCCCGGCGAACGCCGCCGCCGGGACGCTCACCCGCCCGGTCCCGCCGATCGCGGACTCCCGATCCCAGACCAATTGCTTCGTGACCCGACCGATCCCGTTGATCAGCTGCCACATGCCGG
>NZ_JBFBBZ010000030.1:0-114594 GCF_040682935.1 Amycolatopsis sp. NPDC051061
ACGTTGATCTTGGTCGACGATGTTCTAGCGGAAGCTCCGTTGCCTTATGTCATGGGGGTTGACGCCACACCCACCGCCCTAACTACCCGGCCTTGCATGAAAGAGTCGTTCATGTCGTCTGGCGAGGTGAACGAGTCTTTCATGTCATCGGCTCGCAGGGCTTTCCGCGCCGGAGCCGTCGCGGCGACAGTCAGCGGGATACCGTCGACCGCCCACGCCTTGCTCACCGGCCACGATCTCCTCGCCGCGACCCGAGCGGCCGGCACCCTGCTCCCCGGCCGACGCGACCGGCCCGGCGTCGCCGCCGGGCTGATCGCGCATGCAGTCGTCTCGGCCGCCTGGACCGGGGTCCTCGCCGCGACCGCCCGCCGCCACCGCCTCGGACTGCTCCGGGGCGCGGCGGCCGGGCTGGTGATCGCGGCGCTGGACCTGGGCGTAGCCGGCCGGGCTTACCCGGCCGTGCGGGCGCTTCCCCGCGCCCCGCAGGTCCTGGACCACCTGGTGTTCGGCGCCGTCACCGGCGCGCTCCTGGACCGTCCACACCGGACGGATCAGGGGACGACCTGGACGACGTCACCCGGGTGCAGCGAGTTGTAGAACGTCACCGCGGCCGCGTGCGAAAGGTGCACGCACCCGTGCGACTTCGCCTTCAAGCTGCCCTGGTGGAACGCCACGCCGGTGGTCGTGAAGAACACCGAGTACGGCATCGGCCCGTTGTACTGCTTGCTGTAGTGGTCGATGTCCTTGTACTGCACGTGGAACGTCCCGACCGGCGTCGGGTACTTCGCGAGCCCGACGGTGATCGGGACGCCGCCGTAGGTGACGTTCCCGGCGCCGTCCGTCAGCCACGCCGTATTCGAACTGCGCTGGACGCAGGCCTTCGCTTCGGCACTGCACGGCGTCGACGCCGCTTCGGCCGTACCCGCGAACGCCACGGTCCCCGCCATCGCGGCGACCCCGCCCAGTAGTGCGATCATCCTCCGGTTCATCGTGTGCCTCCCGTTGTCGTTCGGCTACAGGAGGTAGGGTGCCCAGTTCCGCGATCTTCGAACCCGCGATCACTCCTGCGGCTGCGACAGCTGGAGGAACTCGTCCTGCTCGCGGTCGTAGCGCTGGGTCAGACCATTGCCGTAGCGGTCCCACCAGTTCGCCGTGTGGCCGCCCTGGCGGGTGGTCGTGTCCCCGTAGATCTGGCGGTCGTACTCGATGCGCGCGTCGTGGAACTCCTGCTGGAACTGCTCCGGCGTGAGGCCCTGCGCATGCTGGATCGCCGTGTCGCTGATCGTGCCCGAACTCCGGACGATGTCGTCGCCCCCCATGTGGTTGAGGATCGCGCGCACACCGCCGGCGCCGCGCATGTGCGCGCCGGACATGACCGCGGCCTGCGTGCCGGGATCGGTGAAGTTGAGCGCGCCCGCGGTGCGCGCGTTCGCGGTCATCAGGTCCGAGACGACGGCGCGTTCTTCCGCGCTGCCGATGCCGTACTGCTCGCGCGCGGCGATGATCCGGTCGTAGCCGTTGTGCATGTTCTGCCGGAAGCCGTACGCCTCCGGCACGCCGCCTTGCTCCCCCGTCGCGCCTTCGGAGCGCATGATCGAGTCGACGACCCGCGCGTCGAGCTGCGGTGGCGCCGCCGCGGCCGCCGCTCCCCCGCCGCCCTGGGCGGCGTTCTGGCCACCGCCGTAGGCCTGAGCGACGTCGGAGTCGGCCGCGTTGTAGCCGTTCGCGGCCGTCTGGACGTTCCGGTTGACGTTCGTGATCAGGCTCAGGAACTTCTGGAGCGCGCTGCCCAGCGAAGAGTGCAACGCCGAGTTCGCGGCGGCGACCCCGCTGCCGATGCCGGCGAACGACATCGCGTCCAGCACCAGGCCTTCCAGATCGCGGGTGGTCGACAGGAAGGACGACCCGACTTCTTCGACCGCCTTGGCGACCGTCCCCATTTCGGTGGTTTCGGCGCGGTAGGCTCCGGCACTCATGGTCTGCTCCCTCCGGACACCGTCTGTGCGCATCGAGAATTCCCCACCGGACCGCGCGCCCCCACGGCCGAATTACCCACTGGCCGAGCCTCACCTGTCGTTCATCTTCAGTTCATCCCGGGTTCTTCTGGCGCGGTATTAGACCTCCATGACCACCCAGACGCTCGACACCATCGCCTCCGCTCAGCTCGACCTCCAGCTGCACGTGGTCGAGGACCGGCTGCGCCAGGACTACACGGACCTGGACCGCACCTCCGCCCACGCCCTCGTCGAACGGGAGCGGACCCGGTTCGCCGCCGCGCGGATCCACGCGTTCGTCCCGATCCTGGTCGAACGGGCCGTCCGCGAGTCCCTCGCCGAACCGCCGGGCCGCCACCGGCGCTAAGGTCGGGAGATGGACAAACCCCAGGACGAGCCGGACGTCGTGGACGCCGAGATAGTCGACGAGACGCCGACCGCCGCGCCGGCGATCCCTTCGCCGCCGCTGCCGGACGCCGACTACAGCGAGGGTGGGGTGCCCAGCTTCGACTTCGTCCGCGACAAGGTCGAGAACCGCTACACGACGTCGCTGGGAGCCCAGGACGTCGCGGGGCTGGGTACGGAGAACACCACCGAAGCCCTCGACAAGAAGATCGCCGACCGCGACCAGGCCGCCAAGGACCGGCTGGCCGAGATCCGCCGCTCGATGCGCGGCGAGTAGCTCAGCCGAAGATCGCGACCGGATCGCCGGTGTACCAAGCGTTTTCGATCCGCACCCGGCGCATGACCCAGCGGTCGCCGTCGCGGACGAGCGTCACGTCGTAGCGGTTCTTCAGCAGCGCGTGCTTGGCGTGGTCGTCGCTCAGCAGGTGCTGGGCCTCGACCAGGGCCGTCAGCCGCGCGGTGTCGCCGTCCACCGCGACGCGCGGGTTGGTCACCTGGTGCGTCGTGTCGACGCGGCCCTCGAACAGCGCGAGGATCGTGTCGACGATCGCGTCCCGGCCCGCCATCAGCGGCGGCTTCGCGCCCCAGCGCGCGGCCGCCGGCCGGAAGTCCAGCTCCGCGTCGGCGGCGAACGACGACGCGAACAGGTCCCGGTCCTTGAGGTCCTGGCCGAGCCCGAAGCGGTACAGGGCGTCGACGATCTCGAGGTGGTCGTGGTGGTTCATGCTTCCAGCGTCGCCATGCCTGCGATGCCGATCAACGCGCTTCTGTGCCACGATCGTGAAGCAGGGGTTAACGATGGAGGAGCGACATGGCGGAGACCCGTGAGGTCGAGTCGTTCCTGACGCTGGCCGACGAGCTGCACTTCGGCCGCACCGCGGAACGGCTGCGCGTGTCGACCGCCCAGGTCAGCCAGACGATCCGGAAGCTGGAACGGCGGATCGGCGCGCCCCTGTTCACCCGCACCAGCCGCCGCGTCGAGCTGACGGCGATCGGGCGGCAGCTCCTCGCCGACCTCGGACCGGCCTGGTCGGCGGTCGAAGCGGCCCTGGCCCGGGCGGTCGAGGCGGGCCGCGGGGTGACCGGCACGCTGCGCGTCGCGTTCGGCGACGCCGCGGGTGGCCAGCTGCTGGCCGGGGTGGCCGAGCTGTTCCGGCGGCGGGCGCCCGGCTGCGAGGTCGAGTTCCGCGAGGTGCGCCCGGCCGAGGTCCTGCCGTGGCTGCGCGAGGGCGAGGTGGACGTCGTGCTCGCCGGGCTCCCGCTCGACGCCCCCGGCCTGGTCACCGGCCCGGTGCTGGTGCGGGAGACGCGCTTCCTCGCCGTCGCGGCGGGTCATCCGTTCGCCGGGCGGGACGCCGTGCCGGTCGCGGACCTGGCGCGGGTCACGGTGCTGCGCTGCGCGCTGCCGGACCCGTGGCTGGACGACCACGCGCCCGGCGCGGTGCTCCGGCCGCGCGCCGGGCTGCAGGAGCTGCTCACGCTGGCCGGCGCGGGCGAAGGCGTGCTGCCGGTCGGCGCCCACATCCGGCGCTACTACCCGCGGCCCGACGTCGCGTACGTCCCGCTCGACGGCGCGCCCCGGCTCGAGTGGGGTCTCGTCTGGCCGGACGGCTCCGCGACGGCCCGGGTGCGCGCGTTCGCGGAGGCCGCGGCGGACCTGGTGCGCGAACCGGCCTGACGGCAGTGCCCAGCCTGACCCCACGCGTACTCGGCCGGACGACACGGCGGAAGCTCTCCCTCGCACCGAGTCGTCCGGATGGGCACGCGTGTCGTCCACCTGGGCACGCGAGTCGTCCGGTGCGCCAGCCGGTCAGCCCGGCAGCCACCGCATCTCCACCGGCTGGCAGGCGGCGATCGCCGTGAGCCGGTTCGGGAACACCCGCACCCGGTCGGCCAGCCCCGCCATCCGCACCACCCGGTCGGCCACGCTCCCTGGGTTGACGATCAAGCAGCCGGCCGTGCCGCGGTCGCGGCAGCACTCGATCGCCGCGAACAGGCCCCGGACCCCCTGCGCCGACAGGAACTCCAGCGCCATCAGGTCGAGCACCAGCAGATGCGGTTCCGGCAGCTCGCAGATGGCGGCTTCGATCAGCGTCGTCCACCGCAACACGGTGCCGATGTCCAGCTCGCCGCGGACCTCGACGACCAGCGCGCCGCCGCTGGTCCTCTCCACGACGGCCTGGTGCCGGTCGCGCATGGCGCGCCTCCCCCGGGACCGGATCGGGGTGGCCCCGGCCCATCGTCTCACCCCGGCCCGGTCACGGCCACTACCGGAAAACGAAACCGAGACGCCGCCCCGGCAGACGGCCCAACCGGCGCGGCCGTCCGGCTCAACGTCCACTGTGGACGCTCAACCGCGCCGGCCAGCCCGGCGGCGTCGAGAGGCCCGAATACATCAGCGGTAGTGGTCGGGGTTGTCGAGGGCGAACGCACGTGGTTGTCCCCAGCCGTCGCGCAGATCGCGCACCGGGTCGCCGGACGGCTTCGCGGACCATTTGCCGGCGAGGTACTTCGCGAACCCGCGACGCTACCAGCCGATATCATCGATACCAAGCAGAAGGTAGCGTCGGTTCGCTGCCGGCACCCTCACCCCGGAGCGGAAGGAATTGCTCGTCACCCGCACCACCGACCTGCACGCCGAGATCTCCGGGCCGGGTGACGTCAGGCTTCCGTAATCCCCTCGTGGAATCATCTCCTGACCACCGAAGTTGTACAGGTGGCAGCACCACACGAGGAGAAGGAGTGACGCCGTGACCACGTCAACCGAAAGGGCCGTCCTGGCCGGCGGCTGCTTCTGGGGGATGCAGGAGCTGTTCCGCCGTCAGCCCGGGGTGATCTCGACCCGGGTCGGTTACAGCGGCGGCGACGTCCCGAACGCCACCTACCGCAACCACGGCACCCACGCCGAGGCCATCGAGGTGATCTACGACCCGGCGCGGACCACGTTCCGCGACCTGCTCGAGTTCTTCTTCCAGGTGCACGACCCGACGACGGAGAACCGCCAGGGCAACGACATCGGCCTGAGCTACCGGTCGGCGATCTACTTCGAGAACGACGAGCAGAAGAGCGTCGCCGAAGACACCATCGCCGACGTCGACGCGTCCGGGTTGTGGCCGGGCAAGGTCGTCACCGAAGTCAGCCCGGTGGGCGATTTCTGGGAGGCCGAGCCGGAGCACCAGGACTACCTGCAGCGCATTCCGAACGGGTACACGTGCCACTTCGTGCGCCCGGGCTGGAAGCTCCCGAAGCGCGAGAAGACCGCCTGACACAGTCGTATCACCTAAGGCCCCTTCGCCGATCCCCGGCGAAGGGGCCTTCGTCGTTTCGGACGCGGGAAAGATCACCCGAACGGCGGTGATCCGCTTCCTGTCCTGAGTGGACGGTCAGGTGACCGATCCCAATAGCGGGAAATGTCCTTTTTGGGAGTTATTGCGTCCGGTAGATAAGACCGTACGTTAGTCGCTTGTTCACGAGCCTCCGGCACCGGATTCTGATTTCCGTTCCACAGCACCACCTCTCGTCCCCCTTGATCCGGCCCGGTCTCGAACCCGGGTCTGGTTCACCCTGCCCGGAGGAGATCCCTCGATGGAACTGAGACGGCCAGTCGTCTTGGCAGCAACCGGCGTGCTCGTCGGCGCGCTCTGCATCACCGGTACCGCACAGGCGCAACCCACCCCGAACGCCGCCCCGAGCGCCCTGGCCCAGGCCACGACCGCGGCCGCCGGTCTCGTGGCGAGCAGGCCCGCCGCGCTGCACGCCAGCGCGGACGACGTTTTCCAGGCCCAGAAAGCGATTTCCTCGACCAACGGCCTCCAGTACATCCCCTACGAGCGCAGCTACAAGGGCCTGCCCGTGGTCGGCGGCGACTTCGTCGTCGCGACCAACTCGACGGGCCAGGTGCTCGGCACCTCCGTCGCACAGGACCAGACCATCAACCTCGCCTCGACCACCGCGAAGGTGACCGGGGCCGCGGCGGAGGCGACCGCGCGGCAGCAGCTGTCCGCCGTGGACAGCGTGAGCCCCGCCCAGCAGGTCGTCTACGCGCTCGGCACGCCGACGCTGGCCTGGAAGAGCACCGTCGCCGGCCGGGACGCCGAAGGCCCGAGCCGCCTCGACGTCATCGTCGACGCCGCCACCGGCAAGGTGCTCAAGACCCAAGAGCACGTCATGAACGGCGACGGCACCAGCGCGTACAACCGCCCGAACCCGGTGCACCTCGACACCACCCACTCGGGCAGCACGTACACGCTGAAGGACCCGGCCATCACCAACACGTCCTGCCAGGACGCGGCCAGCAACACGACCTTCAGCGGGCCGGACGACGCCTGGGGCAACGGCAACGCGACCAGCCGCGAGACCGGCTGCGTCGACTCGCTCTTCGCCGCCCAGACCGAGAACAAGATGCTCTCGCAGTGGCTGGGGCGCAACGGCTTCGACGGCAACGGCGGCGGCTGGCCGATCCGCGTCGGCCTGAACGACGAGAACGCCTACTACGACGGCACCCAGGTCCAGATCGGCCACAACACGCAGAACCAGTGGATCGGTTCGATCGACGTCGTCGCGCACGAACACGGCCACGGCATCGACGACCACACCCCGGGCGGTATCTCGGGTTCGGGCACACAGGAGTTCGTCGCGGACGTCTTCGGCGCCTCCACCGAGTGGTTCGCGAACGAGCCCTCGGGCGGCGACGTGCCGGACTTCCTCGTCGGCGAGTCGGTGAACCTGGTCGGCTCCGGCCCGATCCGCAACATGTACAACCCGTCGGCGCTGGGCGACAAGAACTGCTACGACAGCTCGGTCCCCAACGGTGAGGTGCACGCGGCCGCCGGCCCCGGCAACCACTGGTTCTACCTGCTGGCCGAAGGCACCAACCCGACCAACGGGCAGCCGACCAGCACCACGTGCAACAGCTCGTCGGTCACCGGCATCGGTGTCCAGAACGCGGTGAAGATCTTCTACAACGCGATGCTGCTCAAGACCTCCGGCAGCTCGTACCTGAAGTACCGCACCTGGACGCTGACCGCGGCGAAGAACCTCTTCCCGGGCTCCTGCACCGAGTTCAACACCGTCAAGGCGGCGTGGGACGCGATCTCCGTGCCGGCGCAGTCGGCCGACCCGACCTGCTCGGCGACCGGCACCGTCACGGTTTCGAACCCGGGCAACCAGTCAACCGTCACCGGCACCGCGGTGAACCTGCCGCTGTCGGCCTCGGGCGGCACCTCGCCGTACTCCTGGACCGCCACCGGTCTGCCGGCCGGCCTGTCCATCAACGCCTCCACCGGCACGATCTCGGGCACCGCGACCACCGCGGGCACCTCGAGCGTCACGGTGACGGCCAAGGACGCGGCCAACAAGACCGGCACGGCGTCGTTCAGCTGGACCGTCGGCACCACCACCGGCTGCTCCGGCCAGAAGATCGTCAACGGCGGCTACGAGTCGGGCTCCGCGAACTGGACCGGCACGACCGGGGCCATCGGCCAGTGGGCGTCCTCGGGTCAGGCCGCGCACGGCGGCACCTACTCCGCCTACCTCGACGGCTACGGCTCCACCCACACGGAGTCCGTCGCGCAGTCGGTGAGCATCCCGGCCGGCTGCCACGCCAGCCTGACGTTCTACCTGCACATCGACACGGCGGAGACGACTTCGACGACCGCCTACGACAAGCTGACCGTCACCAACGGCAGCGCCACCCTCGGCAGCTACTCCAACCTGAACAAGGCTTCCGGGTACGCCCTCCGGACGATCGACGTCTCGTCGGCCGCCGGCGGCACCCTGGCGCTGAAGTTCACCGGCACCGAGGACAGCTCGCTGCAGACGTCGTTCGTGATCGACGACGTCGCGGTGACGCTGAGCTGAAACCGCTGAATCCGCACTGAAAAGGCGGGGAGACCGGAAATTCCCGGTCTCCCCGCCTTTTCGCTTTCCGCCGCTCGCGGGAGCAGAATCGGCCCATGGACACCGACGAGCTGCGTGCGACCCAGACCCCGTTGAAGGAGCAGTACCGGGAGCGGCCCGAAAGCGCGGTCGTCACGCTGCACGCCGACGCCGAGCTGGACGGCCTCGGGATCTCGTGCAAGGTCGAAACGGGACGCGCGATCGTCGAGGCGGGGCTGCATCCCGCGACCGGCGGCGACGGCACCCTCGCCTGCTCGGGCGACATGCTGCTCGAAGCGCTCGTCGCGTGCGCCGGTGTGACGCTGCGGGCGGTGGCGACGTCGCTGGGCCTCGAGGTGCGCGGCGGCCGCGTCCGCGCCGAGGGCGAACTGGACTTCCGCGGCACCCTCGCCGTCGCGAAGGACGCGCCGGTGGGCTTCCGCTCGATCCGGCTGTCGTTCGCGCTGGACACCGACGCTTCCGAAGAGCAGCTGGCCACGCTCGAGAAGCTGACCGAGCGCTACTGCGTCGTGTTCCAGACGCTGCGCACGCCGCCGGAGCTCGCCGTCACGCTTTCGGCGAACTGAGCACACCTCCGGGAGAAACCCGGAGGACAAAGCGGACGCCCGTGGCCTAGCTTGGCGGGGTCACCGAGAGGGGAACCGCCATGCCGGAACCGGACAGCGCCGTCCAAGTGCGCGGGCTCGTCAAGACCTACGGATCGACCCGCGCGCTCGACGGCGTCGACCTCGACATCCCGGCCGGGCGCGTGCTCGGCCTGCTCGGCCCGAACGGCGCCGGGAAGACGACGATGGTCCGCGTGCTGACGACGCTGCTGCGACCGGACTCCGGCGAGGCGCACGTGGCCGGGTACGACGTCCTGGCCCAGCCCGACGAGGTGCGGCAGCGGATCGGGCTGTCCGGCCAGTACGCGGCCGTCGACGAGAACCTCACCGGGTTCGAGAACCTCTACATGGTCGGGCGGCTCTACGGCAGGCGGAAGTCCGCCGCCCGCTCGCGCGCCCGGGAGCTGCTGGCGCGGTTCGCGCTCGAGGAGGCCGCCGACCGGCCGGCGAAAGGGTATTCGGGCGGTATGCGCCGGCGTCTCGACCTGGCCGGCGCGCTGGTCGCGGAGCCGACCGTCGTGGTCCTCGACGAGCCGACCACCGGCCTGGACCCGGGCGGGCGCCTCGACACGTGGGGCGTCATCAAGGAGCTGGTCGCGGACGGCACGACCGTGCTGCTGACCACCCAGTACCTCGAAGAGGCCGACCAGCTCGCCGACTCGATCGTGGTGATCGACCACGGCCGGGTGATCGCGCGCGGCACGGCCGACGAGCTCAAGGCCCAGATCGGCGGCGAACGGCTGGAGCTGGTCGTCGCCTCGGTCGCGGACCTGCCGGCCACCCTGGAGGTGCTGCGCGAGGTGGGGACCGGCGAGCCGTCCGGCGACGACCACACGCGGCGGGCGGAGATCTTCGTCGACACCGGGCCGAAGGCGCTCATCGAGGCCCTGCGCCGGCTCGACGGCCAGGGCATCGCCGTCCAGGACGTCGCCCTGCACCGGCCGACGCTCGACGACGTGTTCCTGTCCCTGACCGGCCACGGCGCCGAGTCCGTCTCGGAGGGGGCTGCGAAGTGAACGCGATCGCGAAGGGCATTTCGGACGGCGGCATCATCACGTGGCGCAACCTGATGAACGTCCGCCGCAACCCCGACTGGCTGATGGCCGCGACGCTGCAGCCGATCATGTTCGTGCTGCTGTTCGCCTACGTCTTCGGCAACGCGATCGGCGGCGAGTCGGGCGGCGCGGCCTACCGCGAGTTCCTCATCGCGGGGATCTTCGCCCAGACGGTGGCGTTCAACTCGGCGTTCACGGTGATCGGCTTCGCCAACGACCTGCAGAAGGGCATCATCGACCGGTTCCGGTCGCTGCCGATGTCCCGCATCGCGGTGGTCCTCGGCCGGACGACGTCCGACCTGGTGGTCAGCGTCGTGGCGCTGATCGTGATGTCGGCGTGCGGGCTGCTCGTCGGCTGGCGGATCCGCGGCAGCTTCTGGGACGCGCTGCTGGGGTATCTGGTGATGCTGATGTTCGCGTGGGCGTTGTCCTGGGTGGGCGCGCTGATCGGCCTGGCGGCGCGCAGCGTCGAGGTGGCGCAGAGCCTCGGGCTGGTCTGGATGTTCCCGCTGAGCTTCATCTCCTCGGCGTTCGTCCCGACGCAGACCCTGCCGGCGTTCCTGAAGGCGATCGCGGACTGGAACCCGTTCACGGCGGTGATCAACGCTACGCGGGATTTGTTCGGTAACCGGTTCGGGCCGGCGCCTTCGGGGTGGCCGGCCGAGAACGCGGCGCTGTACGCGATCTTGTGCTGCGTGGGGATCATCCTGGTGTTCGCGCCCTTGGCGACGGCGAAGTACCGGCGGGTGGCGAGCAAGTAGGACCGTCCCGAGTGGACATGTCATGAACGACTCTTTCATGACGTCAGACGACATGAAAGAGTCGTTCATGACGTTCCGGCGCCGTCAGTCCTCTTCGGACAGCTCCACGATCGGGATCACCCGCCGAGCTTCCCGAGCCTTCGCCTGGTGATCCGCCAAGAACGGGTACAGCTTCTCCAGCTCCACCCACGTCCGCACGTAGTCCGCCCCCAGCAGCGGCAGCGCCTCCCCGTCGAACGTCGCGCCGTCCACCTCCACCTTCACCCGGGAATCCGCGATCAGGTTCAGGTACCAGTCCGGGTGCCGCGGCGCCCCGATGTTCGACGCCACCACCAGCAGCCGGTCGCCGTCGCGGTGGTACATCATCGGGACCGTGCGCGGCTCCCCGGAAAGCCGCCCGGTCGTCGTCAGCAGCACCAGCCGCTCGCGGTGCATGCCCTCGACCTCGCCGCCCGCCCGGAACTGCTCGATCACCCGGCGGTTCGTCTCCCGCACGTCGACCGTGTCCACGGTCACTGGTCGTAGTAGCGCGTCGGCGGTGGATCCTGCTGTGACCACTGGCGCGTCGGCGGCGCGGGCTTCTGCTGGCTGCGGCGCCGGTGCAGCGTCCGGGCGCTCGCCGCCATGCTGTTGACCACCGCGGCGATCACGAGCCCGATGACGAGGTTGATCGCGGCGGTGGCGATCTTCGCGCTCGGCGCGACGCTCAGCGTCAGCGGCAGGACCACCGCGATCAACGTCACCAGCACCATGATCCAGCCGAAGAACTGCGACGGCGCGGGCGTGGCGACGCTGAGCAGGTGCATCAGCCCGGTGGCGAGCAGGGCCACCGCGGCGGCGACCAGCGCGTACGTCGTGGTGCTCGCGTTGCCCCAGACGCCTTCGCCTTTTGGGGCCAGCACTTCGACCTCGAAGACGCCGCGCGCGATCAGCAACCCGACCACCGCGAGCAGGGCCGCGATCACCGCTGTCGCCACCCCGCCCGCCCACAACCTGCGCGCGTCGATCCCCGGGCGGACGTCCTGGGGCTGGTTCCCGTAGTAGTCGGCCATCAGAGCCTTCCTAGGTCGGCGGCGCCTCTCCCCCCGATTGTCCCCTCTTTCGGCCGCATCCGCGATTTGCGCTGGAGTGCGCTCCAGCTCGTACGGTCGAGCACATGAGCACCGCACAGCACAAGATCGGATCGGGCTTCGGCGCCACCACGACCGCCGCCGAAGCCGTCGCGGAGGTCGACCTCACCGGCAAGCTCGCCGTCGTCACCGGCGGGTACTCCGGGATCGGCCTCGAAACCACCCGCGCGCTCACCGGCGCCGGCGCGCACGTCGTCGTCCCGGCACGCCGCCGCGCGACCGCCGAGGAAGCCCTCGAAGGCGTCGAGAACGTCGAGGTCGACGAGCTGGACCTGGGTGATCTCGACAGCGTTCGCGCCTTCGCGGAGCGTTTCCTGGCCTCCGGACGCCGGATCGACCTCCTCATCACCAACGCGGGCGTGATGGCCTGCCCGGAAACGCGCGTCGGCCCGGGCTGGGAAGCCCAGTTCGCCACCAACCACCTCGGTCACTTCGCGCTGGTCAACCGGTTGTGGCCGGCCGTCGCCGACGGCGCCCGCGTCGTCTCGCTGTCCTCGCGCGGCCACCACAACTCGGCCATGCGCTGGGACGACGTCCAGTTCGAGCACGGCTACGACAAGTGGGCGGCCTACGGGCAGGCCAAGACGGCCAACGTGCTCTTCACCGTCCGGCTCGACGAGCTGGGCGCTTCCCGGGGTGTCCACGCGTTCGCGCTGCACCCGGGCGGCATCATGACGCCCCTGCAGCGCCACCTGCCGAAGGAAGAAATGATCGAACGCGGCTGGATCGACGAGGCCGGGAACTTCCTGATGCAGTTCAAGACCCCGGAGCAGGGCGCGGCGACCACGGTCTGGGCCGCGACGTCGCCGCAGCTGGCCGGGCTCGGCGGGCTGTACCTCGAAGATTGCGACGTCGCCGAACTGTCCCCTCCGGACGCCGAAGGCATGGCCGCTTCGGGTGTTCGCCGGTACGCCGTGGACCGCGAAGAGGCGCGTCGCCTGTGGACGTTGTCGGCGGAATTGACCGGCGTGGACGCTTTCGCGTGATCTTCTGACGTTTGCCGGACACGGGTTCGGGGTACCTCGCGGCCGTGGCCGACGACGCCGGTGGAACGGGGAACGCGCCGATGAGCGACGCGAACGACGTCACGTGCGCCCGTTTCGCGCTCGGCGAGTTCGCCGTCCGCCCGCGCTCCCTCCACGACGAACGGCCGCCGGGGCTGCTGGCCGGACGTTACGAGGTCGGCCGGCTGATCGGCAGCGGCGGCACGGCGCGCGTGTACCGGGCCTTCGACCTGCGGCTCGAGCGGGAGGTCGCGGTCAAGATCTACGACCGGGACGTGGTCGCGCTGGACCAGCGCCGCCGGCTGCGCGAGATGAGCATCCAGGGCAGCATCACCCACCCGGGCGTGGTGGCGCTGCTCGACAGCGGCACCGAGCACGGCCGGACGTACCTGGTGATGCAGCTGGTCGAGGGCGAGAACCTGGCGGAGCGGCTGCTGGGCGGCCCGATGCCGGTGGCCGAGGTGACGGCGCTGGCCGACGGGCTCACCGAGGCGCTGGCCCACGTGCACGCGCTGCGGGTCGTCCACCGGGATCTCAAGCCCGCCAACGTGTTCCTGTCCGAGGCCGGCCCGCTGATCGGCGACTTCGGCATCGCCCACGCGCTCGACACGACGCACATCACCGGCACGGGCGTGGTCCCGGGCACGGCGGCGTACCTGGCGCCCGAGCAGGTCGGCGGGGAGCCGGCGGGCCCACCCGCGGACGTGTACGCCCTCGGATTGATCCTGCTGGAGTGCGTGACGGGCCGCCGCGAGTACCCGGGCACGATGGTCGAGGCGGCGATGGCCCGGTTGACCCGGGCGCCGCGAGTGCCGGAGGGGCTGCCGGCGTCGCTGGCGCACACGTTGCGGAGGATGACGGCCCGCGAACCGGCCGACCGCCCGACGGCGGCGGAGGTGCGGCAGCTGCTGCACGCCCCGGCGCCGACGCTGCCGTGGTCGGCGGGACGGCGAGGGATCGGCGGGGCGGGGGTGCTGCGGCGATGGCATCGCGTCCCCGGCCACCACAGTCCGCACGACCCCACCGTGCGTGACCTCGGCCTTCCGCGCCGGCCCGGACCCGCCGGCCCCACCGGACCCCGCAAGATCCTCGCCGCCGTAGGCATCTCATCGACCAGCGACCCCGCCCAGCGCCGCCGGTTCACCGCGGCCGCCGGGCTGACCGCCGCGGCCGTCGCCGCCGTTTCCGCCATGCTGCTCTCCGCGCCGGAGCCCACGACCCCGGCCCCGGCCCAGCCGCCGGCGCCCAGCTCTCCTGCACCCACCCAGGCGCCGCTCGCCGGGTCCGGGACCCCGGATCCGCGCCCCGGGGCGACCGAGTCCGCCGACCTCGAACCCGCCGCCGTCACCCACGAAAGCGCGGCCGCGCCGAAGACCACCAAACCCGGCAAGCCGCCGAAGAGCGAACCCCCCGGCAAGGCCAAGGGCAAAGGCAAGGGCCCGGGCCACGACTAGGACCACCGGCCGGGTCCGATCCGGGCCCAACGGCCCTGGTGCCGGAAACCCATTCGGAATAGACCGGAAGCCGTCTCGAATTGTTTCCCCGAATTCGGACTCGAAGCAATAACGACCGGTAACCGGAAGCCGTTCCGCTCCGACACACCCCACGTGTCCGGTCGGTCGCGTTCCGGCCCCGGGCACCACCGCCGGGAATCCCCGCCCGGTTCGCCGAATTTCCGGAGGTCTTGATGAGTGTCCACGCTGCCCTTGCGCGGCCGGTTTTCGGAACACCGCGCGGGCGGCACGCCAAGCCCCGCTCCGCGTGGCCGCGCATGGTCGCCAGGACGCTCTTCCTCTTGTGCGGGTTGATCTCCGCCGGCGCCGTGATCGGCGCCGACTGGCCTCCGGTGCTGCTCGTCGTGCCCGCCGCCGTGCTCGTGCTGCTCGTCGCGGGCGTCCTGAAACTGCGGACCGCGTCGCAGAAGATCGACTCCATCTTCGCCGAAGAACTGACGCGGGAAACGCCTGCCGAAAACGGCGTGAGCGTCGAGATTTCCTGACCTCAGATCATTTCCCGCACGCCACAAAACTGCTCCTCGGCAAAGGGATGGCACCCCTGGTGACCTCGCCCGGCCCCGGCGTACAACGGTCGGGCACGGCCACCGCAACGCCCGTGAGGCGTTCGAGATTGGGGAGTCACCATGGCCGATCCCGTTACCCCCGCGCAGCCAGTCGAGCTCGACCGGGTCCGCACCGAACTGGCCGCACAGGGCCACCCGTGGGTCATGGGCGAGAACTCCATGACCATCCTCGAAGAAGACCAGCGCCGGTGGCGCCAACTACGTCACGGCGGTCAAGGACCAGGGCGACTGCGGCTCGTGCGGCTCGTTCGGCACGGTGGCCACGATGGAGACCGTCGCCGCCTTCACCCGCGGGCAGCCGGGCCTGAAGCTCGACCTGTCCGAGGCGCACCTGTTCTACACCCACGGCGCGAACGACGGCGCGACCTGCGACACCGGCTGGCCGAACCGGCTCGCGACCACGCCGTCCTACACCGCGCTGACCGGCAACCCGGCGGCGATGAAGGAAAGCTCGCCGCGTGCGGCACGCGGGATCCGTTCACCTTGGGCTGATTCCGGGCGACACTCACCGGCGAAGGATTCCCTCTCCCCACTCAAAGGTATAGCCGACCCCTGGGCTTGTGGCAAGACCCCGGCGCGGGTCCACAATTCGGGCTCACCATTTTCGGCGAGGGGATCCTTTCATGCGTGTGCTGCTGTCCACGATCGGTTCGCGGGGCGAAGTGCAGCCGGTGCTGGCGCTGGCCTCGGAGCTGAGAGCGTTCGGCCAGGACGTCCGCCTGTGCGTGCCGCCCGATTTCCGGGACTGGCTCGAAGAACTGGGCTTCGACGTCGTGCCGATCGGTCCCGTACTGCGAGGGACGGCGTCGGCGCACCAAGGCAAGCCGACGCCCGAACAGATCCGGAAGTCCACCGAGGACACCGTCACGACCCAGTTCGAGACGATCGCCGTCGCCGCCGAGGGGTGTGACGTCCTGGTCGCCGGCGGTGCCCTGCAGTTCGCCACTCGCTCGATCACCGAACGGAGGGGCGCCGCCTACGTCTACGCGAGCTTCTGCCCCATCACCCTGCCGTCCGATCTGCACGCGCCGCCGCCGATGCCGTGGCGAACGCCCGGAAAGGCGGAAAACCGCGCCCTTTGGGAGGAAGACGCGCAGCGCTGGAACGCGTTTTTCGGCGGCAAGGTCAACGAATACCGGGCGGCGGCCGGGCAGGCCCCGGTCGACGACCTGCAGAACCACGTCTTCACCGACCGGCCATGGCTCGCGGCCGACGCCGCGCTGGCGCCGTGGCCCGAGCCGGGCGACCCGCGGATCGTCCAGACGGGCGCCTGGATCTGGCCGGACGAGCGTCCCCTGCCGGACGAGCTGCTCGAGTTCCTCGACGCGGGCGAGCCGCCGGTGTACTTCGGGTTCGGCAGCATGCGCGCACCGGGCGAGGTCGCCGTGGCGGCGCTCGCGGCGGCGCGGGCGCACGGTCGTCGGGCGATCGTCTCCCGAGGGTGGGCGGATCTCATAGCCGACGACGCGCCGGACTGTCTGGGTATCGGCGAGATCAACCAGCAGGCGCTGTTCCGCCGCGTGGCGGCCGTCGTCCACCACGGCGGAGCGGGCACGACGACGACGGCGGCTCGCGCGGGCGCTCCGCAGGTGGTCGTGCCGCAGATGTACGACCAGCACTACTTCGCGGGCCGGATCCGCGACCTGGGCCTGGGCGCGGCGACCGAACCGGGCGTGCCGACGGCCGAAGCGCTGACCTCGACGCTCGAAGTCGCGTTGCGGCCCGAAGTGACGACGCGGGCGCGGGAGTTCTCGGGCCAGGTGCGCGCGGACGGCGCGAGCGTCGCGGCGCGCCACCTGCTGACGACGGTGCCGCTCGCGTCCGCCTGAGCCGAGCTACCCGGCCGTCTTCGGCAGGTACGGCCGAAGGGTCATCGCGGTCACCCGGTCGAGGAGCCGGTCGGGCAGGACGCGCGTGAGGCGGGTCAGGAGGGCCGCGTCGCGGCCGATCGCGTAGCGCGTGCGCGGCCGGCGAGCGGTAGCGGCCTTGGCGACGATCGCCCCGGCTTGGTCCGCCGGCAGGCCGGCCCGGGTGAACCGCAGGGAATGGGCGACGACGGCTTGGACCAGCCCGCCGTACCGCCGCTGATGCTCGGGGGACATCTTCTCGGCGAGGCCGGTGGCGGTCGCGGCGCCGCGGTCGCCCATCTCGGTCCGCACCGCGCCGGGCTCGACGACCACGACCTGCACCCCGTGCGGGGCGAGTTCGCGGCGGAGCGAGTCGCTGACCGCTTCGAGGGCGAACTTCGTCCCCGCATAGGGCCCGTAGGTGGCCATCGCGACCTTCCCGCCGACCGAGCTGATGTTCACGATCCGGCCGCGGCTGCGGTGGAGGAAGGGCAGCAGCGCCTGCGTGACGGCGATGTGCCCGAACAGGTTGACGTCGAAGAGCCGCCGCCACTCGTCCAGGGGAAGCGCTTCGACGGGCGCGTTGACCGAGATGCCCGCGTTGTTGACGAGGGCGCGCAGCGGGCGGCGGTCCGGGTCGGCGGCGATGCGGCCGGCGAGGTCCTGGACGTGCTCGGGGCGCGTGATGTCGAGGATCACGGGCTCGACGCCGTCGGCGCGGATCGCGTCGCCATCGCTTTCGCGGCGGACGCCGGCGAGGACGTGGTAGCCGCGAGTGGCGAGTTCGCGGGCGGTGGCCGCGCCCAGGCCGGTCGAGGCGCCGGTGACGACCATGAGCTCGTTCTGATGTGACACTGTCATATGAACGATGATGCGTGGTTCATGTGACACTGTCAACTATGGTGACGCGAGCTGAAGCCGCCGCTGCGACCCGGAGCGCCCTCGTGCGGGCCGCGTCCGAGCTGCTTGACGAGGGCGGACCCGACGCGGTGACGCTCCGCGCGGTGGGCGCCCGCGCGGGCGTCTCGCGCGGCGCGCCTTACGGGCACTTCGAGGACAAGCAGCACCTGCTGACCGCGCTCGCCGTCGACGCTTGGAACTCGGTGGCGGACGAAGTGGAAGAACTGCGCGCCGACGTCGACGCCGCCCCGGGCGACCGGCTCGAGCGAGGCCTGCTGAAGCTCATCGAGGTCGGCCGCCGGCAGCCGCACCTGTACGCGCTGATGTTCAGCACGCCGGTGAGCGGCGACCCGGTGGCCGCCGCGGCCGCGACCCGCGTGGAGAACGAGTTCCTCACGCTCGTCGCCGACGTGGTCGGCGAGGCCGACGCGCGTCGTTATGGCGCGCTCCTGATGTCGAGCGCGCACGGGATCGCCGGGCTGGAGCTGAGCGGTCACCTGGCGAAGGAGAAGTGGACGGTCGACGGCGACGAGCTCGTGCGCCTGCTGGTCGACGCGATCCGGCCCGGCTGATCACCCGGCCGGTTCGGGGAAGCCGCCGTCCCGGTTGTCCGCATCGGCGACCGCCGCGGGATCACCCCTCCGCGGCCGCGCACAGTTCCGGGACCACCGTCTCGATGTCTTCGCGCAGCACGAAATCGGCGTCCTCGTCGTACGGCGTCGGGTCGCGGTTGACGATCACCAGCGTCGCGCCGGACCGCACGGCGACCGTGCACAGGGACGCGGCCGGCTCCACCTGCAGCGAGCTGCCGATGGCCAGGAAGACCTCGCTCGCCGCGGCGACGTGACGCGCTCGCCCGAGGACTTCGCCGTCCAGCGTCTGTCCGAAGAGGACGACGTCGAGCTTCAAGATCCCGCCGCACTCCGGGCAACGCGGGTCGTCCTCGCCGCGCTCCAGCACTTCGGTGGTCGAGAGCCGCACCGGGCAGGAGGTGCACCGCGTGGTGTGCATGGTGCCGTGCAGTTCGAGGACCTTGCGCGCGGCGAGGCCGGCTTTCTGGTGCAGGCCGTCGACGTTCTGGGTGAGCACGCGCACGGCGGCCCCCGAGCCGTCCAGCTCCGCGAGGGCGCGGTGGGCGGCGTTCGGCTCGGCCCGCCAGGCGGCGTGGCCGGTGTAGCTGCGCCAGAACTCCCGGCGCACCTCGGCGTCGGCCATGAAGTTCTCGAGCGTGAAGGCGTTCACGGCACTCGGCGTCCGCGTCCACACGCCGTCGGGCCCGCGGTAGTCGGGAATGCCGGACGCGGTGGAGATGCCCGCGCCGGTCAGCACGCCGATCAGCCGGGCACCGCGGATCCGGTCGATGAGTTCCATGCGCCGGAGGTTAACGACCCGCCGGCGCCGCGACGACCGGATTTACCGCCACGTTGTCACACCGCGGCCCCGGCCGGCGACTCACACGGATGAGGAAGGTGGTCCCATGAACCCTGCACTGATCGGCGTGCTCGCGACGGCCGTGGTCTCCCTGGCCGGCATCTGGATCGGGCGCCTCACGACCCGGCAAGCGGATCGCCGCCTGCGCCAAGAGCACCTCGACGAAGTGGCCAGACTGAAGCTGGACGCCGCGATGCGGGCCGGGGAACTCTTCTCCACCAGGGAGAACTCCCCCGCTGACCCCGCGGCGATCGCGTCCGGGCTGCTCGCCCTCACCCGGCTCGACCACGCCGAGCTCGCGGTCGCCCTCCTGGTCAACCTCTGGTCGACCGAGGAAGAATCGCGGGTTGCCCACGAGACGGCGGTACTGGTCATCGACGCCGCGCTCAAATCGCCCGGCAACGCGCAGCTCGTCGCCGCGGAGTTGTTGTGCCGCAACGCGCATCGCCTGAACTCCTGCCAGTCGTTGCACTGGCCGAGCACCCTCGACGGCGGCTGGGACCAGGAGTTCGGCCCCAAGACCAAGCTACTCCTGATCGACGCGCTCATCCGGCTGACGCTCGCCCACCCGAACTGCGAGGACGCGCTGCGCTCCGTCGCGGTCCGCCTCTACGGTATCTGGCGCGGTGACGAAGACCCCCGCGTCCGGGGTTGCGTCGGCAGGCTGATCGGCGCCTTGGTCCCGGCCTTGAACCAGCTCGGGTACACCGACTTCATGCAGGGCAAGCAGACCGTGCAGCTGTGCGAACTGGAAGCTGCCGCCGCGAGTGGAACCCAAAATCCGGACGGCTACCTGGACCGCATGGTCGACGACCGGTGCCATCAGCTGTGTTCGTGGGCTACCGAGCACCCCGACCCCGCAGCTTGTCTCGTCACAGCCGTGTGACGCGCTCAGTCCTTCCGCAGCCGCAACGCCAGCGCCGGGCACGCGGCCGCCGCGCGTCGGGCCTCCGCCGCCAGCCCCGGCGGTACCGGACCCGAAGCCACCACCGGATAGCCCCACTCGTCCAGCCGCACCGACTCCGGCAGCAGGTCCGCGCACAGCCCGTGCGCCCGGCACCCGATCGGGTCCACCGTCAGCTTCACGCCACACGCTCCAGAACCCGGCACCGGCCGCCGGCCGAGTGCGCCGCCACGTCAGCACCGAACACCTGCAACGCGCTGGCCGCGAGCCGCGCCGCGCCGTCCGGGTGCGCGCACGCCCCGCGGCCGGTCAGCAGGGGGAGACGGCGGGCCAGCCGGGCCGTCGCAGGACCGCCGCGAAGCAGGTCCGCGAAGTCCGCCGCGATCGCCGGGAGGCCGAACATGCAGGGTCCGCACTGCCGAGCCGACTCGGCCGCCAGATACGCCAGCACCTTCGCCGTGTACTCGAGCCCGCACGCCCGGGCCGGAAGCGCGTACACCGCCGAAATCCCCGACACTCCGAGCCCGAAATCCGACGTCCAAGTCCCGCCGTAGCCGCCGGCCAGCACCGCCTGCACCGGCTCGGTCTCGCCGCCCGCCACGGCCAGCACCGCCGACAGCGACGCGCCGGGCGCCGTCTCCACGACCGCGGGCCGCCGGACGGCACCGGTCACCGTGACCAAGTCCCGGCGGGCGGACACGTAGTGCCGCGGGCCGAGGAGGATCACCAAAGCCAGCTGCGCCAGCGTTTCGACGTTGTCCACGAGCGTCGGCCGGCCGCGCACCCCGCGTTCGTCGGGCCGCGGCGACTTGCCGAGCGGCCGCGCGTCTCCTGACGTCAGGTGGTGGACGAGCGCCGTCTCCTCGCTGGCGACGTACCTCCGCGGAATCTCTTCGACGCGCACCGGCACGCGGTCGTCGCGCTCGGCGAGCGCCGCGAAGACGCTCGGCAGCACCGGGCTGCCCGCGTGCACGCAGAGAACGGCCTCCCCGGCACCGACGGCGTGCGCGGCGAGCTGCAGGCCGTCCAGCACCAGGTGCGGGGACAGCGTGAGCAGCGCGGCGTCCTTGTGGCTGAGCGGGTCGCCTTCGCACCCGTTCGCGACGACGATCGAGCGCGGCGCCCGGGCCGAGCGCAGCTTGACCGCGGTCGGGAAGCCCGCGCCGCCGCGGCCGCGCAGGTCCGCCGCGGCGACGGCTTCGATCAGCCGGTCGCGGCCGTCTTCGCCGTGGTAGGCGACCCAGGGCACGACGCCGTTGCGGCGCCGGTGGCCGGCCAGGTCGAGGCGGTGGGGCGGCAGGATGGTCATCGGGTGCCTCCGAGCGGCGAGAGCTTGCGGGTCGCGGTGTCGGCGTCCTGGCGGGTCGCCCGGAAGGCGACGGCGCCGAGCACGGCCAGCACGCAGAGCACGTCGAAGGCGACGATCCAGCCGTACGCGGCGTCGTCTTCGGCCATGCCGAAGCCGTGCACCAGCGCGACCGGCCAGCAGAGGTAGGCCAGCCAGTGGACGGCGCGCCAGGCCCGCGGCGGGATGCGCGTGCGGAGCAGGCTGGTGACGACGATCGCCGGCAGCAGGTCGATCGCGACGGCGCCGAAGCCGACCCAGAGCGGCTGGTAGGCCGAGCCGAACGGGACGACGACGTCGAGCCAGCTCAGCGAGACGTAGCCGTCGAGGATCGCCGACGCGATGTGCGCGCCGAGGAACGCGAGGCTGGTCAGCGCGAGGTTGCGGTGCAGGGCGGCGACGGTGAACCGCGGCCACGTCCGGGTCGCGAACCGGCCGGCGCCGAGCGCGCCGAGGACGACGACCCCGGTGAAGAGCACGAGCGAGACAAGCCCGGTCGCGCGGCTGAAGTACCAGACGGCGGAGCTCATGCGGCTTGCCTTTCCGCGGGCCAGCCCGTCGTCGTGACGACCTCGCCGGCGTCGGAGGTGAGCCGCGCGGGCAGCCGGCGTTCCTCGAGCCAGCGCGGCGCGCCGGTCCCGAGGACGATGGCCGCGGTGCTCGCGGTGTTGGCGTCCACAGTGGACATCGCGGCGACGGAGACGGTGCGCCAGCGCGGTTTCGCGACGTCGCCGGTCCGCGGGTCGACGATGTGGTGCACGGTGCGCCCGGCGTGGCGCCAGCGCCGGTTGGCGGTGCCGGAAGTGGCCAGGCCGCCGGTGTTGAGGGCGATCAGCGCGGCCGGCCGGGTGACGGCGTCGGCGTGGTCGTCGCCGAGGGCGACCTGCCAGCCACCGGCGGGTTCCGGACCGGCGACGCGGAGGTCACCGCCGAGGTTGACGAGGACACCGCACCCGAGAGCGGCGTGGATCCGGCTCGCGGCCCGATCGGCGGCGAGGGCTTTCGCGGTGGCGCCGAGGTCGAGGTGGACACCGCGCGGGAGGACGACCAGCCGCAGGGCGGGGTCGAAGAGCACGCGGTGCCAGCCGGGCGCGGGAGCCGGGTCGGCCGCGGTCGAATGAGAAACAGGGTTAGCACACTGTTTCTCACTCGCGACCCCGGCGACCAGCGCGAAGTCTCGGTCGTACCCGAGCGCCCGGACCGCGGAACCGACCGTCGGATCCACCAGCCCCCCGGTCAACCGGGCCGCGCGCAACGCCGCCCCCAACGCCTCCGCCAGCAGCTCACCGACCCGGACCTGCCGCCCCGCCTGCTCGTGGAGCCGTGAGATCTCCGAGTCCGCCCGGAACCGGCTGCACGCGAGGTCGATCGCGTCGATCTCCTCGCGTAAGAGCCCAGCCGCCGAGGCAAGCCGCGAAGGGTCGGTGACCACCACCGATGCCGTCGTGCCCAGCGCGCGGAACGCCCTCGCCGCCGTCGTCACGACGCACCCGAGCCCGTGTGCGCGCGGCCCGAGCCGGAGCTCACGCCGCCATCCGACGACTGGAGCTGGTCCTGGGTACCGACGGAGCTACCCGAGTCGGTGCTGGTCCGAGTGGTGGCGGATGCCGTCGAAAGGCCGAAGCCGATCGCGCCGGCGGTGGCCGCGCCCAGCACCGCCACCGTCGCGGTGACCAGGGCGGCCTTGCGCCGGCCGTGCTCGCGGCGGGCCGCTCCGCCTGTCGTGGTGGGTTCCATGGGACCGAGTCTCGGCGGCGTTCCTTTGAACGAGCTGGGAGCGACCTGTCAACTCCCTGACGCTCCACAATGGACACCTACCTTAGGAGGTTGACACCGGAAAGCCATTCACCCACTCTTTCCGTTGTCCGCCGGAGGTTTCCTGGTGTTCACGAACCGGACCACGACACGCCGCGTTCCGACCCCGTGGAGTGGACATCATGAGGCGCCCTCACCCGCCACCGTTGGAGGACCCATGATCCGCAAGCGGATCTTCGCCGCGTTCGCCGCCGCCACCCTGGTGACAGCCGGTGTCGTCACCGCGGTCGTCGTCACCGGAACGGACGAATCGACCGCAGTACAGCCGACCGCTTCCACCGTGCCGGCGTTCGACCACATCGTCCTCGTGATGTTCGAGAACAAGAAGTACTCCTCGATCAACGGCAGCTCCAGCGCCCCCTACTTCAACACCCTCGCCTCGCAGAGCGCGAAGTTCACGAACTCCTTCGCGATCACCCACCCGAGCCAGCCCAACTACGTCGCCCTCTTCTCGGGCGCGACGCAGGGCGTGACCAGCGACAGCTGCCCGGCCGACCTGGGCGCGAAGGCCAACCTCGGCCAGCAGCTGATCGGCGCGGGCAAGACGTTCAAGGGCTACTCCGAGTCGATGCCCTCCGACGGCTACACCGGCTGCTCCAGCGGCACCTACATGCGCAAGCACAACAGCTGGGTGGACTTCTCGAACGTCCCGGCCGCGAGCAACCTCCGCTACACGAGCTTCCCCACCGACTTCACCCAGCTGCCGACGGTCGCTTTCGTCACGCCGAACATGTGCTCCGACATGCACGACTGCTCGGTCGGCACCGGCGACACCTGGCTCAAGAACCACCTCGACGCGTTCGCCCAGTGGGCCAAGACCCACAACAGCCTGCTGATCACCACCTTCGACGAGGACAGCGGCACGTCGGTCAACCAGATCTTCACCAGCTTCACCGGCGCGCACGTCAAGGTCGGCAGCTACAGCGAGTCGATCAACCACTACACCGTGCTGCGCACGATCGAGGCGTCGTACGGCCTGCCGGGCATCGGCGGCGCCGCGAGCAAGTCGCCGATCCTCGACGTCTGGCAGTAACCCGCGTGTACCTCTCCACCATCGGCCGCCGGGAGCACGCCGCGAAAGGCAAGCTCTCGGCGGTCGGCGCGAACGTCTTCGCGCTCGGCGCGGTCAGCCTGGTCACCGACGTCTCGTCGGAGATGGTCACCGCGGTCCTGCCCGTCTACCTCGTGCTCGGCCTGCACCTCAGCCCGGCCGCGTACGGCGTGTTCGACGGCCTCTACACCGGCGCGACGGCGTTGCTGCGGATCGTCGGCGGGTACGTCGCCGACCGGGTCCGCCGCCGCAAGGTCGTGGCCGGCGCGGGCTACGCGCTGTCCGCGGTGGCGAAGCTCGGCCTGCTCGCGGCCGGGGCGTCGGCCACCGCGATCGGCGCCGTGATCACGCTCGACCGCACGGGCAAGGGCCTGCGGACGGCGCCGCGCGACGCGCTGATCACCCTGTCGACGCCGGAGCCGCTGCTCGGCCGCGCTTTCGGGGTGCACCGGGCGATGGACAGCATGGGCGCGTTCGCCGGCCCGCTGGTCGCGCTCGCCGTACTGGCCGCGGTCGGCGCGACGAACCCCGAGGCGTTCGACGCGGTGTTCGTCGTCAGCTTCTGCGTCGCCGCGATCGGCGTGCTCCTGCTCGTGCTGTTCGTCCGCGACCACCGGACGCCGAAAGCCGCGGCGAACCCGGTGTCGCCCCGCGCCGCGGCGGCCCTGCTGCGCGGCAGCGGCGTGCGGCGGCTGCTCGTGGCGGCGTGCGTGCTCGGGCTGGCCACGGTCGGCGACGGGTTCGTCTACCTGCTGCTGCAGCACAAGGAGGACATCGCGACCGGCTGGTTCCCGCTGCTCGCGGTCGGCACCAACCTGAGCTACCTGCTGCTGGCCGCGCCGCTGGGCGTGCTGGCCGACCGCGTCGGCCGGCTGCCGGTCGTGCTGGGCGGCTACGGCGCGCTCGCGCTCGTCTACCTGCTGCTGGCCGGGCCGGTGTCCGGCTGGCCGCTGTTCGTCCTGGCCCTGGCGTTGTACGGCGCGTTCTACGCGGCGACCGACGGCGTCCTGATGGCCCTGGCCGGCCCGCTGCTGCCGGAGTCCCTGCGCACCACGGGGATTTCGCTGGTGCAGACGGCGCAAGCGCTTGCGTACTTCGCCTCGTCCGTCCTCTTCGGACTGGCCTGGCAGTTCTGGGGCGCCGGGCTCGCGATCGGCGTCGCCGCGGGTGCGGCGGTGGTCGCGATCGCCGTGACGTTCGTGGTCCTGTCACCCCGGAAGGCGGCGTCGTGAAGACGCGGATCCTGATCGCGATCACCGGTGTGCTCGTGTTCGCCGGCGCGGCAGTGGCGTACGTCGGGTTCGCCGGCGCGCGCAGCCACGACGTCGCCGCGACCGGCGTCGTGAGCCTTTCCCCCGGCCCGCGGGTGCTGTTCCGCAGCACCGCCGACGCCGACCGCGGGCACGTCGCCACGGTGTCCGCCACCGACCCCGGCGGCCCCCGGACCGTGTCGCCGCTGTCCTGCAGCCGGGTGTACGCCGCCGGCGGCACCGGGCTCTGCCTGCGCCAGGACGGCGACCTGACCACCTACCAGCTGGCGGTGCTCGACGCGGGCCTCGCGGTGAGCCGGGAGATCCCGCTGGTCGGGCTGCCGAACCGGGCGCGGGTGTCGGCGAGCGGCCGGATGCTCGCGTGGACGGTCTTCGTCACCGGCGACTCGTACAACGGCGGCATGTTCTCCACCCGCGCGGGCATCCTCGACACGGCGACCGGCGACCTGGCCGGGACCCTCGAGGACTACGCGGTGACGCTCGACGGGAAGCCGTACCAGGCCGCGGACCTCAACTTCTGGGGCGTCACGTTCACCCAGGACGACCGTCACTTCTACGCGACGATGTCGACGGCCGGGCACCGCTACCTCGTCGCGGGCGACTTCGCCGCGCACACGATCCGCACGCTGCGCGAGAACGTCGAGTGCCCTTCCCTTTCCCCGGACGGGACGCGCGTGGCGTTCAAGTCCGCTGTGGACGGTGATCCGGCTCGCGGGTGGCGGCTGTCCGTTGTGGACTTGACGACGGCGGAGGTGACGCCGCTGGCCGAGACCCGCAGCGTCGACGACCAGTCCGCGTGGCTCGACGACCACACGATCGGCTACGGCGTGCCCCGCGGGCCCGGCCACTCGGACGTCTGGTCGGTCCCGGCCGATGGCTCGGGCGCGCCCCGGCTGCTGATCCCGGAGGCGGAGTCCCCCGCGGCGCTCAGCGACGCTCGTACCGGGCGATGATCACGCCCTTCGTGGTCGGGACGCTGCTGGTGAGCGTGAACTCGGTGAGCGGGGCCGGTCCCTCGAACAGGCGCCGGCCCGCGCCGAGGGTCAAGGGGTGGATCAGCAGCGTGTAGCGGTCGACCAGGCCGGCGGCGTGCAGGGTGTGCACGAGCGAGGCGCTGCCGATGACGGACAGGTCGTTCCCGGGCTGCGCCTTCAGCTCGGCGACGGTCTTCTCGGCGTCGCCGGCGAGCAGCACGGAGTTCTGCCAGGCATCGGCGTCCTCGAGGGTGGTCGAGGCGACGTACTTGGTGGCGGCGTTCATGTGCGTGCTGAAGGGGTTGCCGTCGTCGCGCCCGGCCCACGCGCCGACGAAGTCTTCCCAGGTCCGCCGCCCGAAGAGCATGTCGCCGGCGCGGCTCATCTCCCGGGCCATGACCTCGTCGGAGTAGCCGTTGCCCCAGCCGCCGTGGGCGAAGCCGCCGCGGGTGTCCTCATCGGGCCGGCCGAGGCCCTGCACGACGCCGTCGAGGGTGACGCTCATGGTGACGCTGATCGAACGCATCGGGGGTCCTTCCGTCCAGGTGGCTTTTCACCTCCTGTACGAACGGCGGGACCGCGGATCGACAGCGGGTCAGTCCAGGTCGCGCAGGCCGTCCAGGATGCGGCGCATCAGGAGGGAGTCCGGGGGCGCGAACGCGAACCGCGAGACCGGCACCCGGCCCGAGGGCGGACGCGGCGGCGGGATCATGCGCGGGACCCGCCACGGCAGCCCGTCCGGGGACGAGTCGCGGCCCGTCTGCTCCGGGATCGGGAGCGTCGGCAACGCGATCGTGCGCGCTTCGGCCAGCCGTCGCGTCGACTGCTCGTAGCGGAGGCGGGCCTGGATGCCGGCCACCGTCCAGTCCGGCTCGGGGTCGGGCTCCCCCGAGCCGGTCGCACCGCGCGGACGGCGTTCGAGGGAGATGGCCCAGGCCGCCGCGGCGAGCACCGGGAGCAGCAGGCCGGCGATGATGGCGAAACCGGACAGGGCCGCGGCCATCACGAGGCCCCGGCGACGGGTAGCAGCATGGCGTTCACTTCCGGACTTGCGGTTCTTCCGAAGCATGGCCGACACCTGGATATTCGACGTGAACGAATGTTTCGCGGACCCCGGAGCCCCATCATGAACGACGGGCAACGCTCCCGCAAGCGGCCGAACGGGGTGGCCCGTCCGGGCGGTGAAACCGCAGGTCGGAACCGGTTTTCGGGTAGCCGGAACAGGCCCCTCACCCAGTAGTACGGGCGCCGCGGGCGTCCGGTTCACTTTGTTTTTTGTACGCCTCCTGTACGCCGCCGCGGCAACTCGCCGAATGCGATCAGCGCGGTCGTAGCGTTCGGTAGCGGCCGCGGCTTGGGGCGCCGGTGGCCGAGTGGGCTGCGGCGAGTGTCGCGAATGACTCATTCGCGGCGCCGGAGGTCTCGAATGAGTCATTCGCGACCTTCGCCTCCGCTAAAACCCCGCCCCGGTCGGCCCGTGAGGGCACCCAGAGCGCGGTGAAGGAGAACGCCCCAATGTGGCCTTCGGTGCGTTCAACGCACCGAAGGGCCCCTTGGGTGCGTTCAACGCAACCAAGGCCACATTGGGGCGCTGGAGACTCAGCCCAGCGAGCAGCTCCGGGCCAGGTCGGCCGGGGTCGCGCCGGCCGGACGGGCGATCGTCCCGGAAGCCGGCGGACGCACTCCGCGCAGCCACTCGCCCAGCGCGTCGAACGCCGTCCGGAAGCACGGGCCCAGCGGCCGCAGCCGGTCCGGGAACTGATCGACCAGCCCGTCGACGTGGTTGCCGTCGACCACCCGGTAGTACCGGTGCAGCGACCCGCGCCCCGCGGCGGCGATCACGCGCTCGTACACGTCGGAGTCCCGCGTGATCGGCAGCAGCGTGTCCAGCGTCCCGTGCAGTGTGAGCAACGGCTTGCCGATCCGCCCGGTCAGCGAGATCCGCTCCACCGCCCGCGCCACCGAGGCGGGCCGCGAAGAGTACGCGTAGTCCGCGTCACACGACGGCGTTCCCGAGGCGCAGAAAGGCGTCCCGGCCGAAAGGGAACCGTCGAACGACGGGTCCACCTCCTCCCGGTAGATCCGCTGGGTCAGGTCCCAGTAGACGCGGTAGTGGTAGTCCCACAGGAACTCCGACCCCGGCGCGAACCCGGCGTCCAAAATGGACTGGTGCGCCGACGACGACCCCGCCGCGTAAGCCGGGTACGCGCGAAGAGCCGGCGGCAGGAACGTCAGCAAGTTCGGTCCATCGGCCCGCCACAGCGTCCCCTCCCAGTCGACGCCCCCGTCGTAGAGCCACGGCCGGTTCTCCAGCTGCCACCGCACGAGGTACCCGCCGTTGGACAGCCCGGCGGCCAGCGTCCGCGTGACCGGACGGCGGTAGTGCGAAGAGACCGCCGAACGAGCGGCCAGCGTCAGCTGCGTGACGCGCGTGTTCCACTCGGCCAGCGCGTCGCCCGGCCGGACGCCGTCGTCGTAGAACGCGGCGCCGGTGTTGCCCTTGTCGGTCGCGGCGAAGGCGTAGCCCTCGGCCAGGGCCTGGTCGCCGATCGCCCGGTCGTTCGCGTACTGCCGCCGCACGCCCGGCGAACCGGACACGACCAGGCCGCCGTTCCAGTGCACCGGCAGGCGCAGCACGAACTGCGAGTCGTGGTTCCAGCCGTTGTTGGTGTTCGCCGTCGACGTGTCCGGGAAGTACCCGTCGACCTGGACGCCGGGCACCCGGCCGTACGTCGGCAGCCCGGCCGACGTCAGCCCGGCCCAGTCGGCCTCGACGGTGTGCCCGGACGCGAGCGTGCCGGTCGTCGTCAGGTCGGCCAGGCACACGGCGACCTGCCGTTGAGCGCCGGGCACGTCCACCCGGCAGCGCCCGGCCGAAGCCGACGCCGAGGCGGGCAGCGCCGCCGCGAGCGCCCCCGCCAGAACCACAACCAGCCATCTGCGCACGGTCCACCTCCGGGTCGATGGACAGAACCCAAGCGCGTGCACCCGGCGAGAGCCACCCCGCCGGTCACCATGAATCGCCGCGAGGATGTGGTGGACGGCCACATGGTCCGAACCAGCGGGCCGATTTAGCGTCGCTGGAAACCCTCTCAACGACGAGAAGGACTCCCTCATGCGCAAGCTCGCCTTCGCCGGACTCGCCGCGATCACCGCCGCCGTGCTCACCACCGTCGGGGTGGCCTCCGCCGACCCGCCGCCGTCGTCCCTGGTCCAGGTCGCGAACTTCGGCGCCAACCCGGGCGCCCTCGCGATGTACACCTACACGCCGGCCGGGCTCGAGTCCGGGCGCCCGGTGGTCGTGGCCCTGCACGGCTGCACGCAGAGCGCCTCGGACTACTACGCCCACTCCGGCTGGCCTCAGCTGGCCGACAAGTGGCGCTTCGAGGTCGTGTTCCCGCAGCAGTCGACCGCGAACAACTCGCTGAAGTGCTTCAACTGGTTCTCCACCGCCGACGACACCCGGGGCAACGGCGAGGCCGCGTCCGTCAAGTCCATGGTGGACAAGGCGGTCGGCGACCACGGCTCGGACCGCGCCCGCGTGTTCGTCACCGGCCTGTCCGCGGGCGGCGGCATGACGGCGGACCTGCTCGCCGCCTACCCGGACGTCTTCGCCGGCGGCGGCATCGACGCGGGGCTGCCCGCGCAGTGCGCCACCAGCGTCACGCAGGCGACGAGCTGCCAGCAGAACAACCAGAACCTGACGCCGGCGCAGTGGGCGGCCAAGGTCAAGGCGCAGTATCCCGGCTACAGCGGGCCGTGGCCGCGCGTCGCGATCTGGCAGGGCACCGGCGACTACACGGTCTACCCGGTCAACGGCACCGAACTGCGCGACCAGTGGACCGCGGTGCACGGCGTCTCCCAGACGCCGACGAGCACGCAGTCCCTGCCCGGCGGCACGACGTTGACGAACTACGCCGACAAGGTCCAGCTGTACTCGATCGCCGGCATGGGCCACGGCACCGCGGTCGACCCGGGCACCGGCTCGACGCAGTGCGGCAGCACCGGCGCGTACTTCCTCGCCGGCATCTGCTCCAGCTACTACACCGGCGTGTTCTGGGGTCTGGACAAGGGATCCGGGACGACGCCGACCACCACGACGGCACCGCCGACGACCACCACCACCCAGCCCGCGGGCACCTGCGTGAACGCCAGCAACTACGCCCACACGCAGGCGGGACGCGCGCACCAGAGCGCCGGCCAGGTGTACGCGAACGGCTCCAACCAGGCCATGGGCCTGTGGAACACGTTCACCACGCACGCCCTGCGCGAGACGTCCTCGGGCTACTGGGTCCTCGCCGACGGGCAGTGCTAGCCGAAGGGCAGTGCTGACTCACAGGAACATCGGCAGCGGATTGAGGTCGTCGTACCCGTGCGGCTCGGTCAGCCGGCCGAGCCGCACGGGCACGTCGTAGAGCCGCCCGGGGGCGAACCGCGCCCAGAGCCCCCGCATCCCCGGCACGAGCACCTTGACCACGGGCAGGCCGATGTCGGGACGCGTCTGGTCGAGCACGAACACCTCCAGCCCGGCACGCTCGAGTTCCGCACGGACATCGACCGGCGAGCCGGCCTCGGGTGGCGCCGGGTCCGGGAGCAGGTAGAGGTGTTCGGCCACCGACGCGTCCCGCAGCCAGCGCACCGCGTCCGGGTCGCCGCCGAGCCGGCCGTCGAGCACCGCGGGCATCATCTGGTTCAGCTCGGTCAGCGCCCGCCGCAGCGCGACGGCCGGGTCGAGGTGGGCACCGAAACCCAGCATGATCTCTTCAGGTCCGTCGGTGCGCCGGGACAGCGCGACCACCACCGGCACGCCGAGGTCGGCCGTCACGTCGAGTGCCCACACCTCGCGCCCCAGCCCCGCGTGGACCTCGCGCAGCTCGTCGGTCCACGGGTCGCCGGCGAGGGCAACTCCCGGCTGCCGGGTGCGGTTGTACCACCAGAGCGCGACGGCGTCGCGTTCCACGACCTCCAGCATCCCCCGCAGCACCGCGTCTTCCAGGGAACTGCCCGCCGCGTTGCCGTTGGAGTCGGCGACGACGGACGCCGGCCCGGGCGCGCCGAAGTACAGCAGACCGGTCGGGAACAGCCGGTGCTCGCCGTGGGTGAGCGACCAGACCGGCGTCCAGTCGAGCACGGCGTCGTCGTCGAAGGGCTCGCAGACGAACTGGAACGGCCCGTGGTTCGCGTTCGTGCGCGCTCGGTCGGCGTACTGACGCTCGTGGAACAGCTGGCAGGTGTCCGGGTGCACCGCCTGGTCGCCCAGCGAACGGAAGCTGCCGCGCACCCCTTCCTCGTCGCCGTCGTACTGGCCGCTGTGGCGTTCGAGGCCTTCGCACAACGCGCTGACCTCGGCTTCCAGCGGCGTGGCGCCCTTGCCGCCGTTCTCCGCGCGCATCGCCGCGCCGAGCTGCGCCACGCCTCGGCGGCCCCGCGCGACGTTCGGCCCGGAGCGGACCGAGTTGAAGAACGCCGGCCCGTGCGGATCGTGCCGCAGCTTCTTGACGACGCCGGTCAGCGGGCTGACCAGGTGGCGATACGTCTCGAGCACCTGCTCCGGTGGCACTGCGCGGTGCTCGCCGAGGACCACGGGACGGCGGGTCCGCTCGCGCACCAGATCCGGGTTCCCGCAGGACGCGCACTGCGGCCGGACGCGCACCTCGTGCCGCTCTCCGCTCAGGTCCCGGCTGTCGAACGTCCAGAGCGCACGCTGGCCGGGGTACCGCTGCCCGGCCAGCCACTTGACCGCCTCCAGGGCCACGAGGTCGAGCGCGACGGCGGACAGCGACGGGAGCGTGACGTCGGGACGCGGAACCGGGCCGGGCAAGCCCAGCGCGTCCCGTACGTGGGCCTCCGCCGCCCGGTTGCCCCACAGCCGCGTGGCCAGGCAGTGCCAGCAGGGGCCGTCGCCGGGGGTGAAGAACGGGCCGAGCCACACCCGCGCGCCGACGGTTTTGGCCGGCAGCCACGGACGTCCGGCCGCGCGCTGCTCGAAGTCCACTTCGGACAGTCTTGGATCGAGATAATCGCCGCACAGCACCACAGTCAGGTCGGCGTCGCGATCGACGACCGTCAGCCCGGCCGCGCGGAAGGCCGCGGGATCCGCGCCCACGAGCGCGACCGTGCCGGACGCGGGCTCGACGCCCACCGCGTCCCAGTAGGCCGCTGCCGCCGGGTCGGCGCCGGGCGCCCGTACGCCGATCATCCCCTCTTCGGCCAGCCGGGTCAGCACCCCGGCGGCTTCGTCGGCGGGGACGTGTTCAGGCAGGTCACGGCGTAGCGCGGCGAAGTCCCGGGTGCCGTCGAGCAACGGGACCAGCGCCTCGACGTGCGGCCCGCTCAGCGCCGTGGCGCCGTCTTCGGAGAGCACGTACACCGCGTCGCCGGGCACCACCGCCGTGCTCAGGTGCCGCTTGAACCCGACCGGGTCGGTCACCCGGTGGCCGCGCCCCGCTCCGGGCCGTCGGTCAGGCAGGGGCTGACCGATCCGTCCCCCACGGACAGCAGCTGGGTCCCGGCCGTCGCGCGGCCGTCGAGGGGGACGACCGTCAGCCCGGGCACGCCGGCCGGCCCGGTCCCGAACGCCGCCGTCAGCGCGCTTTCGAACTCGTTCACAAGTACTCCTTCGTCCGTCCCCACGGCCATCTTCGCGGGACGGCGAGGAGTCCATAAGGGCCGGTCGGGGGACTCAGGTCAGCAGCCCGGTCAGCAGCACCGCGGTCAGCCGCCGAGTTTCCGTGTCCGTCCGTGCCGACGTCGTCGCCGTCAGCGCGAGCCGGACGTCCTCGAGCGACACCCGGGGCCGCAGGACGCCTCCGGCGCGGGCCCGCTCGACCAGCCGCGCGAACGCCTCGGCGTGCGCCTCGCGCCGGTCGGCGAACTCCGGTCCTTCGAGGACACCCATCAGCCCGGATTCCCGGACCCGCCATTCGCCGAAGCGGTGGAACGTGCGGGTGAGCGCGCGGCGGCAGTCCGGGTCGGCCAGCGCGCCCCGCAGCTGCTCCTCGCACCGGTCCACCTGGCCGGCGAGCACGGCCGCGAGGAGGTCGGCGCGGGACGGGAAGTGCCGGTGGACGGTCGCGGGCGCCAGGCCCGCGCGCCGCGCGATCTCCCGCACCGGCAGGTCCGGGCCGTGGCGCGCGAAGGCCGTGTGCGCGACCGCGACGAGGCGGCGGCGGTTGTCCTCGGCGTCCGCCCGGCGTTTCCGCGTCAGTTCGTCCCGCACGGCTCTCACTTCCCGCTCGTCGCCGGTGATCACTCCTAGCGTAGGCGCGGTCAGGGTGCCCGATGTGGAGGAGTGATCGTGTTCGCAACCCGGTTCGAGCGGTTCGGCCCGCCCGAGGTCCTGTCGGTCGGGTCGGTCGACGAGCCGCACGCCGGCCCCGGCCAGGTGCGGATCCGCGTGCGGGCGGCCGGCGTCTCGCCGGTGGACCTGGCGATCCGCGCCGGGAAGTCGCGCTCGCCCATCGCCTTGCCGCACATCCCGGGGGTGGACGCCGCGGGCGTCGTGGACGAAGCGGGCCCTGGCGTTTCGGTCGGCGACGAGGTGTTCGGCGCGGTCGACGTCGCCCGGCTCGGCGGGGCGACCGCCGAGTTCGCGGTGCTGGCGTTCTGGGCGCTCAAGCCGCCGTCGATGCCGTGGGAGCAGGCCGGCGCGGCGGGCACCGGGATCGAGACGGCCACCCGCGCGCTCGACCTCCTGGACGTCCGGGACGGGATGACGCTGCTGGTCGACGGCGCGTCCGGCGGGGTCGGCAGTCTCGTGGTGGGCCTGGCGCTCGCGCGGGGCGCACGGGTGATCGGGACGGCCGGCGACCTGGAGTTCGTCGAAAGCCTGGGTGCCACGCCGGTTCCGTACGGTCCCGGTCTGTCGTCTCGGGTGTCCGGCCGGGTCGACGCGGCGCTCGACGTCGCGGGCAAGGGCTCGCTGCCGGAGCTGGTCGCGCTGACCGGGACGCCGTCGTCGGTGGTCACGCTGGCCGACTTCAGCGGCCCGTCGCAGGGCGTTCGCGTGTCGGTCGGTGCGTTGGGCGGCGAGCCGGACGGGCGGCACGGCCTCGCGCTCGCGGCCGGGCTCTTCGAAGAGGGCCGGTTCCGGGTGCCGGTCGAGGAGGTGTTCACCGACGCGGCCGCCGCGCACGCCGCCGCCGAACGCGGGCCGCGGCGGGGGAAGCTGGTCGTGAGCGTCGGCGGGTAGTCATCGTCGGCGCGGATGCCGGCGCCGAGGGGGCGTGGTCGCGATCTCAGCCGCCCAGCCGGTGCACCCGCAGCGCCAACTGGATCTCCAGCGCCCGGTCCGGCGCCTGCCAGTCCTCCCCCAGCAGCGACGCCACCCGCTCCAGCCGCTGCACCACGGTGTTCACATGGACGTGCAACACATCCTTCGTCCGCGCCAGCTGCGAACCGTTCGCGAAGTACGCCCGCAACGTCGCCACCAGCTCCGTCCCCCGGCGCGCGTCGTAGTCCAGCACCGGGCCCAACGTCTGCCGCACGAACCCGTCCAAATCCGCGTGATCCCCCAGCAACTGCCCCAGAAACCCCAGCCCCGCCATCGCCGCGCCTTCGCCCGTCCGGCCCAACGCCAGCAGCGCCCGCACACACCGCGCCGCTTCCCCGTGCGCCGCCGCGATCGAGGACGGTCCGCTCGCCGGACCCGCCGCGCCCACCGTCACCGGGCGGCCCGTTGCCGCTCCGAGGTCGGCTGCCACGCGGTGAGCCAGCTCGTCCGGATCGCCTGCTCCCAGCAGCACAACCTCCTCCGCGTGCACCCCCACCAGCGTCGCGTGCCGGGCGGCCGCGCTCGCCAACCGCCGCCGCGAACCGCCGTCCGCGTGCGCCACCAGCACCGCGTGCGGCGCCGACAGGTCGATCCCCAGCCGGCGGCCGCGGGCCAGCAGCGCCCGCGGGTTGCGGTCGGGCGAGGTCAGCAAATCCGTCAGCAGCTCGCCGCGGACCTCGTCCTCGGCCCGCACCACCGACCGCCGCAACATCAGCAACAGCGCCGTCACGACGCCCGCGCGCTCGAACAGCCGCCGGTCCGGATCCGTGAGCCCGGCGCGGCCGGCCAGCACCAGGCTGCCCAGTGCCTCGGGACCGGCCTGCACCGCGCACACCCACGTGTCCTTTGTGGACACAGCCCGCCCGGCGGCGCGGGCCGCGGCGAGCGCGTCCGGGTCGAGCGCGGCCGGTTCCGCCGAGCTGGCCAGCAGCGTGCGGTCGGCGTCGTACACCGTGAGGCTGCCGTGCAGCACCCCGGCGACGGCCGCCGCGACGTCCGGCAGGTCGCCGCCGCGCAGCACCAGGTCGGTCAGCCGGTCGTGCGCGTCCTGGGCGCGTTCCATCGCCTCGGTGTGCGCGCGGATCGTCGCGTTGGCCTCGTTGAGCTCCGCGACGGCGCGGCGGGTCTGGTCGAGCAGGTTCGCGCTGTCGAGCGCGATCGCCGCGTGGTCGGCGAGCGACGACAGCAGCGCCACCTCGTCCGCGGAGAACTCCCGCGCGCCGCGATCCGACGCGAAGAGGACGCCGAGCACCTTCGGGCCGATGGCCAGGGGGACGCCGAGGATCGCGGTCAGGCCCTCGTCCTGGACGCCGGAGTCGATGTGGTGGGTGTGCTTGAACCGGTCGTCGTGGAAGTAGTCGGCCGTCGCGTACGGCCGGGCGGTCTGCGCCACCAGCCCGCCGAGGCCCTCCCCCATGCCGAGCACGATCTGCTGGAACTCCGCCGACACCGACCCGTCGCTGACCCGGACGTAGGTCTTGTTCTCGGCCTCGTTGTTCAGCGACAGGTACGAGACGTCGACGTTGAGCAGCGCCCGCGCCCGCCGGACGATCGAACGCAGCACGGTGTCCGGATCGGACAGTCCGGCGAGCTCGCTCGCGGTGTCGAACAGCGCGCCGAGCTGGGCCTCCCGCCGCCGGTGCTCGGCGAGCGTCTCGCGGATCCGCAGAGCCAGCTCGCCCGCGCTGGCCAGGGCGGTCAGGTCGGCCGCACCGAGGGCCCCTTCGGCGCGCGCGGCCACGACGACGTGCGCCAGCTGCTCGCTGCTGGCCCCGGAGGCGAGCAGGTCGAGCAGCCGGCGCACGGCGGTGGCGTTCTCGGGCGGTACGGTCACGGCCGTCATGCTAGGGCGAGACGGCCGTCGTCTCCGCCTCGACGGCATCGACACCAACGTCACGCAGCGACTCCCCACGGGTCTCGCGGGCCGCGAGCAGGGCGATCACCGTGATCAGGCACATCGCCGCGACGTACAGCGACACCGGGACGGTGCTCCCCCAGGCGGAGAACAGCGCGACGGCGATCAGCGGCGCGACGGCCCCCGCGGCGATCGACGACAGCTGGCCGCCGACCGAAAGCCCGGTGTAGCGCACCCGCGTCGGGAACTGCTCGGCGAAGAACGCGGCCTGCGGGCCGTACATCGCGCCGTGCAGCACCAGCCCGACGGTCGCGGCCAGCACGATCACCGCCGACGACTTCGTGTCGAGCAGCGCGAAGAACGCGAAGCTCCACAACGCCATCCCGATCGCGCCGAACAGGTACACCGGACGGCGCCCGACGCGGTCGGACAGCGCGCCCCACAGCGGGATCGTCACGAAGTGCACGGCCGAGCCGATCAGCACCGCGCTCAGGCCGACGCCCTTCGGCAGGTGCAGCCCGGTCGTGACGTACACGAGGATGAACGCGGTGATCACGTAGTACGAGACGTTCTCGGCCATCCGGGCGCCGATCGTGATCAGCACCTGGCGCCGGCTGTCGCGGAAGACCTCGACGACCGGGACCTGCTGGTCGGTGTTCCTGGCCTGCTTCTGGGCGGCCAGGAACACCGGCGATTCGGCGACGGCCAGCCGGATCCACAGCCCGATCAGCAGCAGCACGCCCGAGAGCAGGAACGGGACGCGCCAGCCCCAGGCCATGAACGTCGCGTCGGACTGCGTCGCCGAGAGGATCGCCAGGACGGCGGTGGCAAGGAGGTTGCCGCCGGGCGCGCCGCACTGCGGCCAGCTCGCCCAGAACCCGCGACGGCGGTCGTCGCCGTGTTCGGAGACGATCAGGACGGCCCCGCCCCACTCGCCACCGAGCGCGAAGCCCTGCACGAGGCGAAGCAGCGTCAGGAGGATAGGAGCCGCGACACCCGCGCTCGCGTACGTCGGCAGCACGCCCATCAGGCAGGTCGAGCCGCCCATCAGCACCAGGCTGACGACCAGGAGCTTCTTGCGGCCGAGCCGGTCGCCGTAGTGACCGAAGACCAGGCCGCCGATCGGGCGGGCGAGGAACCCGACGGCGTAGGTCAGGAACGCCAGCAGCGTGCCGGTCAGCGGGTTCGCCGTCGGGAAGAACAGCTTGTTGAACACCAGCGCGGCGGCGGAGGTGTAGAGGAAGAAGTCGTACCACTCGATGGTGGTGCCGATCAGGCTCGCGCCGACGATCTTGGCGATCGCCGACCGGTTCGGTTGACTCACTGCGGGCTCCACTTCCTTGTGGTTGAGCGGGTCTGAGTGGTTCAGGCAGCTGTCCAGCCGCCGTCGAGCGGGATGGACGCCCCGGTGACGTGGCCGGCGTGCGGCGAGCACAGCCACGTCACCAGGGAAGCGACGTCGTCGGCTTCGATGAGCTTCTTGATGGCGGCGCGCCGGAGGAGGACCTCGGCGACGACGTCCTCGCGCGGGATGTCGTGCTCGGCGGCCTGCGCCTCGATCTGCCCGTCGACGAGCGGAGTGCGGACGTACCCGGGGTTCACGCAGTTGCTGGTGACGCCGTGTTCGGCCCCTTCGAGGGCGGCGACCTTGGAGAGGCCTTCGAGCCCGTGCTTGGCGGCGACGTACGCGGCTTTGAAGGCGGAGGCGCGCAGCCCGTGGACGCTCGACATGTTGACGATCCGGCCGAAGCCCCGCGCGTACATCGACGGAAGCGTGTGCCGGATCAGCAGGAAGGGAGCGGTGACCATCAGCGCCTGGATGCGGGTGAACGCGTCGGGCGGGAAGTCCTGGATCGGCGCGACGTGCTGGATCCCGGCGTTGTTGACCAGGATGTCGACCTCGGTCGGGAGGGCGCCGATGGTGCCGGGGTCGGTCAGGTCGGCGACGTGCGCCCAGCCCCCGACCTCGCCGGCGACGGTTTCGGTGTGTTCGGCGTCGATGTCGACGACGTGCACCTTGGCCCCGGCCGCCGCGAGGGCGCGGACGCAGGCCAGGCCGATACCGCCGGCCCCGCCGGTGACGAGGGCGGTGCGCCCGTCCAGATCGCTGGTCATGGACGGGAACGGTAAGCGTGACCCCGGTCGCGGGCTATGTGCGAGGCAGCTACAGCTCGCGAAGATCTTGTGGGGTCGAGCGACATAGGACGATCAGGAAGGCATCCCACGATCGGGTGGAGATTTCGAGGGTGCCGCCGGGGCGGTCCTTGGTGTCGCGGATTTTTGCCGCAGGTCCGAGCGCCACTTCGACGCAGTTGTCCTTGCCTGAATAGCGGGACGTCCGCCACTCACCCATCCGTGCCTCCGAGTTCGGCGATCACCTCCCCGATGAACGCGCAGCTTTCCTGCTCGCTCAGGGCCAGCGCCGCCAAGGTCTTGGCGGCCGCGCGGTAGTCGGCGACCTGATCTGCAGCGTAGAGGTAAGCACTCGCCCGGAACTGCTCCAGGAAGACGATCGACGGCAGCCGCTCGAAGTCGAGGATCGCGAACGCCCCGCAAAGGCCCGGATGGCACCTCGCGCTACCGCGAAGAATCCGCAGCGAGATGTTCCGCCGCCGCGACAAGTCCAGCAGGAGCCGCAACTGGTCGGCCATGAGCGACGGTTCGATGAATCCGGGACGCAACACCGCTTCGCCGAGAACCGCCCCGTACGGGACCGGGTAAGGCCCGGTGAGCAGGTGCCGCCGAGCCTGCCGCGCCGAGGCCTGCCGCTCGACCTGCTCGGCCGGTAGACCGAGGCCCGCCAGCACGATCCGCGTGTAGGCGGGCGTCTGGAACAGCCCGGGAACGAGCACCGGTTCCCAGCCGAACATCTCGCTCGCCTCGCGCTCGTACTGGACATACGTGTAGTCCTTACGACCGGGCATCACCTTCTCGAGCCAGCTCACTTCAGCCGCGTTCTTGGCCAGGTCCAGCAGCCGCGCCCGTTCCCTCGGCTCGACCACCAGCACCCCCAACAGCAGAGCCACCTGCTCCACCTTGGGAATCCGCTTCCCGTACTCCCAATTGGAAAGCTCCTGCGGAAGCACTCCGATCAACCTCGCCAGTTCGCGCACGCCGAGGTCCCGGTCCGTCCGGCAGGCACGCAGCCCGAAGCCGAGCGCTCTCGCCCGGGGTGTCGCGAAGGGTGTCGCCATGACCGCATTCTGTCACCGGGGTCCGACAGTCCCGACCGCTCCACGTCGGCTGGTGTCACAAATCCGCGTCAGGTTTCCTGCAGGTCATGGACCCGGACCACGCCCTGCTGACCCGTCTGCGCGACCTGACCGAAACCCTGCCCGGCGACGTCTCCTGGCTCGCCGGCCCGCCCCTGCGCGCGGACGGCCTGCGCGACCTCGGCGAACGTCTCGCCTGCCTCGGCGCCGACCTGATCGGCCGGGCCGGCGCGCTCGACGAGATCGCCGCCGCCCGCCTGCCCGCCCACGGCTGGATCCCCGAGTGCGGACCGGATCCGCGCCGCCGTCTCGCGCACTACGTCGGCCGCGGCGAGGTCCGGCTCGGCCTCATCTACTTCGCGAGCTGCGGCGCGGGCTGCTTCCCGTTCTACGGCACCGATCCGGCCGAAAAGACCGTCCGGCACGAGCGGTGCGACAAGTGCGTCAAGGAGGCCTACCGTCTCACGAGCGTTCCTTCAGCACCGCCAGGTAGTGCACGTTCGTCATGACGCCGAGGACGTTGCCGAACGGGTCGACGACCGACGCCGTCACGAACCCGGGCCCCCGCTCGGTGCTCGGCTCGTGCTCCTTCGCGCCCAGCTCGTGCAGGCGCGCGACGGTCGCCTCGAGGTCGTCGACGTGCCAGTAGACGATCTCGCCGCTCGCGCCGCCCATGCTCGCCGGGACGTACTTGCGGTCGATCAGGCCGAGCTCGTGCTGGTAGTCGCCGATCCGGAACTCGGCGTACCCGGGCCGCTGGAAGTACGGCTCGATCCCGAGGAACTCGGTGTACCAGGCCTGCGCGGCCGCGTGGTCGTCGGCGAAGTAGGAGACGGTGGCCATTCCTCGCAGCATGGGTGTTCCTCTCAAGTGGTGTGGAGCCATCATGCGGGGTGAAAGTGTGCACCGAATGAGCACTTTGTTTGCGAGACTTCTCCCATGCGCGCCGACCGTCTCGTGGCCACCCTCCTGCTGATGCAGACGCGCGGCCGCGTCACGGCCGCCGAACTGGCGGCCGAGCTGGAGATCTCCGTCGCGACGGCCCGCCGTGACCTCGAAGCTCTCTCGACCGCGGGAGTGCCGGTCTACCCGCAGCCGGGCCGCGGCGGTGGCTGGCGGCTGGTCGGGGGCGCGCGCACCGACCTGTCCGGCCTGAGCTCGCGCGAGGCGCAGGCACTGTTCCTCCTGGCCGGCCCGGCCGCGGCGGCGGCCCCGGAGGTCAAATCGGCCCTGCGGAAGCTGATGGGCGCGCTGCCGGGCACGTTCCGCGCGGACGCGTCGGCGGCCGCCGACGCCGTCCTCGTCGACCAGGCGGGCTGGGGCGAGCGCGTGAAGGACCGGCCGCCGATCGTGTCGCTGCTGCGGGACGCCGTCATCGCGCGCCGGCGCGTCCGCTTCACCTACACCGGGAGCGAGCGGCTGGTCGATCCGTGGGGCCTGGTCGACAAGGACGACGTCTGGTACCTGGTCGCGGGGACGGCGAAAGGCCGCCGGACGTTCCGGGTGGACCGGATCGCCGAGGCGACCGCGACCGAGGACGCCGCGGACCGTCCGGCGGACCTCGAACTGGCGAAGGTGTGGGAGGAGGTCGTCGAAGAGATCGAACGGCGCCGGTCGCTGCTCACCGCGGACGTGGTGCTCGACCGCCGCTACTTCGGCGTGCTGCGCGACCGGTTCGGCCGGCACTGCGAACTGGTCGCGGACCTGCCGGACGACCGGGTCCGGGCCCGCGTCGCCGCCCCGGCGCCGATCATGATCGCGCAGGAGCTGGCGGGCTGGGGCGCGCTCGTCGAGGTGGAGTCGCCGGACTCCGTGAAGGCCGAGCTGGCCCGCCTGGGATCCGAGCTGATTGCCCGCTATGCCCCGAAATGACGTGAATGACTCATTCATGGCGTCCGGCGTCAGGAATGAGTCATCCACGTCATCGCCGGCGGCCCGCGCACACGCCCCGTGGCCGGTATCCTCGGTGAACGGCGTTAATCACTCCACAGTGGACATTAGGAGTACCTACTGCGAGTGTCCGTTACCCTCCGGTATCTGGCCGTTCGGAGTATCCGGGATCACCCGTTTGCTGTTACTGTGACGCCTCCGTGATCTGAACGTGTGTTCGGTGACACTGCTGTGACAGCCGGAGCTCCGCTCCGGGCCGGGGGCGCCGCCACCCGGACCCCCGAAAAGCGTGCGGTGAGGGCAGACGAAGATGCGTGACGATGTGGTCGAAGCGAGTGCGGTGGTCGGGCACACGCCGGACGTGGTGTGGCAGATCGTCGGGTCGCCGGAGTGGTACTCGAGGTTCGTTCCCGAGATCGCCGGGTGCGAGATCACCGAGCAAGCCGCGCGCGGCCGGGGGCCCAAGGGCGTGATCCGGATCGTGGCCGAGCGCGGGCGCATGATGGAGGCGCAGGTCCAGGCCGTCGTGTACCGGCCGGGCGAGCACGTCGTGTGGTGTGGCGTCCCGGACGAGGGCACGTGGGTCTCCCTCGAGCTGAGACCGCTGGCCGGCGGCAAGACCGAGCTGTTCGTCCGGATGATGCTGCCGCCGTCGCACCTGGATCTGGTGTCGTCGGCGAAGAAGGACGTGCGCGTCCTCGCGCGGCGCCTCGACCTGCACCTGGCCGGGCAGTCCGACCCCGACGCCGACCGCGACGGCAACAAGGCCACCAAGCTGCGCACCACGAGTATCCTGCTGCGCGCCGGCGTCCTCAGCGCGGGCCGGCCGGACAAGATCGCCCGCCAGCTCAGCTCGCTCGCCCAGTGGGGCGCCACCATCGCCGGCGGCTACCAGGCCGCCGCGGCCCGCGTCCCCGACGAGCCCGCGCTGCACGACGAGCGCAGCCTCCGCACGTTCCGGCAGGTCCAGGAGCGCAGCGACCGGCTCGCGAACGGGCTGAGCGAGCTCGGCGTCGGCGAACGCGACCGGATCGCGCTGATGTGCCGCAACCACGCCGCGATGGTCGAGTCGTTCGTCGCCGCCAGCAAGCTCGGCGCCGACCTGATCCTGCTCAACACCGGCCTGTCCGCGGCCTCGGTCAAGGACGTCCTCGCCGAGCACGAGCCGGCCGCCGTGCTGGCCGACGACGAGTTCGCGCAGACCATCGCGAACGTCCCGGGCGAGTTCGCCCGGATCAGCACGTGGCCGGACGCCGAAACCGGCTACCCGACCGTCGACGAGCTGATCCACGCCGCGCCCGCCGACCCGCCCAAGCCGGTCGCCCGGCCGGGCCGCGTGGTCGTGCTCACGTCCGGGACCTCCGGGACGCCGAAGGGTGCGCGGCGCCCCACGCCCAAGGGCATGGGGACGGCCGCGGCGATCCTCGACCGGATCCCGCTGCGCGCCGGCGACCGGATCCTCGTCGCGGCGCCGCTGTTCCACAGCTGGGGCCTGGCCGCGATGCAGCTCGGCATGGCGCTGCGGGCGTCGCTCGCGCTGATCCGCAGGTTCGACGCCGAGGAGACGCTGCGGGCGATCGCCGAGCAGAAGTGCGACGCGCTGTTCGCGGTGCCGATCATGCTGCAGCGGATCATGGACCTGCCCGAGCGGGTGCGGGCGCGCTACGACCTGTCGTCGCTGCGGATCGTCGCGAGCAGCGGGTCCGCGCTGTCCGGCACGTTCGTCACGCAGTTCATGGACACCTTCGGCGACGTCCTCTACAACTTCTACGGCTCGACCGAAGTGTCCTGGGCGAGCATCGCCGACCCGGGCGACCTGCGCGCGGCGCCGGGCACGGCCGGGCGCTGCCCGCTGGGCACGCGCGTCGCGATCCTCGACGAGGAGCGCAAGCCCGTCCCGCCGGGCGGTGAAGGCCAGATCTTCGTCGGCAACGACATGCTGTTCGACGGCTACACGAACGGCACGGACCCGGCGCGTGCGGCGGACCTGATGGCCACCGGCGACGTCGGCTACCTCGACGCGGCGGGCCGGCTGTTCGTCACCGGGCGCGCCGACGAGATGATCGTGTCCGGCGGCGAGAACGTGTTCCCGCGTCCGGTCGAAGAGGCGCTGGTGGCGCTGCCCGGCGTGCACGACGCGGCGGTGGTCGGCGTGGCGGACGCGGAGTGGGGCCAGCGCCTCGCGGCGTACGTCGTCCCGCGGCGCGGCGCTTCGCTGCACGCCGAGGACATCCGGGCCTACATCCACCAGCGGCTGGCCCGGTTCGCCGTGCCGCGCGACGTGTACTTCGTGCCGGACCTGCCCCGCAACGCCACGGGCAAGATCCTCAAGCGCCTGCTGCACGACGACACCTGGCCGGCGACCTCCGACTACTGATGCCCGAACACACCCCCGACCGCCGCTGGCGCGCGACGGACCCGAAAATCCCGGACGACGTCCGCGACCGCCTGCAGAAACACGGCGTGAGCGCCGGGAAAGCGGCCTCGCCGAGCTCGATCAGCCGACCGGCTGACGCAACACGGTCTTGAGCTTCGCGGGCTCGGTCTTCCGCGGGTCGCCGAGGTAGACCTCGTGGTGCAGGCCGGCCGGCTCGAGTCCGTGCTGCACGAGGAATTCGTCGTGCAGACGCGCGAGGATCGGACCTTCGTCGTCGTACGAGCCGATGTGGAGCGCCTGCGCGCAGCGGCCCTCGTGCAGTTTCTCGAGCCGGACGGGCGCGTCGATCTTCTTCTTGCGCTTCACCGATTCCCGGGCTTCCTCGACGGCGTCTTCGCCGATCGTTCCCGGGAGCGAGATGAGCATGGTCCACTGCCAGGAGTCCTTGGCCCGCACGGTGAACGCGGCGTAGTCCGCGGCCCACCACAGGCCTTCCAGCGGGCCGACGACGAAGTCTTCACCGGTCCGTTTGGCCGTCATCTTGATCGTGTAGGCGAAGGCGTAGAGGGCTTGAACGGCGTTCTGGTAGCTGTCCGCGGTGTTCGGGTTGCCGCGGCCGTCGATCGCGAGGAACTGCTGCTCGGGGACGTCGAGCAGGGCCCAGTCGGTGTTCTTCGGCGCGTACAGCTGCTTCAGGTCTTTCTTGACGTCGTAGGGCATCGGGTTCCTTTCCCCAGTTCATGACCAGACCACCTGTCACCCGCGGCGGTTCGCGCGAGCGTCGCGAATGACTCATTCGGGACCTCGCACGCCGCGAATGAGTCATTCGCGGCACCCGGCTTCGCCGAATGCCTTACCCCGCGGCCGCCGGGTCGCCGGGCCGATGACCAGCCCTCAGCCCTTCCAGCCACTCGGCTTCCGCTTCGAGCTGCTTGATCGAGTAGTCGAAGATCGCCCGGACGAACGGCGGAGCGTCGGCTTCGGCCGCGCGGCGGACTTCGGCGAGCCGCTCCTCCACCGCCTCGACGCGCCGGGCCAATGCCGCTTCAAGCCGTTCGGGCGGGATCGCCGGGCTGTTGGCCAGCCCGATCAGCACGGGCGGGTGCACCGGGCGGAGTTCGGCGATGGCCGCCTCCGCGGCCGCCGCGCACGCTCGCCGGCCCGCGTCGGTCGCCGTGTACGTCTTCTTGGCCTTCGCGTGCGCCCGCTCCCCCGCGGCCTCGGCGACCAGGCCGCGGTCGCGGAGTTTGCCGAGCACGTAATAGATCGAACTGAAGCCGAGGGCGGTCCAGTCGCGCATGCCGCGCTCCGCGATCACCTCGTCCAGTTCGTAGCCGTGCCTCGGCCGCTCCACCACCAGGCCGAGCACGGTCAGCTCCGCATCGGTCAGCACGCTTCTATTCTAGCACTAGAATAGTCAGGTGCCGGAAATTGTCGGTGGGTGCTGGCATGCTTCAGCGAGGACCGGAAAGCGAGGACGAACAGTGGGGGGACAGGTGGTGACGGCGGTGCCGTGGACCGCGGAACGCGTGGCCGGGCTGGCGCCGGATCCCGCTTCGGAGAAGGCGGGCCGGGCGCTGGCCGCGCCGGCGAAGTGGTCGGGCGCGGGTGCGTCCGAAGACGCCGTGTGGGGCTTCTGCCAGGGCAGTGGCAAGAAGCCGTACCAGACGTGCGTCGAGCTGGCCGAGCCCGCGTTCCGGTGTTCCTGTCCCAGCCGGAAGTTCCCGTGCAAGCACGCGCTGGGGTTGCTGATGTTGTGGGCCGCGCGGCAGCTCGACCCGGCCGAGCCACCCGAGTGGGTGCACACCTGGCTCGCCGAACGCGCCGATCGCGCCCAGCGGGCGGAGAAACGGGCGGAAGCGGCCGGGCCGAAGGACGAGGAAGCGGCCGCGCGACGAGCTTCGGAGCGGGTGGCGCGCGTCGAAGGCGGCGTCGCGGAGCTGAAGGTCTGGCTGACCGACCGCATCGGCGCGGGCTTCGCCGGTTTCGAGCGCAGTGGCGGTGACGAGCTGCGCACGGTCGCGGCGCGGATGGTGGACGCACAGGCGTCCGGCCTGGCGGGCGGTCTCCGGCGGGCGGCGGGGATCGTCGGCCGTCGCGACTGGCCGGAGGCGCTGCTCGGCGAGTTGTCGTTGCTGTACCTGCTGGCGGACGCGGCGACCCGGCTGGATTCGCTGCCGGTGCCGTTGGCGGAGACCGTCCGGACCCGGCTGGGTTTCTCGGTGGAGACCGCCCGGGTCCTGGAGAGCGGCGAGCGCGTGTCGGACGAGTGGCTGATCACGGGCGCGGCCGACGAGGAGAACGACCGGTTGCTCACGCGCCGCACGTGGCTGCGCGGGCGGCTCACCGGCCGGGACGCGCTGGTGCTGTCGTTCGCTCCGCCGGGGCGGCCGCTGGACGCGTCGTTGCCACCCGGGCACTTCCTGACGGCGGAGCTGGCGTTCTACCCGGGTGCGGCGCCGATGCGAGCCCTGGTGGCGGAGCGCGGAATCCCCTTGCCGGCCCCGGCCGCCGAGGGTGGCTCGATCTCGGACGCACTGGCGGCGTACGCGCGGGCGATGGCGGCGGACCCGTGGCTGGAACGCTGGCCGGTACTGCTGTCGGGGGTGACGCCCGCCGAGCACGCGGGTGGGTGGTGTCTGTCCGAAAAGGACGGGACGGCGCTGCCGCTGGTGCCGTACGCGTTCCCGTGGTCGCTGCTGGCGATGTCGGCGGGCAAGCCGCTGACGGTGGCGGGCGAGTGGAGCCAGTCGGGGTTGCGGCCGCTGATGTGCTGGCAGGACGACCGGGCGGTCCGGCTGTGAACGAAAAGCTGCGCGCCCTCCGACCGAGAAGCCGGAAGCCGAACCCACCCCGCGCGGAGATCCCTGCCGCACCACCTCACCAACCCCGGAAGGCGGTGAAGCCGTGAAAGCCTGGGAAGACCTCGTCGGCACCGCGCTGCTCGGCACCCGCCGGCGCACCCTCGACCCCGCCACCCAACCGCCCGCCGTCCGAAACCTCATCGAAGACCGCGAAGACCCCGCCGAACAGCTCCTCGCCGCCGCGGCCGTCCTCACCACCTACCGGCGCGCCGGGCGGCGTGCGCAAAGCGATGTCCGCCCCCTGCCCGTCGCCGCGCCGGACGAACGGCCCTTCGTTCCTCCCCTCGCGCGCGAACGGCTGGCCCGGCTGCTCGCCGCCAGCCATCCCGATCTCCTCCTCGAGTGGCTCGGCATCGTCGCCGGCACGGACTACCGCGTCCCGCCCGAAACCCTTCCCCTGCTCGCCGAAGCCGCGCGCAGCAAGGCCGCCCTGCGAGGGCCGCTCGTCGCCGTCGCCGGGCCCGTCGGGGCCTGGCTCGGGCAGCGGAATCCCGACTGGGCTTTCCTCTGCGCGCCGGCCGAGGCGGAAAAAGACGTCTGGCAGTACGGCAGCCTCGCCCAGCGCCGCCGCTGGCTCGCCGCCAAGCTGGCCGACGATCCGAGCGTCGCCCGCGAAGCCCTCCAAGGATCCTGGAAGAGCGAACCCGCCGACGTCCGCTCGGACTTCCTCGGCGTGCTCGCCGGGCACGTCGGCGCCGAGGACGAAACCTTCCTCGAAGCCGCCCTCACCGATCGCGCCGCCGCCGTCCGCGAACGGGCCGCCGAGCTGCTCGGCCGGCTGCCGGGCACGCGGTACGGCGAGACCATGGCCGACCGGCTGCGGCCCCTGGTCCGCCGGAAGGGCCGGGTGCTCGAAGTCTCCGTCCCGCAAGGCGAACGCGGCGAAGGCACCGTCCGGCTGCGCACCCTCGCCGCCGCCGCTCCGCTGGCCTTCTGGACCGAGTTCGGCCCGCCCGCCGAAGTCGTGCGGATGACCGTCGAGGGCTGCCCGGCCGGCGTGCTGCGCGACTCTTGGGCCACCGCGGCCCTGCGCCAGCGCGACGAAAGCTGGGCGCACGCGCTGATCGGCGCCGATCCCGGCGGCCGCACCACGCCCCCGCTGCTCGGCGTGCTGAGCCCGGCGAGCCAGGCCGCCACCATCGGACACTTGGTGAGCCGGCTGCCGGTCGAGTCGTTCGCGCGGCTGGTGCACGAGCTGCCCCGGCCGTGGACGAAAGAACTCGGCACCGCCCTGCTCGACTGGATCGCCCGCCAGGACGACCACCGCCTCGTCTCGCACGCCGCCGTCGTGATCGCCCGCGCGGTCCCCGCGGCGTGCCTGCGCCACCCGCTCGCCACCACCCGCCTGACCATGGACGCCGGTCCGTGGCGCCGGGCGCTCACCGAAACGCTGAACTTCCGCCGCGAAATGTACGAGGAGCTCGCATGACTGCCCCCACCGTCCTCCGGCCGCACGCCGAACAGGACCACGCCGCCGAGCTCGCCGCGCTGGCCGCCGCCGACGACCGGGTCAAGCCGCCCAGCTGGAACCTGTCCCCGTGGGCCGTCGTCGAGTACCTGCTCGGCGGCACCCTGCCCGACGGCACCGTGATCACGCCGAAGTACGTCGGCCCGCGGCGGCTGATCGAGGTCGCCGTCGCGACGCTGGCCACCGATCGCGCGCTGCTGCTGCTCGGTGTGCCCGGCACCGCGAAGACGTGGGTGTCGGAGCACCTTTCGGCCGCGATCAGCGGGGATTCGACGCTGCTGGTGCAGGGCACCGCGGGCACGTCGGAGGAGTCGATCCGCTACGGCTGGAACTACGCCCGGCTGATCGCCGAGGGCCCGAGCGCCGCCGCGCTGGTCGAAAGCCCGCTGCTGCACGCGATGCGGGACGGCAAGCTCGCCCGGCTCGAAGAGCTGACGCGTATCCCGGCCGACGTCCAGGACTCGCTGATCACGATCCTGTCCGAGAAGACGCTGCCGATCCCGGAACTCGGCACCGAGATCCAGGCGCGGCCGGGCTTCAACCTGATCGCCACGGCGAACAACCGCGACAAGGGCGTCAACGAGCTGTCGAGCGCGCTGCGGCGGCGGTTCAACACCGTCGTGCTGCCGCTGCCGGACAGCGCCGAGGCCGAAGTCGAGATCGTCAGCCGGCGGGTCGCCGAGCTGGGCGCGTCGCTGCAGCTGCCCACGGAAGCCGCCGAGCTGGCGGAGATCCGGCGGGTGGTCACGGTGTTCCGCGAGCTGCGCTCCGGCCGCACCGAAGACGGCCGCACGGCGGTGAAGTCGCCGTCCGGCACGCTTTCGACGGCCGAGGCGATCAGCGTGCTGACCGGCGGGCTCGCGCTGGCCACGCACTTCGGTGACGGGGTGCTGCGCCCGCACGACATCGCGGCCGGCATCCACGGCGCGGTGGTCAAGGACCCGGTGGCCGACCGCGCGATCTGGATCGAATACCTCGAGACGGTCGTCCGCGAGCGCGACGGCTGGGCCGACTTCTACCGGGCGGGCCAGGAATTTTCGTGACGACGCACCTGCTCGGCATCCGCCACCACGGCCCGGGTTCGGCCCGGGCCGTGGCGGCGCGGCTCGCCGAGCTCGAACCCGACGTCGTGCTGATCGAGGGCCCACCCGAGGCCGACGTCCTGGTCGAGCTGACCGAAGACCCGGCGATGGCGCCGCCGGTCGCGCTGCTGGCGTACGCGACCGACGACGTCTCGCGCGCCGCGTTCTGGCCGTTCGCCGTCTTCAGCCCGGAGTGGCAGGCGCTCGCCTACGCACGCGAAGCCGGGATCCCGGTGCGGTTCTGCGACCTGCCGGCCGCGAACACGTTCGCCGCGGGGCCGGACGAGCACGGCGGGCCGCCCGGTGACCCGCTGGCCGCGCTGGCCTCGGCCGGCGGCTACGACGACCCGGAACGCTGGTGGGACGACGTCGTCGAGTCGCGGCGCGGCGACGACAACCCCTTCGAGGTGATCGCCGAGGCGATGACCGCGTTGCGGGAGGACGAAGAGCCGCCGCGCGGCACCGAAGCGCGGCGCGAGGCCTACATGCGCTCGGTGCTGCGCCGCACCCGCAAGGACGGCTACGAGAACATCGCCGTCGTCTGCGGCGCCTGGCACGTGCCCGCGCTGGCCGACCCGCTGCCGCCGGCGTCGCACGACCAGACGGTCCTCAAAGGACTGCCGAAGCGGAAGGTCGCGTGCACCTGGGTGCCGTGGACCCACGGCCGCCTCGCCACGGCCAGCGGCTACGGCGCGGGCGTGCGGTCGCCGGGCTGGTACCACCACCTCTTCACCACGGCCGAAAACGTCACCACGCGCTGGCTGACGGGCGTCGCGGGGGTGCTGCGGGAGGAGGACCTGCCCGTCTCGACCGCGCACGTCATCGAGGCGGTCCGGCTGGCCGAGACCCTGGCCACGCTGCGCGGGCGGTCGTCGGCCGGGCTGGCCGAGGTCACCGAAGCCACCCGATCCGTGCTCTGCGGCGGTGACGAGGTGCAGGTCGAGCTGGTCACGCGGCGGCTGGTCGTCGGCGAACGGCTCGGCGAGGTGCCCGACCGCGTGCCGCAGCCGCCGCTGGCCGCGGACCTGACCGCGACGGCGAAACGCCTGCGGCTCAAGAAGGACCCGATGGTCAAGGAGCTCGACCTCGACCTGCGGACGCCCGGCGGGCTCGACCGCTCGAAGCTGCTGCACCGGCTGCGGATCCTCGGCATCGAGTGGGGCAGCCGGGAGGCGTCGGCGCGGCGGAACAAGGGCACGTTCCGGGAGACCTGGGCGCTGTGCTGGGAGCCGGCGTTCGAGGTCGACCTGGTCGCGGCGGCGGTGCACGGCACCACCGTGCCGTCGGCGGCGACTTCCGCGGTGCGCGACACCGTCGAGGGCACGCCTCCGCTCGACGAGGTGACCACGGCCGTCGAGAACTGCCTGCTCGCCGACCTGCCGGAGGCGCTGCCCGAAGCGCTGGCGGCCCTCGACGCGCGAGCGGCGGCGGACGCGGACGTCGCCCGGCTCATGTCGGCGCTGCCCGCGCTGGCCAGGGCGACCCGGTACGGGAACGTGCGCGGCACCGACACCGGTGCGCTGCGCGCGGTCGCCGACCGCATGCTCGACCGGATCTGCGCCGGGCTGCCGCCGGCGACGCACGGGATCGACGACGACGCCGCGGCCCGGATGGCCCAGTTGGTCGACGGGGTGCACGACGCGACGTCCCTGCTGGGTGACGACCCGAAGACGCGCTGGCTCGCGGCGCTGGCGCGGCTGGCCGAACGGCCGTCGCTGCCACCGCTGCTGGCCGGCCGGCTCACCCGGATCCTGCACGACGCCGGGCGGCTCGACGCGCTGGACATCGAGCTGCGGCTGGGCCGTGCGCTGACGCCGGGCATCGCGCCGTCGGCGGGCGCGGCGTACGTCGAGGGCTTCTTCGACGGCGGGGCGCTGCTGCTGGTGCACGACGAAGGCCTGCTGCGGGTGATCGACGCGTGGCTCGCGGCGATCCACGACGACGTCTTCACCGAGGTGCTTCCGTTGCTGCGCCGCACTTTCGGGGCGTTCAGCGGACCCGAGAAGCGGGCGATCGGGCACCGCGCGGCCGGGCTCACCGGCACCGCGGCGGTCGCGGCGACGGCCGAGGAACTGGACGAGGACCGGGCGGAGCGGGTGCTGCCGGTTCTCGCGACGCTGCTGGGAGTGGGGGCACGATGAGCGCGGACACCGAGCGCACGCGGCGCTGGCGGCTGGTGCTGGGCGGCGAGGGCGCGGGTCCCGGGTCGGAGCTGGCCGACGCCGAACTGTCCGATGAGGACAGTGGGGTCGACGCGGTACTGGCCGCCCTCTACGACAAGCCGGACGAGGAAGCGGCGGGCGGCCCGCGCAGCGCGAACCTGGGGGCGTCGGCGCCGCGGGTCGCACGCTGGCTGGGCGACATCCGGCGCTACTTCCCCAGCACCGTCGTGCAGGTGATGCAGCGCGACGCCGTCGACCGGCTGGGGCTGACCCGGATGCTGCTGGAGAAGGAACTGCTCTCGGCGGTCGAGCCGGACGTCCACCTGGTCGGGACGCTGCTCTCGCTGAACGGGGTGCTGCCGGAGGAGACCAAGGAGACCGCGCGCGAGGTCGTCCGCAAGGTGGTCGAGGAGCTGGAGGAGCGGCTCGCCGAGCGCACGCGCGCGGCGATCAAGGGTGCGCTGGACAAGGCGTCGCGCACGCACCGGCCCCGGCCGGGCGACGTCGACTGGGCGCGCACGATCCGCCGGAACCTCAAGCACTACTCACCCGAGCTGGGCACGATCGTGCCGGAGCAGCTGGTCGGTTTCGGCCGGCGTCAGCAGGCGGTGCAGCGCGACGTCATCCTCGCCGTGGACCAGTCGGGGTCGATGGCGGAGTCGGTCGTGTATTCGGGGCTGTTCGGCGCAGTGCTGGCGTCGATGCGGGCGCTGCGGACGTCGTTCGTCGCGTTCGACACGGAGGTCGCGGACCTGACCGAGCACCTCGCCGACCCGGTCGACGTGCTGTTCGGCACCCAGCTGGGCGGCGGCACCGACATCAACCGGGCGATCGCGTACTGCCAGGGCCTGGTCGGCCGGCCCGAGCAGACGCTCCTGGTGCTGATCAGCGACCTGTACGAGGGCGGCGACGAAGACGAGCTCCTGCACCGGATCGGCGAGCTCGTCGGCGCGGGTGTCCAGGTGGTGACGCTGCTGGCGCTGTCCGACTCGGGCGCGCCGTCGTACGACCACGAGAACGCGGCGGCGCTGGCGGAGCTGGGCGTCCCGGCGTTCGCGTGCACCCCGGACCAGTTCCCGGAGCTGATGGCGGCGGCGATCCGAGGTGACGACCTGCAGGCCTGGGTGGCCCGCGAGACCAGCTGAGTTGCGGGATTAAACCGACCCGGCGGATGGTTGACGAGGGTGTGCGGGACAGGTCCCGCAGGAAGGACGGCTCGCCATGAAGGTCCGCAGCTCGATCCGCTCGCTCGCCCGGCAGCCGGGTGCCCAGGTGATCCGCCGGGGCGCCAAGGTGCTGGTGATCAACAAGGACAACCCGCGCTCGAAGGCCCGCCAGGGCTGACGCCCGGCGCCAGGAGGGGAGACGGCCGAGCCGCTCACCGCGCCGCGGGTGCCCGATCCTCCGCGCGGCCGAAGCGCATCACTCCGTCGTCCACGCGGGTGAACCGCATGTCGGCCAGATCCAGCAAGTAGTTCTGGCGCATCATCCAGGGCCGCCTCTCACCCTGCTTCGGCAGGCCGGGGGCGGCCCTCTTGATGTACCCCGACGCCAGGTCCACGATCGGGCGCGGCCGCCCCGCCGTCGAAGCCGAAGCGGCGTCCGGGGCGCAATACGCATACCCGCGCCGATCCAGGTACCCGAGCAGCCGGCACACGTACTGGGACGTCAGATCCGCCCGCAGCGTCCACGAGTTGTTCGTGTAGCCCACGCACCACGCCAGGTTCGGGACGCCGCCGAACATCATCCCCTTGTACGCCCGCTGCTCCCCCGGCTCGATCGCGCGCCCGTCGACCGTCAGCGCGATCCCGCCGAACGCCACCAGCCGAAGCCCGGTCGCCGTCACGATGACGTCCGCCGGCAACGACCGTCCCGACTCCAAGAGAACGCCGGAAGCCGTGAACCGCGCGATCCGGTCCGTCACGATGTCCGCCTTGCCCGAGCGCAGCGCCCGGAACAGGTCCGCGTCCGGCACCAGGCACAGCCGCTGGTCCCACGGGTCGTACGACGGCACGAAGTGCGGGTCCACCGGGATCGACGCCGGCAGCTGCGCCGCCACCCGATCCCGTAACGCCTGGGCCGCGCGGCGAGGCAGCCGCCGCATCAGCTGGAAGAACAGCGTCCCCATGACCACGTTCTTGCCGCGCACCATCCGGTGCGCGAGCTTCTCCGGCAACAGCGCCCGGATCCGGTCGGCGAGTGCGTCCTTCCCCGGCCGCGCCACGATGTACGAGGGCGAGCGCTGCAGCATCGTCACCCGCGCGGCCTGCGCGGCCATCGCCGGGACCAGCGTCACCGCCGTCGCGCCGCTGCCGATCACCACGACCTGCTTGCCCGCGTAGTCCAGCGAAGCGGGCCAGTGCTGCGGGTGCACGATCTCCCCCGCGAACTCCGACCGGTCCGGGAAGTCGACGACGTGCCCGCTGTCGTAGGAGTAGTAACCACTGCACAGGTACAGGAACCGGCAGGTGAACGTCGCGCCGTGCTCGGTCGAGACCGTCCAGAGCGCGTCCGACGACGACCACGAGGCCCGCACGACCCGGTGCCCGAAGCGGATCCGATCGACGACCCCGTGGGCGGCGGCCGTCTCCTGGATGTACGACAGGATCGACGGGCCGTCCGCGATCGCCTTCGGGTCTTTCCACGGGCGGAACGGGTAGCCGAGGGTGAACATGTCCGAATCGGACCGGATACCCGGATAGCGGAACAGGTCCCACGTGCCGCCGATGGTGTCGCGCGCCTCGAGCACGGCGTACGTCTTGCCCGGCAGCCGCTCCTGGAGCCGGCAGGCCGCGCCGACGCCGGACAGGCCGGCGCCCACGATCAGCACGTCCAGGTGCTCGGCGGGGGTCATGAAGTCCAGCCTAACCGAGGTGGGGACCCCGCCGGACCGGGTCGGGGCACCGGTCCGGCGGGGAGGACCACTTACCCAGGCACGACCTTCGTCGCGCCGAACGAGCCCTTGAGCGGCACCACCACGGACTTGCCGTGCACGGTCACCGTGACGCTGTCCTGTGTCTGCGTCGGGTCCGAAACCGCCAGCACGCGCCGGTACCCGGACCTCCCGATCGCGACCGACGCGGGCCCGGAGACGCGCACGTCGCCGACCGAACCGGCCGCGAAGAAGTTCGCCAGCAGCGTGTCGCCGACCTGGACGGCCTGGACCGTCGCGGTGTTGGCCCGCACCTGCCACGCCCAGGACGCGGCGACCGTGCCGAGGACCGACGCCCCGGGCAGCACCGCGTACGCGTACTTCGCGTCCGTCGGCTGCGCGCCGTGCTCCAGCACCAGCTTCTGGTAGCGACGCGTGTTCGGCGTCGTGGTGCCCTTGGTGTTGGCGCCCGTGTCGATGTCGCGCCACGCGCCGGTGCGGTCCTCGCGCAACGCCGTCACCGAAGCGTCGTCCAGGAGCACGTATCCGCCGACGTTCTCCAGGTGCACCCAGTGCGGCCGCCGCAGCGCGGAGGCTTTCCCGAGGTCGGTCGCGACGCGCCGGAAGTCCGCGGTCAAGGCACCGCGACCGCCTTCGCCGAGGTTGCGGTTCTCGATCGTCGTGCGCACCTTCGCCGCCGAGGTGCCGGTGATCCCCGCGCCGAGGCAGACGATCCCGGACGGCGTGAAGAACCACGACTTCTTGGCGACCAGCGACCCGTCCCAGGACTTGAAGTCGAACGCGTAGGTGCCGTGCTTGTCGTCCCAGCGGACGCCGCCGGTGTGCGGGTTCGGGCCGACCGGCACGTTGCCGAACTTCGGGTCCACCGGGCCGTCGTTCTCGGTCGTGCCCGGCAGCAGCAACGGGTCGACGGTCGGCCAGTAGGCGTCGGTGTAGTGGCCCTTGGCGTTCGGCAGGAACGTGTAGAGCACGCCGTCGCCGACGTAGTAGCCCTTGAGGTTCTGGCCGTTGATGGACTCGTAGCGCGAGATCCGCGTCGAGCTGACGCCCAGCGACGCCGACCAGTCGTCGGTGACGTGCACCATCCGGTCCTGCTGGCCGAAGTCCCGGTGCGTGGCGACGACCCGCGCGGGGCGCGCGCCCGAGGCCAGCATGTCCTGCGCGAACTCGATGCCCGGCGTCGCCACCAGGTCCGGGCCGGGCGCGAACCGCTCCGGGTCGGGGATCTTCAGGAACGGCGCGTAGGTGCCTTCCTTGATCCACTTCGCGGCGAGGGCGTTGAGGTCGGTCTTCGTCTTCCCCGACGCCGTGCGGGCCAGCACGAGCGTCGCGACCGTCAGCTGGTGGCCGATGTCGTGCCCGGTCTCGCCCTGCCGCGACAGCATCCGGCCGCGGACCGGCTCCATCAGCGCGCCCGCGTAGACGAACGGCGCGAAGCTGTCCGCGACCAGCGCGTAGATCTTGTCCTTGAGCGCCTGCGGCAACGCGAACCCGGTGCCCGCCGTGACGTGGATGGCGCCGGCGAGCGCGGTGAGCAGGACGATGCCGTAGTGCCCGGGGTACGGGATGGTGTCGTGCTGGATGAACGAGCCGTCGACGTGGAAGCCGTCGCCCGCCGCGCGGTCCAGCTTGGCGACGACGCTCGCCGCTCCTCCGCCCGCGACGTCGGTGAGGGCGTCGATGCCCGTCTTGATCCACGCCGTGTCGCCGATCAGCGCGCCGGCGACGATCGAGATCAGGGCCTTGTCCGCGCGGTTGGCACCGGTCTCGACGACCGCGGTGTTGTTCGCGCGGACGTTCGGGTTGCCGACGAACCGCTTGATCGGGCTGACGTACCGGGCCAGCTCGTCGGCGGTCAGCTGGTCGGCGACCACCGAAAGCGTGTGCAGCACGTAGTACGGGACGCCGATCTCGTAGGTGTACCAGTTGCCGATCTCGCCGACGTCCGGGTTGTACTGGCTCGCGTGGATCAGCTCGAGCGCCGCCTTGATCCGGTCGAGCACCACCGGGTCGCCGGACAGGGCGCCACCCGGCGTGCCCCAGTCGACGGCGATCGCGCGCAGCCGGGCGTACATCGACGTCGTGTAGTCGCTGCCCGGGCCGAGCGGCAGGTCCGTCCACAGTGGAGCGCCACCGCCGGCGACGGACAGGCTCGCGTTGTACGCCTTGGCGACGCGACCCAGGTTGGCCAGCGCCTCGGTGCGTTCCGGCGACGGCCGGTTGATGCCGGACTGCAGCTGCCGGTAGGCCGCGACGATCGGCGCGGTCGCGGCCGGCGCCCCGGTCGCGGCCGCGGGGCCGGCCGCGGGTGCGGCGCCGGCGACGAAGGCCGGGCGGGTCAGGAGCACGGTGGAAGCGGCCGCCAGGGCACCACCGCGCAGGGCATTTCTCCGGTTCACGGGCATGACGACGACTCCCAGGATCAAGACAGCCTTGGCTTGCGGGGAAAGGGATTCAGTTGTGCGGCGGCGGATTCGGTTCTCGGCACCGGAAACTGTCGGTGCCGGGCGATAGAGTGGAAACGGGGGGCGCCCCCGCGGGATCAGCGGGTCAGCGGGAGCCGTTGGTGCGGCGGGGCAGCTGCCAGGGGTTGGCCTCCTGCAGGGGTTCGGGCAGCAGGGCGTCCGGGAAGCCCTGCCACGCCAGCGGGCGCAGGAAACGCTCGATCGCGGCGGTGCCGACGGACGTCGTGGTCGGGGCCGTCGTGGCCGGGTACGGGCCGCCGTGCTGCTGGGCCCAGCTCACCGTAACGCCGGTGGGCCAGTCGTTCCACAGCAGCCGGCCGGCGATGCGGGCCAGCGCCGGCAGCACCGGCCGGATCCAGTCCACATCGGACTCCTCGCCGTGGATCGTGGCGGTGAGCCCCGGTTCGATGACGTCGAGCAGGCGCAGCAGCTCGGCCTGGTCGGCGTAGGTGACGATCAGCGACGCCGGCCCGAAGCACTCCTCGTGCACCGCGTCGCCGCCTTCGAGGAACTGCTTGCCGGTGGTCGCCAACAGGGTCGGCGTGAAGGCCGGCGATTCCGAAGCCGACTCGGACACGACTTCGACGCCGGGCACCTCCCGCAGCTGCGCCAGCTTGTCGGCGTACCCGGCGGCGATGCGGTCGTTGAGCATCGGCTGGGCCGCGGCGCCGTCCAGCGCCGAGCGAAGCGTCTCGGTCAGGTTGTGGTCCTCGGGCAGGAACAGCAGGCCCGGCTTGGTGCAGAACTGGCCGGCGCCGAGGCTGAACGACCCGGCGTAGCCCTTGGCCACGGCTTCCCCGCGCGCGGCGATGGCGGCCTCGGTGACGACGACCGGGTTGACGCTGCCGAGCTCGCCGTAGAACGGGATCGGCCGCGGCCGCGCGTTCGCGATGTCGAACAGCGCCCGCCCACCGGGGATGGAGCCGGTGAACGACGCCGCCGCGATCCGCGGGTCCTTCAGCGCGGTGACGCCCTCGTCCTGGCCGAAGATGACGTCGAAGATGCCTTCGGGCGCACCCGCGCCGACCAGCGCTTCGCGCACGACCCGGCCGGTCAGCGCGGACAGCTCGGGGTGGCCGGGGTGGGCCTTGAGGATCACCGGGCAGCCCGCGGCGAGCGCGGACGCCGTGTCGCCGCCGGCGACGCTGAACGCGAACGGGAAGTTGCTGGCCGCGAACACCAGCACCGGGCCGATCGCGGTCTTCACGCGGCGGATGTCCGGGCGCGGGCCCATCGGCCAGTCCGGATCGGCGTGGTCGACGGTGGCGCCGAGGTACTCGCCGTCGGTGAGCACCTCGCCGAACAGGCGGAGCTGGAACGTCGTGCGCTTCAGCTCGCCGGCCAGCCGCGGGGTGGCGGGCAGGTGGGTCTCGCGGTGCGCGAGCGGGACGAGGTCGTCCGCGGCGGCGTCGAGGGCGTCGGCGGCCGCGACCAGCCAGCGGGCGCGCTCGGCCGGGGTGGCCGCGGCGGCGGGGCGGGCGGCCGCGGCGGCCCCCGTCAGGATCTTCTCGAGCGTGGCGGTGTCAGTGGCCTGGCTCATTTCGGGTACAGCTCCTCAGTGCGTTTCGTGGGCGGCGGCGGTGGCCGTGCCCAGGTCGCTCCAGCGACCCGGACCGGCCAGTCCGAGGTGGTACAGGTGCAGCTCCGCGGCGCCTGCCTTGGCCAGCTCGCCGACGTACCCGGCGATGTCCGGCACCGGCGCGGCGGCGACCGCGGTGATGTAGCTGCCGATCGCGACCCGGTCGGGCAGCGCTTCCCTGGCCGCCGCGACGGCCTCGGCGCCGGTGGCGGGCGCCCACCCGAACAATACGACCGCGTCGACGTCGTCCGCAGCGGACGGCGTCAGGCCGGGCAGCGCGCCGGTGACCCACGGGTCGAGCGCGCCGTGCAGCACGACCCGCGTCCCCTCGGGCAGCTGGGCCAGCACCGCGGCCCGCAGCTCGTCGGTCGCCTTCTGCCGGGTCCGCAGCAGCAGCTGGGTCAGCGACGGCGGCAGGTCGTCGGCCGTGACGCCCAGGTCACCGGTCGCGACCAGCCGCCGGACCTCCTCGACGAGCTGGGCGCGGACGGTTTCGGCGTCGAGATCCCACGAAGAAGCGCAGGCGTCGCAGCAGCAGATCGACAACAACCGGGCCACCGCGGGCGCCCAGACGCCGTCGGTCTTCTCGTGCTGGTGCTGGTGCACCGCGCCGAGCGGGCCGCAGGCCTCGAGGATCACCGACGACAGCTCGAGCCCGGCGACGGCTTCCGCGGTCAGCGTCGCGGCGTACTCGCGCACCGCGGGCTGCGACGGGCACAGAGCCCAGGGGTAGGCCTCGCCGAAGCAGTTGCGCACCACGACGTCCGGGTGCTCGTAGCCGAGCTGGGAGTTGTGGGTCAGCACGATCCAGGCGGCCGCCGGGATCCCGGCTTCGTTGAGGAGCCGGACAGCGTCACCCCCACTGTCCTCCGACGACACCCAGTCCGGAGTGGACGGACGCAGTGAGCCCCAGGCCTCGGACCGCAAGGGCCGGTAGAAGGCCGCGTGCCGCGCGACCACAGCGGTGTGCGAAGCCGACCACGGCGTCGCGGCGCGAGCGCTGTGGTACGACAGCGCCACGGCCACCTCGTCGACGCCGAGATCCCGGGCGCGCGCGGCGAACCCGGCCTCCAGGACGTCCCAGGGGTAGGCGTATCCCGTCACCTTCACCGGATCACCACCTCGCCGTGTTCGGCTCGAAGCCCTCGACGTACTTGCGCATGTAGGTCACGTCGTCCCGCTTGGTCAGTCCACATCGGACGTAGTTCTCGTGCAGCCGGGCCAGCGCGTCCTCGTCCAGCTTGACGCCGAGGCCCGGGGCCGGCGGCACCGCCACGGCACCGTCGCGGAACTCCAGCACGCCGGGCTCGATGACGTCCTCGACCTTCCACGGCCAGTGCGTGTCGCAGGCGTAGGTCAGGTGCGGGGTCGCCGCGGCGACCTGCACCATCGCGGCCAGGCTGATGCCGAGGTGGCTGTTGGAGTGCATCGACAGGCCGACGCCGAAGCTCTCGCACGTCGTCGACAGGGACTGCGTCGCCCGCAGACCTCCCCAGAAGTGGTGGTCCGAGAGCAGCACGCCGATCGCGCGCGCCCGGAAGCCCGGGTCGATGTCGCCGAAGTTCACCACGCACATGTTGGTGGCCAAGGGCATCGACGCCTTTTCGGCCACCCGCGCCATGCCCTCGATGCCCGGTGTCGGGTCTTCGAGGTACTCCAGGACGCCGTCCAGCTCGGCCGCGACCCGGATGCTCGTCTCGACCGTCCACGCGGCGTTCGGGTCGATCCGCAGCGGGTGCCCGGGGAACGCCTCGGCCAGCGCGCGGATCCCCTCGACCTCCTGCGCGGGCTCGAAGACGCCGCCCTTGAGCTTGATCGAGCGGAAGCCGTACTCGTCGATCATCCGCTTCGCGGAGCCGACCAGCGTCTCCGGTGTGGTGATCTCGCCCCAGGAGTCTTCACGGCCGTCGACGTGCTTGCCGTACTTGTAGAACAGGTAAGCCGAGAACTCGACGGCGTCGCGGGCCTTGCCGCCGAGCAGGTCGGTGATCGAGCGGCCGAGGTACTGCCCCTGCGCGTCGAGGCACGCGACCTCGAACAGCGAGTAGACGCTCGCGACGGTCTTGCGGATGGAGAAGCCGCCGATCAGCCCGTGGGCGTCAGTGAGGACCGTGTCCGAGAGCGCCCGCGCGACCAGCCGCTGCAGACCGGGCAGGTCGAAGACGTCGTGGCCGCGCAGCTGCGGCAGCACCTTGCGCACCTCGCCGAGGAACGCGTCGTCGCCGTAGGACTCGCCGAGCCCGACGATGCCGTCTTCGCACTTGACCTGCACGACGCTGCGCAGCGCGAACGGCTCGTGCACGCCCATGACGTTGAGCAGCGGCGGGTCGGCGAACGCGACCGGCGTCAGCACCACATCGAGGATCTTCATCAGCCCAGCGCCTTCAGCGTGACGAAGCCGTCCTCCACGACCTTCTCGAGCCGGTGGATCTGCTCCGGTGTCGGCTCGACCAGCGGCGGCCGGACCGGGCCGACCTTGTCGCCGCGCAACCGGGCGGCGGCCTTGACCAGGGACACGGCGAAGCCGGGCGTCTCGTCCCGCAACGCCACCAGCGGCAGGTAGAAGCCGGTCAGCAGCGCGTCCATCACGCGGGTGTCGCCCTCGCCGAGCGCGCGGTGGAAGCGGTGCGCGATCTCGGGCGCGAAGCAGTGCACGGCCGAGGAGTAGCGGGCGACGCCGATCGAGGCGTACGCCTTGGCCGAGACCTCCGCGGTCGGCAAGCCGTTGAAGAACAGGAAGTTCCGCGCCCGCTCGGTGTCCAGCGACCGGATCGTGGTGACGATCCGGGTCATCACCTCGACGTCGCCGTAGCCGTCCTTGAGGCCCACGATCGAGGGAATCTCCAGCAGCGAGGCCGCGGCCGGCGCGCCGAACACGCCGGTGCCGCGGTGGTAGACGATCACCGGCACCGACGAGTCGCCGACGGCGTAGCGGACGAAGTCGACCAGCCCCGCCTGCGGCCCGGAAACGAGGTACGGCGGCAGCAGCAGGACGCCGTCGGCGCCCCCGGCCTGGGCCGCCGCGATCCCGGCCCGGGCCGCCGCCGCGCCGCCGCCGGCGCCCACCCAGACCGGGACGCGGCCGGCGGCCACCTCCCGGGACCGGGTGAGCACCGAGGCGTGCTCGGCGGGCGAGAGCGAGCTGAACTCGCCGGTGCCGCACGCGACGAACAGCGCACCGGCGCCGGCCGCGATGTGGCTCTCCACGTTCTCCGCGAGCGCGTCGAGGTTGACCTCGAGGTCCTCGGTGAACGGGGTGAGGGGGAACGCCAGCAGGCCGTCCAGCTCGATCTCGTTCTGTGCCATCAGTTTCCGCTCTCTCGTCCTTCTTCGGTTTCGGCCGGGTGTGGCCAGCGTCAGGCGGGCACGGCCGTGCCTTCCTTCGTGCGGTCGACGTCGTCGTCGGTGTTCACGGTGTCGACGATCTCATCGGCGACCGCGCTGCGCTCGGGCGCGATCAGGCCGAGGCCGACGTACAGGGCGAGCGAGACCAGGATCGGCGTCGCGACGAGCACCGTCTGGTTCGCGTTGAAGACGTAGTAGCAGAGACCGTAGTCGAGCAGGCCGCCCGCCCAGGAGATCAGCGCCGCGCGCGGGCCGCACTTGCGGAACCACGGCAGCATGCCCAGCAGCAGCGGGATCGAGATCGGGCCCATCAGCGCGGCGACCCAGTTGACGACGATCTGCAGCACGCCACCGAGGTTCTGCGCCTGCGTGGCCACGAGCATCGTCAGCGCGACGAAGATCACCGTGGTGATCCGCGCCGCCTTGAGGCCCTGGACGTCGGTCCACTGCCGGGTGCGGCGGAACATCGCCGGGATCATGTCGCGGGTGATCACCGCGGAGATCGCGTTGGCGTCGGAGGAGACCATCGCCATGGTGTGCGAGAAGATCCCGGCCAGCACCAGGCCGATCAGGCCCGGCGGCAGGAACGTGGTCGTCATGATCGCGTAGGACTGCGTGGGGTCCTTGACGCCCGGGATGAGCAGCGGCGCCGCGAACATCGGGAACATCAGCACCAGCGGCCACACGAGGTACAGCGCGGACGAAAGCCGCGCGCTGCGCCTGGCCTCGTGGGTGTTCGGCGCCGCCATGTAGCGCTGCGCCAGGTTCCACATGCCTCCGTTGTACTCCAGCGTCTTCACGAGCACGTAAACGAGCAAGAAGATGGTGGTGTACTTGGACGTCACCGGGTCGAGGTGGTTTTCGGGCAGCTTGTCCCACATCGTCCAGAGCGCGGAGATCCCGCCCAGCTTGCCCAGCACCACCACGATCATCACGATCGCCGCGATGCCCTGGATGACGAACTGGCCGAAGTCGGTGAGCGCGTCGGCCCACAGGCCGCCGATGGTGCAGTAGACGAGGGTGACGGCGCCGGTGATGAGGATGCCGAGGTTGTAGTCCAGGCCGGCGAAGACGTGCAACAGCGTCGCGACGGCGAACCACTTGGCCGCGATGTCGAAGATCTTCAGCAGGCTGCCGCTCCAGGCGAGCGCCTGCTGCGTCGGCACGTTGTACCGCTTCGCCAGGTACTCCAGCGGCGAGGCGACGCCGAGCTTCGAGCGCAGCCGGTTCCAGCGGGCGGCGAACAGCCAGCTGCCGATGCCCACGCCGATGCCGATGCTGGCGAAGCCCCAGAAGTACACGGTGACGCCGCTGGTGTACGCGACGCCCGCGTACGCGACGAAGAGCACGGCGCTGTAGCCGGACATGTGGTGCGAGATGCCGGCCAGCCACCAGGGCATCTTGCCGCCGGCCGTGAAGAAGTCCTTCACATCGCTCACCCGTTTGTGCGACCACCAGCCGATCACGATCATCAGCGCGAAGTACGCGCAGACCATCGTCCAGTCGAGTGCGTGCACCGCAGGCTCCTTTCCGCGTCCACGGTGATGCGGTCTCGAAGGAGATGTTCACATCCATGAACGGAGTCTGTTATAGTGATTATGTTCATCCATAAGAACGTTGTTCGGGACGCTAATATGGCCGGAGTCACAAGTCAACGGCCGGACGGAGGCGCACAAATGCCGCAGAAGGTGGACAACCTGGACGCCCGAGTGGACGGTGCCCCCGCCGAATCCTCGGGAGTGAAGTCCGCGCGGCGCGCGGTCGACCTCATCGAGACCTTCGCGGCGAATGACGTCTGGCTGTCTCTTTCGGACCTGCACGCGCGCACGGGCTTCCCGCGCTCGTCGCTGCACGGCCTGCTGCGGACGCTGCTGGAGGCCGGCTGGCTGGAGGCGGACGCCAACACCGCCCGCTACCGCCTCGGCGTACGCGCGCTGATCTGCGGCACGGCGTACCTGGACCGCGACGCCGTCGTCCCGTTCGCCACCGAAGCCCTGGAGCGCATCCGGGAGAAGACCGGCTTCACCGCGCACTTCGCGCGGCGCAACGGCACCGAGGTCGTCTACCTGGAGACGCGCGAGTCGCAGCGCTCCACGCACCTCGTCTCGCGCGTCGGACGCACGCTGCCCACGCACGCCACCGCGCTGGGCAAGGCGCTGCTGGCCGAGCTGACGCAGGAGGAGATCGAGGCGCTGATGCCGGCGTCGCTGACCGCGCTGACGCCGAACACCATCACCACGCTCGAAGGCCTGCACGCCGAGTGCGCCGCGACCCGCGAGCGCGGGTACGCCGCCGAGATCGAGGAAGGCACCCTCGGCGTCCGGTGCGTCGCCGCGGTGATCCCCTACCGGATCCCGGGCACCGACGCGATCAGCTGCTCGATGCCGATCTCCCAGGTGACCGACGCCGACGCGCAGCGCGTCGGCGAGCTGCTCGCCGAAATCACCGCCGAGCTCGGGCAGCAGCTGCGCCGGGCCGGTATTCGCTGACCGCCGCCTTTACCGAGAGGAATCCCATGACGGACCAGCGTGTGCTCATCACCGGGTCGGCGGGTGTCGTCGGCACCCTGATGCGCCCCCGCTTGAAGCGCGACGGCCGCGTGCTGCGCCTGCTCGACCTGGCCCCGCAGACGGCATCGGACGCCTCCGAAGAGGTCGTGACGGCGTCGGTCACCGACCCGGCGGCGATGGCGTCGGCGTGCGAAGGCGTCGACGCGCTGATCCACCTCGGCGGGCACAGCCGCGAGAACACGTGGGAAGCGACGCTCGACGTCAACATCAACGGCACGCACACGGTGCTGGAAGCCGCGCGGTCGACGGGGATTTCGCGGGTGATCCTGGCTTCCAGCAACCACGCGGTCGGCTTCCGCCGGAACGACTCCGATCTGCCGGCGGACTCTTCGCCGCGGCCGGACACGTACTACGGCGTCAGCAAGGCGGCGATCGAGGCGCTGGGGAGCCTGTACCACTCGCGCTTCGGCATGGACGTGATCGTGATCCGCATCGGCTCGTGCTTCGAGACGCCGTTGCCGCTCGGCCCGCGCGGCCTGACGACGTGGCTCTCGCCGGACGACGGCGCCCGGCTGTTCGAGGCTTGTCTTTCCGCGCCGTCGCCGGGGTACCGGCTGATCTGGGGCGTCTCGGACAACACGCGCCGGATCTACTCCTTGGCGGAGGCGGAGGCGCTGGGCTACAAGTCCCTGGACGACGCGGAGGTGTACGCGGAGCAGCTGGCTTCCCGCCCCGCGCCGACCGGGGCCGCGGCCGAGTACGTCGGCGGCCCGTTCTGCACCGCTCCCCTGGGCGTCTTCAACCCGCTCTGACGAAGTTCGTGAAGGCCACCTTGAGGAAGTTAGAGTTCCTGTTTTGTCTCGGTTGATCTGTCGCAGGGTTGTCTCGGTTGTTGTGACACATGTTAGGCGGCCGGGGTGAGTTTGCCCTGGTAGGTCTTGGTGTGGTCGAGGTGGATGTAGCCGATCGGGTCACCGTCGTTGGTGTAGGCGGTGGCCCGGTCGTGGTCGGCGACGATGGTGATGGTCTGTGCGGCGTGGGCGGTGCCGATGCGGATGCGGTGGCCGCGGCCGAGGTTGATGGTGCCGTTGTCGCTGACTTTGAGCTGGTGGATGGTCGCGTCGTCCTGGACGGGCAGATGCTGGGGGCCGCCGAGCTGTTGCGCGGTGGCCCAGATGTCGTGCGGGGTGCGGCGGCCGAGCGCGCTGTGCCGGCGGCGGGTGTTGTAGTAATCGCGGTAGGCGTCGAGCAGGGTCTGCAGGTCGGCCAGGGTCGCGGGCTGGACGGGCTGGCAGGCGAGCCAGCGTTTGAGGGTCTGGTGGTGGCGTTCGACCTTGCCGCAGGTTTGCGGGTGATACGGGCTGGAGTGGATCAGGCGGCTGCCCCAGCCGGTGACGGTGCAGGTGAATGCCGAGGGTTTGGTGTTGACGCGGTGCCGGGAGGTGAACGCGGATCCGTTGTCGGACAGCACAATCGCCGGTGCGCCGCAGGCGTCCTTGGCGGCGGTGACCGCGGCGATGGCCGCGGCCGAGGTCTCAGACACAGCGGCGTGGCAGGCCACCAGCAGCCGGGTGCAGTCATCAAGCACGTCAAAGACCACCACTGTCGTCCCGTCGGCGAGGACGACCTCGGTGGCGTCGATCTGGTAGCAGTCCCGCGGCCGGGCATAGGCGAAGCGGCGCAGCGAGGCTTTCGGTCGTTTCTTCGGGTTGCGTTCGAGGAGGCCGGCGCGGGCCAGGATCCGGTTGATCGTGGCTCGTGCCGGCACCTGCCAGCCCCGCGCGTCCCAGCCCTGCTCGAGGGCCAGCACCTGCAGCGCGTCCCGGATCGGGTCAGCGCCGTTGTCGGGGATCAGCTCGGTGCGCAGCCGCACGATCTGGGCCACCACCGGTTCCGGCGTCGCATGCGGGGAGGTTTTGGGCCGCCGCGACCGCTCCCGCCACTGGCCCTCGGCAAGGATCCGGGCACGGTGCCGATAGAACGTCCGCCTATCGACACCGTTGACCCGGCACCACTCCGACACGTTCCCCAGCTTCGCCTGAACCGCCAACGTCGCGTCCATCAGCAGCATCTTCGCCCGTTTCCGCGTCATGGCCAGCAACCACAACGCTGATCAAGCGACAGACCCCGAATATCACCCGACCCGGGTGTGTCACATGCCGAGAGACACAAACTGTGTCACATCAGCTGGGACTCAACAGGAAGTTAGAGTTCCTGAAGGTGGCCTTCACGGCTTTGGTACTAGTACCTTCGCGGCTTCCCGGCTGAGCGGGCCGTCGCCAGGGTGGCGCCATGATCTTGAAATCCCGCCGCGCGCGGAAGTGGACCATCGTCGTGGCGTGCGTGCTGGTCGTCGTCCTCGCCGCCGCGTTCACGCTGTTCGAAGTGTCGAAGTCGCGGACCTTCCAGTTCTTCGGCACCCTGGTGAACCGCGTCGAGACCACCGAGAAGATCGTCGCGCTCACCTTCGACGACGGACCCGACCCGGACGGTACGCAAGTCATCCTCGACACGCTTCGCAGTCGTGACGTGCCCGCTACCTTCTTCCTCATCGGCCGGGACATCGCCGCGCACCCCGATCTCGCGCGCGCCATCGCCGCAGCGGGGCACGAACTCGGCAACCACAGCTTCAGCCACGAGCGGATGATCGGCGTGACACCGGCCTGGGTCGCCGACGAGGTCGAGGCCACCGACGCCCTCATCCGGGCCTCGGGCTACACCGGCGAGATCCTGTTCCGGCCCCCGAACGGCAAGAAGCTCTTCGCGCTGCCGCACTACCTCGCCGAACACAACCGCACCACGATCACCTGGGACGTCGAACCCGACTCCGAGGGCATCCCGGACGCCGCCACCGTCGAGCGCACCACGCTCGACCAGGTCCGCCCGGGCTCGATCGTGCTGCTGCACGCCATGTACGGCTCGCGCGAGCAGACGCGGCAGGCGATCGGGCCGGTCGTCGACCAGCTCAAGCTGCGCGGCTACCGGTTCGTGACCGTGTCGCAGCTGCTGGCAGCTCGACACTGACGACCCACTCGCCGTCCCGCGGCCCGTGCGTCAGGGCTCCCCCGGCCGCCGCGGCCTGCTCCGCGAGCCCGGCCAGTCCGTAACCCCCGCCCGCGCGCGGACTGCCTTTCAGCGGGTTGCGCGCGGTGATCGTCACCCGGTCGCCGGTTTCGACGTCGAACCGGAGACGGGCACCAGGACCGTTGTGCCGCAAGGCGTTCACCGCCGTCTCCGCGACGAACCGCTCGGCCAGCTCGCGCACCGGACGCGGCAGGGCGGGCAGCACCGGGTCGCGCTCGAGGACCAGGCCCGCGGTGCGCAGCCGGGCCAGCACCTCGGCGAGGTCCGGCGCCCGCTCGGAGTCGTCCCGGAGGTCGTCGAGCGTGCGCCGGACCAGCGTGAGGGCACCGCGCCCGGCGGCCAAGAGGGTGTCGAGGCGTTCGCGGTCGGCGTCGGTCAGGTCGCCGACCGCGCGCAGCGTCTCCGCCTGCACGAGCATCACGGCCGTGGTCTGGGCGAGGGTGTCGTGCAGCTGCCGGGCCGCGCGCTCGGCCCGGTCGGCGAGCGCGCGCCGGCGTTCGGCGCCGAGCAGCCAGGCGACCGCGCAGATCGTGAGGGCCAGGACCGTGCCGTCGAACGGACCCTTCGCCGGGAACACGGCGCCGCCGACGACGAGCGCCGCCGCGGCCGCGAGCCACCGCCGCGGGGTGCTGTAGAGCGCGAGCAGCACCGGCACGTACATCGTGTTGCGCGGCTGGTCGAGCAGCAGGTGCCCGGCCGTCGCGAGGGTGACGGCCACCAGCACGGCGGCCGGCGCCCGGCGCGACCACAGCAGCGGGACCAGCTGGACGGCGCTGAGCAGCGCCGCGACCCAGCCCTGGTGCGGGGTCCAGGCCCCGCCGGCGAAGAACACCGCCGCGGCCGCGGCCGTCGTGACGAGGGACTGGCGCATGCGCCCGACACTAGAGTGCGAGCATGATCCGGGTTCAGGTCGTCGACGACCACGCGCTCGTGCGCGAGGGCATCGCCCTGATCCTGGGCGCGCGGCCGGACCTCGACGTCGTCGCGCAGTACGCGAGCGGGCCGGAACTGCTGGCCTCGCCCGTGGAAGCCGACGTCGTCCTGCTCGACCTCTACCTGCCCGGCATGGACGGCCTCGAAGTCCTGCGCCGGCTGCGGACCCCGGCGCCGCGCGTCCTGATGCTGACCACGGTCGGCCGTCCCCGCGAGATCCGCGAAGCGCTCACCGCGGGCGCGGCCGGGTTCGTGCTCAAGGACTCCTCCGGCGACGAGCTCGCGGCCGCCGTCCGCGCCGCGCACCAGGGCGTGACCGCGCTGAGCCCGGCGGCGGCCTCGGCACTGAGCGGCGGCGGCGCGCTGACCCCGCGCGAACGCGACGTCCTGGAGCTGCTCGGCGAAGGACTGTCCAATCGGGACATCGCGACGCGGCTGCGGCTGGCCGAGCGGACGGTCAAGGCGCACGTCGGGAACGTGCTGGCCAAGCTGGGTGTCACCAGCCGCACGCAGGCGGCGCTCGTGGCCAGGGACCGGTGAACTGGCTCCCGGCTTGGTGCGCGGAGCACCTGGGCAGCGTCCCGGGCGAGGTGCTGTTCGAGCGCACCTCGCTCTCGGCGGTCGTCGGGCTGCGGCTGGCCGACGGCCGGGAAGTCGTGGTGAAGGCTGGCCACGGACCTGCCGTGCGTGCTGGGCCACGCCGACTTCGAAGCGCAGAACCTCCGCTGGCACGACGACATCCGGGCCGTGCACGACTGGGACAGCCTGGCGTGGCAGCCGGAGGCGGCGCTGGCCGGCGCGGCGTCCGGGGCGTTCGCCAGTGACTCCCCGCCGACGCTCGCCCCGATCGGGAGTTCCGCCGCGTTCCTCGCGGCCTACCAGGACCTTCGCGGCCGCCGGTACACCGCGGAGGAGCAGGAGGTCGCATGGGCGGCGAGCCTGTGGGCGGCGGCGCACAACGCCCGGTGGGAAGCGCTGCACGGCGATCCCCCCGTGTCCGGCGACGCGGTCCGCGCGCAGGCGGCCGAACGCCTCCGCCGCGCGAACGCGTGAGCCGGGGTTCACCCCTTGACGTAGCGCGTCAGCATCGCGACCAGCTCGGTCTCCAGGCATCCGGTGTCCACCGGCTCGTGGTCGGCCACGAGCTGGTGGATCACCAGCTCGACCGTCGTGACGATCAGCCGGGCCGCCGTCTCGGTGTCGGTGACCCGGACCTCGGGGTGCTCGTCCAAGAGCGCCCGCAGGTACGCGGCCAGGTCCGTCTTGAGCCGTTCGACCCGCTCGAGGACGTCGTTCGACTTCGGGGCCTGCTCCAGCAGCACCCGCAGCAGCCGGGGCTCGTCGAGGTGGCTCTCGATCGCGCCGCGGACGAAGAGGCGGAAGATCTCCTCGATCGGTCCCGGTAGCGCTTCGCGCTGGACACGCTCGGCGATCGCCGCGCCGTCGTCGAGGTGCCGGACGAGCAGCTCGGCGAGGATCGCGTCCTTGTTCGGGAAGTACTGGTACAGCGAGCCGATGGAGATCCCGGCCCGCTCGGCGATGCGGTTGGTGGTGCCGGCGGCGTAGCCGTGCTCGCCGAAAACGTGAGCAGCCGCGGTCAGGATCCGCTGCCGGGTCAGCTCGGCGCGGACCTGCCGCGGCTGTTTACGTGGCTGGATGCGGCGCTGGTCCGACGACACGTCGCTCCCTTCGGCGCGTCTCGAAAAGCGAGTAGCGCAAGACCTGAATATTTGCTCATAATTATGCCATGACCAGCACAAACACGCTGAACACGCGGTACCGGCGGGTCTCCATGGCCGAGGTCCGGAGCCGGCTGGGCGCCCCCGAAGAGATGATCGAGGGCAAGAAGCTCGACCACGTCGACAAGCACGCCCGCCGCTTCATCGCCCACGCTCCGTTCCTCGCCCTCGCCTCGGCCGACGCGGCGGGCCGCACGGACTGCTCACCCCGCGGCGACTACCCGGGTTTCGTGAAGGTCCTCGACGAGCACACGCTCGCGCTGCCCGACCGGCCCGGCAACAAGATCGCCGACTCGTTCCGCAACATCGCCGAGAGCGACGGCGTCGGCCTGCTCTTCCTCATCCCCGGCCTGCGGGAGACCCTGCGCGTCAACGGACGCGCGTACGTCACCGACGACCCGGACGTGCTCACCCGGATGCGCACCGAAGCCAAGGCGCCGATGCTGGCGATCATCGTCGAGGTCGCCGAAACGTACTTCCACTGCGGGCGGGCGCTGCTGCGGTCGCGTCTCTGGGACCCGGCCAGCCAGGCATTGGCCGCGGAGCTGCCGTCGGCCGGCGAGATCGTCACCGACCAGCTGGGCGTGGCCGTCGACCCGGCGGTGTTCGAGCAGATCCTCGAAGACAGCTACCGGAAGTTGTACTGACCATGCAGAAAACAATGCTGGACCGCGTCGAGCGCGTCGCCGACGACGTCGTCTCGCTGGTGCTTCGCGGTGACGAAGGGCCCCTCGAAGCGTGGGAGCCGGGCGCGCACGTCGACCTCGCGCTGCCGAACTGGCTGACGCGGCAGTACTCGCTGTGCGGTGACCCCGGCGACCTCTCGGCGTACCGGATCGCGGTCCGGCTCGATCCGCTGAGCCGGGGCGGCTCGGAGTACGTCCACTGGTACCTCCGCCCGGGCCGCACCCTCGAGGTTTCTTCGCCGCGCAACCACTTCCCGCTGCGGCCCGCATCGGAATACCTGTTCCTGGCGGGCGGGATCGGGATCACGCCGATCGTGCCGATGCTGCGGGCGGCCGTCTCCGCCGGGGCCGCCGCTTCGCTCGTGTACGTGGGGCGCTCGGCTTCGACCATGCCGTTCGCGTCGGAACTCGTTGCCGCGTATGGCGAACGCGTGCGGCTGTTCTCTGGCGGACGGCCGGATCTCGCTGACTTCGTGAATTTCTCGGGTGCGGTCTACTGCTGTGGGCCGGCGTCGATGCTGGCCGCGGCGGAGGCGGTGTTCCCGCGGGTGCACGCCGAACGCTTCCAGCCCACGCGGCGCGTCTTCGGGCCGGACGAGCCGTTCGAGGTGGTGTGCGCGCGGTCCGGGGCGACGATCCGGGTCCCGGCCGACGAGTCCCTGCTCGACGCGTTGAACCACGCCGGGCGGCCGGTGCCCTCGGGGTGCCGCGAAGGCGTCTGCGGGAGCTGTGAGCTGTCGGTTCTCGAGGGCGAACCCGAGCACCGCGACGAAATCGGCGCGCCTGCGGGGCGGATGTACGCGTGCGTGTCACGGGCGTCGTCGCCGCGGCTCGTGCTGGACGTCTGATGATGATCACTCTCGAAGTCCTGGCGAACACTGCGCCCAGCCCGGCGTTCCGGACCATCACGCTCGGCGGTCCCGGGGTGGCGGACCTGGAGGTGGCGGGCGACGACCAGGCCGTGCGGCTGTTCTTCCCGCGCGTCGGCCAGGCCGGGCTGCGGATGCCGACCCTGGACAACGAGGGCTGGATGGCCGAGCCGCCCCCGGCTGACCCAGCCGGACGACACGCGTACCGGGATGGACGACACGCCGCTCGTGGCTGTGTCGTCCGGCTGAGTACGCGAGTCGTCCGGCCGGGTTCGCGTACCATCGCGGGCAGCCTCGACGTCGAGGAGGCAGGCGTGGGCGAACTCGGGCTGACCGACACCAACGGTATCCTCGCGCTGCCCTGGGTCCGGCCCGAACGGACCAGCGCCGGGCTCGGCTGGGACCGGGTCTACGTCTCCAAGCAGCGGGAACGTCCCTACCGCGCCGAGTTCGCGGCGGCCCGCAGCCACCAGCTGATCCTGCACCTCGACGGCCCCGTGACGGTCCGGCGCGGCATCGGGACCCCGCGCGAGCGCAGCCGGCGGATGCCCGCCGGCGGGCTGTTCCTGCAACCGTCGCACGCCGATCTGTCGGTCGAGCTCGGCGGGGAGCTCGAAACCGTGCACGTGTACATCGCCGACGACGCCGTGCAGGAATCCGCCGGCGAGCACGCGCCCGTCCGGCTCGCCGAGGAGCTCGGCAGCTCCGACCCCCTGCTCGAACAGCTGGTGCTCAGCCTCGACGGCGTCGTCCGCGACTGGGAGCCGGGCGCCCGCACCTACGCCGACCAGCTGGGCGCGCTCATCGCGGCGCAGCTGGTCCGCCGCCACCGCGCCGGCCCGGCCCCAGAGCCCGCCCCGGCGCGCGGACTCTCCGACCGGCAGTTCGCGCGGGTCCGCGACCTGATGGCCGAACGCCTGGCCGAGCCGGTGCCGCTGGCGGAGCTGGCCGCGCTCGCCGGGCTGAGCGTGAGCCAGTTTTCGCGGCAGTTCAAGGCCCGCACGGGCCTGCCCCCGCACCGGTTCCTGCTGCGGCTGCGGGTCGAGCAGGCGGGGCTGCTGCTGCGCACGGGCGACGACCCGATCGCCGAGATCGCGGCCCGCTGCGGCTTTTCCCACCAGGAGCACTTGACGCGGGTGCTGCGAGCCCAGCTCGGCACCACGCCAGCGGCGCTGCGCCGGGCGGGCTGACACGCGCTTTTCGTGCCGCCCCGCAGCACGAACGTGCAGGACCGCGCCCCGCCACAGCCGGATACTCCCCCGCATGACCTCGTTCACCTACGCCGCGAACCCCGTTCGGGTGGTCTTCGGCCGCGGCACGCTCAGCACCCTCGGTGACGAGGCCCGCCGCCTCGGACTCCGGCGCGTCCTGCTCGTCAGCAGCCCCCGGTACGCCGGGCAGGCCGCCGACGTGCTCGGCCCCCTGCTGGCCGCGCGCTTCGAAGACGCCGCCATGCACACCCCCGTCGACGTCACCGAGCGCGCGCTCAAGGTCGTCGCCGAGCACGACGTCGATGGTGTCGTCGCCGTCGGCGGCGGCTCGGCCACCGGGCTGGCCAAGGCGATCGCCCTGCACACCGACCTGCCACAGCTGATCGTCCCGACGACCTACGCGGGCTCCGAGCTCACCGAAGTCCTCGGTCAGACCGCCGACGGCCGCAAGACCACGCAGAAGACCCCGAAGGTCCGGCCGGAAACGGTCCTCTACGACGTCGACCTCACGCTCGGGCTGCCCGTGCCCTTCTCCGCCGCCAGCGGGCTCAACGCGCTCGCCCACGCCGTCGAGGCCCGCTACGCCCCGGACGCGAACCCGATGACCGATCTGCTCGCGGCCGAGGCGACAAGGCTGCTCACGAGCGCTCTGCCGCGCCTGGCGCAGGATCCGTCCGATGTGGACGCTCGCACCGACGCCCTGCGCGGGGCGTGGCTGGCCGGCACCTGCCTCGACGCCGTCGAGATGGGCCTGCACCACCGGCTCTGCCACCTCCTCGGCGGCAAGTTCGGCTTGCCGCACGCAGAAACGCACGCCGTCCTCCTCCCGTACGTCATGGCCCACAAAGGACTTGCCGACGCCGGCGACGTCTTCGAACTTGCGCACTGCCTTCCGATCCCGCACTCGCTGGCCGAGCTGGGGCTCACCGAAGCCGACATCGCCGGCGAGCCGGAGGCGGACCTGCTCCGCCAAGCCCTGAACGGCACCCGCCCGGCCGCGCCCCCGAGCCTCAAGGCGCTCACGAAACAGGTCGTCGACAGCTTCGCCGCCGCGCCGGACCGCGTCCGCGAGCTCCTCACGGACCTGGTCGAGACGCTGCACGGCTACGCGATCCGCACCGACCTCACGCAGGACGAGTGGGAGTACGCGATCGGCTTCCTGACCCGCGCCGGCCACCTCACCACCGACACCCGGCAGGAGTTCATCCTGCTGTCGGACACCCTCGGCGTGTCGAGCGTCGTCGACGTCCTGACCAACTCGCGCACGCCCGACACCACGCCGTCGGCCGTGCTCGGCCCGTTCTACGTGGACGGTCCCCCGGAGACCCCGCAGGGCGCCGACCTGGCCGAGGGGCTGCCAGGCACTCCACTGTGGACCGACGTCCGCGTCACCGACACCGACGACCAGCCCGTCCCGGACGCGATCGTCGACGTCTGGCAGTCCAATGAGGACGGTTTCTACGACGTCCAGCTGCCCGACGTCGACGGCCCGGTGCTGCGCGCCCGCTTCCGCACCGACGCCGAGGGCAGGCTGCGCTTCCGCACGATCGTGCCGAGCGCGTACCCGATCCCCGCCGACGGCCCGGTGGGGCAGATGCTCGACGCCGTCGGCCGGCACCCGTACCGGGCGCCGCACGTGCACTTCATGATCGCCAAGCCCGGCTACCGGACGCTGATCACCCAGCTGTTCGTCGCCGGGGGCGACTACCTCGACTCCGACACCGTGTTCGGCGTCAAGGACGGCCTGATCGTCGACTTCGCCGAGCGGCCCGGGGAAGACGGGCGCCGGCTCGAGTTCACCTTCCGCATCTCAGGGAGCAGCGAATGAGCTATGACACCGACGTCATCGTGGTCGGCAGCGGGCCGGCCGGCGGATCCGCCGCGCTGCTGCTCGCCACCTACGGCGTGCCGACCGTGCTGGCCACCAAGTACGGCTGGACGGCCAACACGCCCCGCGCGCACATCACCAACCAGCGCACCATGGAGGTGCTGCGCGACCTCGGCGTCGAGCAGCAGGCCCTGGCCGTCGGCACGCCGCCGGAGCTGATGGGCGACACCGTCCTCTGCACGTCCCTGACCGGGCCGGAGATCGGCCGCATCGCGAGCTGGGGCACCGGTGACGCCTCGGCGGCCGAGTACGGCGCGGCCAGCCCGTGCCACATGATCGACCTGCCGCAGACCTACCTCGAGCCGATCCTGGCGAGCGAAGCCGCCGCGCGCGGCGCGAAACTGCGGCTGGACACGGAATTCCTCGACTTCACGCAGGACGAAGACGGCGTCACCGCGCGGTTCCGCGATCGCGTCCGCGGCGACGAGTTCACCCTGCGCGCCAGGTACCTCGTCGGCGCGGACGGCGCGCGCAGCCGCGTCGCCGAGCAGGCCGGCCTGCCGATCGCCGGGCAGACCGGCAAGGCGGGCAGCATGAACATCACGTTCACCGCCGACCTCACGCCGTACGTGGCGCACCGCCCGAGCGTCCTGTACTGGGTGATGCGGCCCGGCGCGCACCTCGGCGGGATCGGGATGGGCCTGGTCCGGATGGTGCGGCCGTGGAACGAATGGCTGCTGACCTGGGGTTACGACATCGAGCAGGCCCCGCCGGAGGTCGACGTCGAAGAGGCGACGCGGCTGGTGCGCGACCTGGTCGGCGATCCTTCGCTGGCGGTCGAGATCACCTCGACGTCCCTGTGGACGGTCAACCACAACTATGCGACGGAATACCGCGGTGGCCGGGTGTTCTGCGCCGGGGACGCGGTGCACCGGCACCCGCCGTCCAACGGGCTGGGCTCGAACACCTCGATCCAGGACTCCTACAACCTCGCGTGGAAGCTCGCGATGGTGCTTCGCGGCGAAGCGGGCGAAGGGCTGCTGGACAGCTACAGCGCCGAGCGGGCGCCGGTCGGCAAGCAGATCGTGGACCGTGCGAACCTGAGCCGCGACCAGTTCGGGCCGATCTTCGCCGCGCTGGGCATCAGCGGCGACACCGACGCCGACGGCATCACCGCCGGGCTCGAGACCTGCCTCGCGCCCACGGCCGAGGGCGCGCTGAAACGGCGTGAGCTGGAGAAGGCCATCGAGCTGAAGCACTACGAGTTCAACGCCCACGGCGTCGAGATGGACCAGCGGTACGCCTCGGGCGCGGTGCTGCCGGACGGGGTCGTGGCTTCATCGGAGCGGGACGCCGAGCTGTTCCACCGGCCGAGCACCGAGCCGGGAGCGAAGCTGCCCCACGCGTGGCTGGTCGGCCCGCACGGGCGCCGGGTGTCCACTTTGGACCTCGTCGGCGGCGGCCGCTGGACCGTGCTGACCGGCCTGACCGGCACGGCGTGGCGCGACGCGGCGGCCAAGGTGGGCGCGGAGCTGGGCCTCGACCTGCGCGCGGTCCGCGTCGGCGACCCGGAAGGCCGCGACGCGTACGGCGACTGGTCCCGCCTCAGCGGCATCGACGAGGACGGCTGCCTCCTGATCCGTCCGGACGGCTACGTCGCCTGGCGCCACCGCACAGCCGACGCCGAAGCGGCGAAGTCCCTCCTGAGGGCCCTGAAGTCGCTCCTCGACCGTGAGTGAGGGGTCGACACGCGTGATCAGGAGGTCGACACGCGTGATTGAGGCGACGACACGGCGAGGCCGGCCGCGGTAGCTCGTGTCGACCCTCAAATCACGCGTGTCGACCCTTCAATCACGCGTGTCGGCTCTTCCTTCACGGGGTGGTGACCTGGGTGAAGGTGACCGGGATCTTCGGGGGTCCGCTGCCGTCGCCGATGCCGGGACGGGCCGGGTCGATGCCGCCGCGGGCGACGTTGTCCAGGACGCCGAGGCCCGCGTCGTCGATGCTGCCGAACACCGTGTACTCCGGCGAAATCTGGACGTTGCCGAAGACCAGGAAGAACTGGGACCCACCCGAGTCGGGCTCCGCCGTCTTCGCCATGGCGAGGACGCCGCGGCCGTACGTCAGCTCGGGGAACACCTCGTCGCGGATCGTGTAGCCGGGGCCGCCGGTGCCGTCGCCCACCGGGTCGCCGCACTGGAGCATCTGCAGCCCGGACGTCACGGACAGCCGGTGGCACGCCGTGCCGTCGTAGAACCCCTGTTTCACCAGGCTCAGGAAGTTGACCACGGTGCAGGGGGCGAGCGCGCGGTCGAGCGTGAGGCCGATGTCGCCGGCGCTCGTGGCGAGGGACACCCGGGCCGTGCCGGACGACGACGCCGGGCCGTCGGGCGGCGGGGCGACCTTCTTCGGCGCCGGCGAGGCCGGGTCCGGCGTGAAGGCGCACGTCACCGGGTCGGCCAGGGGTTTCGTGCGCTTCGGCAGCGGGGCCCGCGCGCCGCCCGGCTGCGCCGCCGGGACACTCGGGACGGTGGTCACAGGAGTCGGCGACGCGACCGTCGCCGACGTGGCGGGCGAGGTCCCGATGGCGCCCTTGGCGTCCGGCTCGCGCAGGAACCCGGGGTAGCCCCAGGCCAGGAAGGCCAGCGCCATCAGGATGACGACGACGACCGAGCCGACGATCAGCACGATGGCGGCGGGCGACGTCTTCTTCGGCGGCACCGGCGGCTGCCACTGCGGGTACTGGGAGAACTGCTGGTAGGGCTGGTGCGGCCCACCCGCGGCGTACCCCGGCGGCTGGGGCGGTGCCCCGTTCGGACTGTCCCAGCCCGGCCGCTGCCCCGGCTCGCTCATCCCCGCTCCCCTCGTCAGGGAGCCCATTCTGCCGTGCGGGCCCGCTTGCCGGGTGCGAACGCGGAAAGCCTGCCCGATCAGCCCCTCACGGCAACCCCCACGGCGCGCTCGCCCCGCCCGGCGCGACCGGCCGCACCCCGAAGTCCGGCCGATCCACCTTCCGGTACACGAAGGCGTCCTCACCGCGGCCCAGCTCCACCTGAACGTCCCCGTTCGCCGCCCGCCGCCAGCGCCGCGCACGACCTCGCGCGTCCGTCACCGCCAGCTCGCCCTCAATGCCCGGCCGCAGCACGCACGGCGCCCCCGCCTCGCTGTGCACCTTCAGCCAGCGCGTCTTCCCGCCCGCCCGGGACGCGCTCAGCAGGAACGCGCCCTCGGTGCGGAAGTCCCGCAGCGCGATGTCGCCCCAGGCCGCGGGTACCGCCGGGAACAGCCGGACCACGCCACCCCAGCTCTGGACCAGCATGTCCTGCAGGGACTTCGCCGCCGACAACGGCGTCTCGATGACCGGCCCCGACTCCTTGTACATCGTGTTCGGCTGGATGTACCGGCGCTGCAGCTCGCCCAGGTAGAACGCCGCCTGCTCGCCACGCAGCATCTGCGCCGAGATCGACGCCGCCCCGGTGAACGTGTACCCCTGCAGCGCGCCCTCGAAGCCGACCCAGTGGTTCAGCGACGTCTCGATGATCTGCCGGTGCTCCGGCTGCTCCCACGTGACGTCGTAGAGCGGGTAGATCTGCAGCATGTGCGAGTAGTGCCGGTGCGACTTGGCGAACGGCACACCCGCGCCGATCATGTACCCGTTCACATCGGCCGGGTAGTCCACCAGCGAAGCCAGGACGTTCCGCCACTGCGGCGCCAGCGGGTCGCCGGGCGCGGTCTCCAGCAGCGTCTTGCAGCCCCAGCGGATCAACGACAGGTCGTAGTTGCAGTCCGGGGCGTCGACGCCGTACTCGGGCGAGAACGTCGGCGGCAGGTGCAGCTTCCCGTCCGGGCCCGGCGCGAGGAAGTGCAAGTAGTAGTTGATCGCCTTGCGCAGCAACGGGAACAGTGTGCCCGACAGCAGCTTCCGGTCCATCGTGTGGCGGTAGGACAGCCACACGTTGTGCAGCGCCCACGTCAGGTTGCCGACCTCCGGGGTCGGCGGGTCCTGCCCCGGGACCCCGACGGGGAACCCGCTCGTGGCGTTGGAGACGCCGTTGAGCAGCGTCATGTCGGTCGTGCGCGGGATGCCCGCGGAGTCGGCCTGGTACGGCGACGCGACCTGGCTGGTCAGGGTGCTCCGGTACTTGTCGAGGGTGTAGCTGACGGCGTCCAGCTCCAGGTGGTTCGAACCGTGGATGAGCCAGTACTCGAGCTGGACGTTGAGGTTCCACCACGTCGCCGGCCACGGCGTGTTCTCCAGCCACGGACCGGACGTCGCCATCACCGGCGCCTCGCGCCGCGCCGCCGACGCGATCTTGTACAGCTGGATCCAGTAGAAGCTCTGCAACCGGGTGTCCGGAATGGACAGGAAACTGTGCCGGTAGTAGTCGTGCCACCAGCGCCGGTGGTCCTGGGTCAGGGCACCGAACGGCAGGGCACGGCGGACCGTCGAGAGCGCCCGCGCCGCCGACGTCTTCGCCGGGTGCGACCACGCCACCGACGTGTACAGCGTGCGCGCGCCGCCGCGGGTGACCTCCCGCCAGGCCGTCACGTGCTCGCCGCCGGCCAGCAGCGGCTGGACGGCCAGCCGCGCGTCACCGCTGCCGGACAGCTGCACCGGCGGGTTCGCCGTGTAGCCGGCGGGCGGCGGCTTGTTCCACACCGGATCGGCGCGCGGGCTGACCGCCACCGCCGGGTGGAACACCCACTTGAACGCCCGTTCCCCTTCGGATGGCCGGATCTCGACGGCCACCAGCGACTGTCCGGTGTGGACGATCGCCCGCAGGCTCAGGCTGCCCACCACGGTCGTGATCGTGCCGGTCAGCTCGGCGTTCCAGAGGTCCATCCGCCAGTCGATCGCGGTGATCGCGCCGACCGGCTCGAGGGTGAAGTACCCGATCGGCAGCCGGGCCAGGCCGAAGAGCGAGCCGAACTCCGGGCGGTGGTCCTGGACCTGGCTGTGCTGGACGTTGAACCGGATCGCGTTCTGCCCGGGCTCGGCGTAGACGCCCGAGCCGAGGAACCCGTTGCCGAGGAACGGGCCTTCGTACCAGGTCTTCGGCAACCGGCGCCAGTACAGGTCGGCGGTGCCGAGGAACCCGGCCCAGCCGAAGTCGTCGCTGCCGGGCACGTCGGCGAACGCGGGTGTGACGCCCGCCGCGCCGGCGGCGATCCCGGCGAGCGCACCACCGAGCGCGGTCCTGCGGGTGATGTCCATGGCGACCTCCTTGTCGACAGCGGATTCAGCTCGGCAGGCCCCACGCCGGTGCGGGGCCGATAGCCGGGACGTCCCGGGGCGCGCAGTCCGCCCGGCCGCCACGAGGGGTGACGACGGCGGTGCCGCCGCGCCGCAGCCCGATCGCGACCCGCCCGGGCCCGACCGGGCGTGACGGCAGCCGCCGGCCGTGCTCGTCGCGGACGTCGACGTCGCCGGTGACACCGTGCTGCAGGACAAGCGGCTCACCGGCTTCGCTGTGCACGCGCACGAACTCCGTCTTCCCGTCGCGGCGGGAGGCGTCCACGAGGAACGCGCCTTCCGCGCGCAGGCCCGCGATCGAGGCGTCGCGCCAGGTCGCCGACACCGACGGGAAGACTTTGAGCACGCCGCCGGAGCCCTGCATCAGCATGTCCACCACGGACTGAGCGGCGGTGATCGGGCTTTCGATCGCGAAGTTGGATCCTTCGCGGTACATCGTGTTCGCGGTCAGCTCGGTGTCGGCGACGACGTTCCGGTCGAGGAAGAACTTCAGGTACCGCAACGCTTCCTCGGGCGCGTCCATCACCGAGCTCATCGATGACGCGGCCGCGTAGCTGTAGCCGTGCCAGGCGGTCTGGTCGGCGATCCAGTGCCGGAACGTCCGCCTCATGAGGTCGCGGTCGCCCACGCGGTCCCAGACCTTCTCCCGCAGCGGGTAGAGCCACAGCAGGTGCGAGAAGTGCCGGTGCGACGCGGCCAGCGGGACGCCGTCGCCGATCAGCACACCGTCGGCGGCGGTTTCGTGGTAGGGCACCAGTTTCGCGCCGATCTCCCGCCAGATCGGGACGCGCGGCTCGTCGAGGCGCAGGATCCGCGCGGTGTCGACGAGCGTGCGGGCGGCCCAGCGGATCAGCGACAGGTCGTAGGTGCAGTCGGGCGCGTCGGCGTACTCCGGCGACCGGGTCAGCGGCAGGTGCAGGTAGCCGTCGGGACCGGTGAAGAGGAAGTGGCGGTAGAAGTTCAGCGCCTTGGCCAGCGTCGGGTACAGGACGTCGCGCAGCACCCGCCGGTCCAGGTGGTGGCGATAGGCGAGCCAGACGTTGTGCAGGCCCCACAACAGGTTCCCGGTCTGGTCGGTCTTGGACGTCGTCCCGGGGACGCCGACCGAGCGCGTGCCGCCGGGGCGCAGCCGCCAGTCGCCCGGGTGCGAGAGCGCGTAAGTGTCGCCGTCGCGATAGGCCGGCGGTACGGACGTCTCCAGGTTCGCGTGGTCGCGCCGGAAGGTCTCGGTGACGGCGTCGAGCTCGGGGTGGTTGCTGCTGTTGACGATCGGGTAGGTGACCTGGACGTTGAGGTTCCACCAGACCGCGGTCCAGCTGTTGCCGACCTCGGGGAACCACGGGCCCCACTCGGCGACGACCGGCCCGCCCGCCCGCGTGGCGGCCGCGATCTTGTAGAGCTGGATCCAGTAGAACCGCTGGACCTGCTTGTCGGGCACCGAAACGAAGCTGCGGCCGTGGTAGTCGTTCCACCAGCGGCGGTGGCGGGCGAGCAGGGTGTCCGGGTTCGCGGCAAGCGCTTTCCGGACGGCCGTGAGCGCGTCCGCCGTGTGCGTCGTGCCCGGGAAGCTGTAGGCGACGGTCGCGGCGAGCAGCCGGCGCGCCCCGATCGTGCGTTCGCGCCACGCCGTCGTGTAGCCGCCGCCGGCGAGCATCGGCTGCGCGCAGTACCCGTCACCGAGTTCGGGCGCCGGGTTCGCGACGTACTCGGGCGGCTTGCGGACGGTCCGGGTGGTCGCCGACTCCAGCGGCTGGAACGCCCACGCGGCACCGGTCTCCCCCGCGCTCGGCGTCAGCGAGACGAGCAGCACGCCCAGGTCGTTGTGCACGACGGCGGAGAAGGCGACCGAGCCCCGCGTGGTGGTGATCGTGCCGCCGAGCTCGGCGTTGTAGAGGTCGAGCGTCCAGTCGACGGCGGTGATCGCGCCGGCCAGGGTGAGCGTGAGGTAGCCGATCGGCAGCCGGGACAGCCCGATCCCGGCCTCCCACTGGACGCGCTGGTCCTGCACCTGGGTGTGGCTCAGCATCACCTTGAGGACCTGCGGCGTCTTCCCGGCGTAGACCTGGGCGCCGAGGTAGCCGTTGGCGAGGAACGGGCCCTCCTGCCAGTTCTTCGGCAGCCGCTTCCAGACCATGCGCGCGTCGGCGGCGACATCCCGGTACGGGTTCCCAGCGGCCAGCGCGGGCGGGGCCGCGCTGGACCACAGGCCACCGAACGCGGCGGCCCCCGCCGCGACCGAGGCGGAGCGGAGCACGGTACGCCGCGACACTGCGTCCATGAAGCGTCCTTTCGGATTCATACTACGTTTCACGAGATCCACAGGCGGCGTGCGGCCATGTTTGCAGACAGAGGCCCGAAAGGCCAGGGTGGTTCACCCAGAAAGCGGCAGAGACATCCGATGTATGGTCCGGCGAGTGGGTCAGATCCCGCGGCAGATCTGCGAAACCAGGGTGTCGGCCGCCCAGCTCTCCCACCGCTCGGGCGACCAGCCGCGGTCACGGACGAACACCTGGTAGAGCTCCGGGCTCAGCAGCCCGAACAGCAGGTCCGCGACGTGCTCGGCGGTCAGCCCGGCCCGCACGCCCGGCTTGGCCACCAGGGACCGGGCGGCTTCGAGGTGGACGGCGAACCGCGGGTCGGCGTCGGCGTCCCACTGCCCGGCGATCGCCGGGTCGGCCGAGGCGGCCGCGCGCAGCATCTCGACGATCGGGGCGACGCGCTCCAGGATCGCGCGCGTCCCGCGGACGTGCAGGCGCAGGTGGCCCTCGGCCGTCGGGGCCGCGAGGACTTCGCGGAACCACGGGCGGTCCATCGTCGCGACCGGCTCCAGGTCGCCCGCGATCGCGACGTCGACCAGCTCCTTGAGCAGCACGCGCTTGTTGCCGAAGGTGAAGTAGATCGTCTGCACGGCGACGTCCGCCCGGTCGGCGATCTCCTTGAGGGTCGTCGCGCCGTACCCGTTGAGGACGAACAGCTCGCGAGCCGCCTCCAGCATCCGCCGGCGCGTCCGCGGGGCATCGCGGACCCGTTTCTTGCGCTGTTCCATTACTGGAGTGTACATCTAGAGTAGAACTCTAGTAACGGAGGAAGCCATGCAGGCCATCGCCAACGCCCGGCAAGCCGAAGCCTGGAACGGGTGGGAGGGTGTCCACTGGGCGCGCAACCGGGCCCGCTACAACGCGATCGTCGGCGCGTTCAACGACGACCTCTTCCGCATCGCCGCGATCGCCCCGGGCGACCACGTCCTCGACGTCGGCTGCGGCACCGGCCACGTCACGCTGCTGGCGGCGCGCCGGGCCGACCCCGGACACGTCGTCGGGATCGACCTTTCGGCTCCGATGTTGGAACGCGCCCGCGCCGACGCGGCGGCGCAGGACATCGCCAACGTCCGGTTCGAGCAGGGCGACGCCCAGGTGCACCCCTTCGCCGACGCCGGTTTCGACGTCGCGATCAGCCGGGGCGGGGTGATGTTCTTCGAGGACGCGGTAGCCGCGTTCGGCAACATCCGGCGTGGGCTGCGGCCCGGCGGGCGGCTGGCCTTCCTCGGCCCACAGGGCGGCGGCCCCGACAGCGACTACGCCCGCGCGACCGCCGCGCTCAAGCCCCTGATGCGCGCACCGTCACCCGCGTCGCGGGGCATGGGGTCCCTGGTCGACCCGGCCCGCATCCGCGAGGTGCTCGAGGCGGCCGGGTTCGACGGCATCCGCGTCGAGCCGGTCACCGCGCCGATGGACTACGGCCGTGACGCCGCCGACGCGGCGGAGTTCATCCTCGGCCAGGGACCGGTCCGCACCAACCTGGCCGGACTCGACCTGGGTCTCGTCGAACGGACGCGGGAGCAGCTGACGGAGGGGCTCGAGGCGTACGAAACTCCCGAAGGGGTCCGGATTTCCGGCGCGGTCTGGCTGGTCGACGCGACCCGGGCGGTCTAGGCCCCGGGCAGCGGCGGCAACGCCGGGGTGCCCAGCCAGCGCGTGAAGAACGCGTCCAACGACCGCGCCGCACACGCTTCCGCCATGGCGACGAACCCCTCGGTCGTCACCAGGCCGTGCCGGTGGTCACCCGTCCACGCCTTCAGCAACGCGAAGAACGCCGGATCGCCGATCTCCGCTCGCAGCGCGTGCAGCGTCAGCGCGCCTCGCTTGTAGACGCGCTCGTCGAACATGCGGGCCACCCCCGGGTCGGCGATCCGGACGTCCGCCGGCCGGGCCTTGATCCGCGTGTGCCAGCCGCGGGCCAGTGCCTGCGCCGACTGCCCGCCCGACTCCTCCGACCACAGCCACTCGGCGTAGGTCGCGAAACCCTCGTTCAGCCAGATGTGGCGCCAGTCGGCCACCGTCAGGCTGTTGCCGAACCACTGGTGGGCCAGCTCGTGCACCACGAGCCGCTCGTACGTGCGGCGGCCGTCGACGTGGTTGGCGCCGAAGATCGCCATGCCCTGCGCCTCGATCGGGTCGTCGAGGTCGTCGTCGGTGACGACGATGACGTACTCGGCGAACGGGTACGGGCCGAACAGCCGCTGCAGGAACTCCATCATCCGGCCCTGCCGGCCGAAGTCGCGGTCGAACGCCCGGCGCAGCCGTGACGGCACGGCCGCCCGCTGCGGCACGGTCTCGAAGATCGACTCCACCTGCCCGCTGGCGCGCCCGATGCCGAGGCTCAGCCGGCGCGATCCCACCCCCGTGTGGGGGAACCAGCCGCGGCCGGACAGCTCGACGTCGTCGTAGCGGCCGATCTGCACGCTCATCAGGTAGGTCGCGGTCGGTTCGGACCGGTCGAACACCCACTTCGTCGTGCTGGCCGACGTGGACCGTTCGACGAGGGTGCCGGTGACCGCGACCAGGTACGGCGACGCCGTCGTCACGGTCACGCGGTAGGCCGCCTTGTCCGCCGGGTGGTCGTTGCACGGGAACCACGAGGGCGCGCCGACCGGCTGGCTCGCCACCAGCGCGCCGTCGGTCAGCTCGTCCCAGCCGACGTCGCCCCAGCGGCTGCGGACCGGCCGCGGGTTGCCGACGTAGTGCACCTCGACGGTGAATGCGGCACCCGACACGATCGACTTCGCCGGCCGGACGTGCAGCTTCGCGCCGCGCTTCAGGTACTTCGCGGGCTTCCCGTCGACCAGCACGCGATTGATCCGGAACTCGCCGAAGTCCAGGCTGACGCGGGAAAGCGCCTGCGTCGCCTCGGCGGTGATCACCGCCGAGGCCGAAAGCCGGTTCGGGGCGACCTTGTAATCGAGGTTGAGGTCGTAGTGCCGGACCCGGTAGCCGCCGTTGCCGTGGGCGGGGAGGTAGGGATCACCGGAAGTATCCGCGCCGGGTGCCGGAGCCGGAGCCTTCGCAATCACCCGTGCCGAACCTTTCCTCGTGCCGACGTACCGAACCAGGCTCGCACGGCACAGGTGAGTCCGGCGAGCCAGGCAGGTACTTCGTGACCTTCTACTTACCCGTCCACGCGGAGATCGGGTTGCCGAGCCAGCGGGTGTCGGCCGGCACCTCGTCGCCGCGGGTCACCAGCGACCCCGGGCCGACCGTGGTGCGCGCGCCGATGCCGGCGCCGGGCAGCACGATGCCGTGCGGGCCGAGCGTCGCGCCCTCGCCGAGGTTCACCCGCGACATGCTCATGATCCGGTCGTGGAACAGGTGCGTCTGCACGACGCAGCCGCGGTTGATCGTCGCGCCGTCACCCAGCGACACGAGGTCGGCCTCGGGCAGCCAGTACGTCTCGAGCCAGACGCCGCGGCCGATCTTGACGCCCATCGTGCGCAGCCAGGCCGGCAGCAGCGGCGTGCCGCCGATCGAGCCGATCAGCCACGGCACCGCGAGGGCCTCGACGAAGGTGTCGGCCAGCTCGTTGCGCCAGACGAAGGAGCTCCACAGCGGGTGGTCGACCTCGCGGAACTTCCCGACCAGCAGCCACTTCATCACGGTCGCGGTCAGCGCCGCGACGATCCCGGCGGCCAGCAGGGCGGGCCCGGCCAGCAGCGCGGCCACCGCGAAGCCGAACGCCGTAGCCGCCCACAGCAGCCCGAAGGCGACCGTGACGGTCAGCGCGACCCCGCACATGACCGGGATGATCCGGCACAGCTCGACCAGCGCCCGCGCCGCCTTGAGGTGCAGCGCCGGGGTGTAGGTGCGGCTCGTGTCGGCGTCGCCGATCGCGCGGCGGACCGGCAGCGGCGGCATCCCGAGGTACGACGAGCCCTTCTTCGCCTTCAACGGCGTCGAGGACAAAACACCTACGAGTCCGCGCTTCGGCACCGAGCGGCCGGGCGCGGTCATCCCCGAGTTGCCGAGGAAGGCCTGCTTGCCGATCCGCGCCGGGGCGACGTGCAGCCAGCCGTGGCCGAGTTCGTAGGTGGCGACCATGGTGTCGTCGGCCAGGAACGCGCCGCTGTCGACCTGGGTCATCTTCGGCAGCGCGAGCACGGTCGACGCCTCGACGTTGCGGCCCACCTTCGCGCCGAGCAGCCGCAGCCACACCGGCGTGAACAGGCTGGCGTACAACGGGAACAGGCCTTCACGGGCCATGCTCATCAGGCGCTCGGTGGCCCAGACCTGCCACGCGACGCGGCCGTGCACCGGGTGGTAGCCCTCGACCATGCCGATGCTCAGCGCCCGGACGCCGGCGAGCACGAGCAGCATGTAGGCGGCGAAGTACGCCACAGTCGCGACCGGGACGAAGACCAGCGCGCGGGTGAAGGCGTCCAGCAGGGTCGGCGCACCGGCGATCGCACAGCCGAGCACGGCGGCACCCGCCAACGCGGCCACGCCGGGCAGGAAGCCGAGGGCCAGGGAGGTCACGCCGTAGACCGTGGCCCAGAAGTGCGACCGCGGCGGCCGACCGGCCGGCCACTTCAGCGCGTCGCGCTCGTCCTTGGCCACGCGCGCGGCCGGCGAACCGGCCCAGCGCTGCCCGGCCGGGACGGCGCCGCGGACGGTCGAGCCGGCCGCGATCTCCGCGCCCTTGCCGACGCGGACGCCGGGGAACAGCGTGCTGCGCGCGCCGATGCGGGCCTCCGCGCCGACGCGGACCTTGCCGATGTGCACGCGGTCGCCGTCGACCCAGTGGCCGGTCAGGTCGACCTCGGGCTCGATCGCCGCGCCGCGGCCCAGCTTGAGGAACCCGGTGACCGGCGGCGGCGAGTGCAGGTCGACGTCCTTGCCGATCCGCGCGCCGAGCGCCTTGGCGTAGGTGGTCGTCCAGGACGCGCCGGCGATGCTGTCCGCGCCGCTGAACTCCGCGAGCTTCTCGGCCGTCCACAGTCTCAAGTGGACACTCCCGCCGCGCGGGTAGGTGCCGGGGCGCACCCCGGAGAGCAGCACGCGCCCACCGCCCGCGGCGATCGCGATCCGGCCCGCCGGGCTGAACAGCACGACCCAGGCCAGGCCGATCCACGCCCAGTTCAGCGTCGGCGCCCAGGTGAACCCGAGCAGCGACAGGATGTTCGACAGCGTGGCGGCGAGCGTCGCCCAGCGCAGCCCGACCAGGCCCATCAACGGGACCATCAGGACCGTCTGGATCGCACCGGCGCGGCGCGGGGTCGGCACGATGTCGCGGCGCTCGGTGGCCTGGCCGCTCAGCGCGTCCAGCATCGCGGCCAGCGCGCCCAGCCTCGGGTAGGAGTAGATGTCGGCGACCGACACCTGCGGGTGCCGGGTGCGGATGCGCCCGACGACCTGCGCGGCGGTCAGGCTGCCGCCGCCGTGGGTGAAGAAGTCGGCCTTCGGGTCATCGACCGACACGCCGAGGATCTCGGCCCAGCCTTCGGCGAGCCACGTCTCGGTCGGCGACAGCCCGGCGGCGTCCACAGTGGACAGCGGCCACGGGAGGGCGGCGCGATCGACCTTGCCGGAGGTGCGCGTGGGCAGGTCGTCGACGACGGCGAGCAGCGGCACCAGCGCGGCGGGGAGGTGCTCGCGCAGCCGGTTCGCGGACTGCTCGTGGTCGAAAGCCGCTCCTGCGGCGGGGACGACGTACCCGACGAGGACCTGGTTGCCGGCCTTGGTGCGGCGGATCGCGGCGGCCGCGCCCTGCACACCCGGCAGGGCCTGCAGCGCGGCGTCGACCTCGCCCAGCTCGATGCGGCGGCCGCCGAGCTTGACCTGCTCGTCGAGCCGGCCGAGGAACAGCAGGCCGTCGGCTTCGGCGCGGACCATGTCGCCCGAGCGGTAGGCGCGCTGCCAGCCCAGCGACGGCAGCGGCGCGAACTTCTCGGCGTCCTTCTCCGCGTCCAGGTAGCGGGCCAGGCCGACCCCGCCGATGACCAGCTCGCCGGTGTCGCCCATGGCGACCGGCCGGCCCTCGTCGTCGACGACCGCGAGCTGCCAGCCGGCCAGCGGGAGGCCGATCCGCACCGGGCCCTCGCCGGTCAGCTGCGCGGCGCAGGCGACGACGGTGGCCTCGGTCGGGCCGTAGGTGTTCCAGACTTCGCGGCCTTCGACGGCGACGCGCTCGGCCAGCTCCGGCGGGCACGCTTCGCCGCCGAAGATGAGCAGGCGGACGTCTTCGAGGGCGTCGGCGGGCCACAGCGCGGCCAGCGTCGGCACGGTCGAGACGACCGTGATCTGCTGCGCAACCAGCCACGGGCCCAGGTCGACGCCGGTGCGGACCAGCGCGCGCGGCGCCGGGACCAGGCAGGCGCCGTGGCGCCAGGCCAGCCACATCTCTTCGCAGGAGGCGTCGAAGGCGACGCTCAGGCCGGCCAGGACGCGGTCACCGGGACCGATGGGCTCCTCGGTGAGGAAGATTTCGGCTTCGGCGTCGACGAAGGCGGCGGCACTCGCGTGGGTCACCGCGACGCCCTTGGGCTTGCCGGTGGAGCCGGAGGTGAAGATGATCCACGCGTCGTCGGCCGGGCCGGGAACGCCGTCACGACCACCCGGCGTGCTGTGGACGTTGATCTTCCAGTCGGTCGCCACCGCGGCCACCTGCGCTTCTTCGAAGACCAGCTCGGCGCGCTCGTCCGGGTCGTCCGCGTCGACCGGCACGTAGGCGGCGCCGACGGACAGGGTGGCGAGGATCGCGACGTACAGCTCGGCGGTGCCGGAGGAGATCCGGATGCCGACGCGGTCGCCGAGGCCGACGCCGTAACCGCGCAGGCGGCGGCCGTAGACGTCGATCTCCTCGAGGAGCCGCCGGTAGGTCAGCGTGGTCGTGCCGTCGTCGATCGCGGCGGCGTTGGGGTGCTGCTCGGCGGTGGCGGCGAGGACGTCGAGCAGGGTGCGCTCGCCGGCGCCGAGGCCGGACCAGAACAGGGCCCGGTCGGCGACCGGGGCCGTCGACGGCGCGTGCGTCACCTCGGCGACGCACGGCAGCGGCAGGGTGATCTCGGTGTCGAGCTCCGGGGCCGATTCGGCGGGTTCGATCGTGACGGTCATCGGACGCGCACCTCGACCGTGTCGAAGACGCGCAGGGACGGACTATGGGCGCGCAAGCCCATCACTCACCTTCCGCGAGCCTCACCGGGCTTGCACTCCTGAATGAGGCGCCCGCAACGACCTTTCACCCTACTCGCGGATGAAGGAAACATATCTTCGAGATCACGACGGAGTGTCGGACCTCACCACCCGCGCCCTGACCAGCGTGATCCAGGTCGCATCAGCGGGATCACGCCGGCCGGGCGTCAGGAAATCACCGGGATTTGGCGGGCCTGGCCGCTTTTCCGCCGGCCTTCGGTTTCGCGTTCTTTTCGCGGACGCGCACATTCACCCGGACGGGGCTGCCTTCGAAGCCGAACCGCTCGCGGAACTTGCGCTCGATGAACCGGCGGTAGCCCGCCTCGAGGAAGCCGGTGGTGAACAGCACGAGCGTCGGCGGCCGGATGCCCGCCTGCGTCGCGAACAGCACCTTCGGCTGCTTGCCGCCGCGGACCGGCGGCGGGGTGGCCGCGATCAGGTCCGACAGCCACGCGTTGAGCTGGCCGGTCGGCACCCGCTTGTCCCACGACGCCAGCGCCGTTCGCAGAGCCGGGGCGATCTTGCGCACCGAACGGCCGGTCAGCGCCGAGACGTTGACCTTCTCCGCCCACGGCACGCGGACCAGGCCACGCTCCAGCTCGCGGACCATCGCGTGCCGGCGGTCCTCGTCGACCAGGTCCCACTTGTTGAACACCAGCACGCAGGCGCGGCCGGCCTCGACGACCATGGTCAGCACCCGCAGGTCCTGCTCCGAGATGGGCTCGCCGGCGTCCAGCAGCACGACCGCGACCTCGGCCGCGTCGATCGCGGTCTTGGTGCGCAGCGAGGCGTAGTACTCGGCGCCGGCGGCGAAGTTCACGCGCTTGCGCAGACCCGCCGTGTCGACGAACCGCCAGGTCTCGCCGTCCAGCTCCACCAGCGAGTCGACCGGGTCGACGGTGGTGCCCGCGACCGAGTCGACGACCGAGCGCTCCTCGCCGGAGAGCTTGTTCAGCAGGCTCGACTTGCCGACGTTCGGCTTGCCGACCAGCGCGACGCGGCGGGGGCCCGACGTCGCGGCGACGCCCTCGCGCGGCGCCTCGGGCAGGGTCTTGAGGATGGCGTCGAGCAGGTCGCCGGAGCTGCGGCCGTGCAGCGCGCTGACCGGGTGCGGCTCGCCGAGGCCGAGCGACCACAGCGACGCGGTGTCCGCGAGCAGCCGGTCGTCGTCGACCTTGTTCGCCACGAGCAGCACCGGCTTCTTCGAGCGGCGCAGCACCTTGGAGGCGGCTTCGTCGGTGGCGGTGGCGCCGACCGAGGCGTCGATCACCAGCAGCACGGCGTCCGCGGTCTGCATGGCCAGCTCGGCCTGGGCGGCGACGGACGCCTGCAGCCCGGTCGCGTCCGGCTCCCAACCGCCCGTGTCGACCAGGGTGAACTTGCGCCCGCCCCAGTAGGCGTCGTAGGCGACGCGGTCGCGGGTGACGCCCGGCACGTCCTGGACCACGGCTTCGCGGCGGCCGATGATGCGGTTGACCAGCGTGGACTTGCCCACGTTCGGCCGGCCGACCACGGCGAGCACCGGTTGCGCGAGCGCGGCCTCCTCGGCCGCTTCCGCCGCCTCGATCTGCGCGTCGAGCTTGGCGAACTCGGTCTCGTCGGACCAGGTGCCGTCGATCTCGCCGACGCTGTCGAACGCCGCCGACGCACTTTTTCCCGCGGAGGCGGAATCAAACTCAGCCATCAGAACCCAATTTCCCTTATGGCGTAACGAATCCGTTTTCGGAACGCCAATCGTCCAAAGTCTTCACGAGCGCCGCGAGCTCGCCGCGCAGCTCTTCGGTGCCCTGGTCGAGCCCGGTCTTCCCGGGACCGACCTTCGGTGCGAACGGCTCCCCCACGAGGATGTCCACGCGCGGGCGCCAGCGCCGCTTGCCGTCCGCCGGCTTGCGCGTGCCCCGCGTCGCGACCGGGAGCACGGTCGCGCCGGAGGCCCGGACCAGCCAGGCCGCGCCGCGTTCGGCCGCGCCGACGTCCCCGGCACCGCGGGTGCCCTCGGGGAAGATCCCGACGACGCCGCCGCCTTTGAGCACGCCGACCGCCGTCATCAGCGGTTGGCGATCGATCGCGCCGCGCTTGAGCGGGATCTGCCCGATGGCCCGCAGGAACTTCCCGGCGAGTCCGCCGAGCAGGTCGAACATCTCGGCCTTGACCAGGAACGCCGAACGCCGCGGCAGCATTCCGAAGATCAGCTGCGGCTCGATCATGGAACTGTGGTTGGCGACCACCACCACCGGCCCGGTGGCGGGCATGCGCTCGCGGCCGTGCACGCGGATGCGGAAGGCCGAACGCAGATGGTACCGGCCGAAGATCCGGCCGGCCTCGTGGAGCCAGCCGACGGAGCCTTCCGGCAGTCCGCCAGCTTTCATCGAGCTACCTCGGCGTTGCACCCCGCCAGCAGTCCGCGGTGGTTGGCCAGTTCGCTGAGGGCGACGATCACCTGGTCGATCGAGAGTTCCGAGGTGTCGACGTGCACGGCGTCCTCGGCCGCGCGCAGCGGTGAGGTCGCGCGGGTCGAGTCGAGGTGGTCGCGGCGCTCGACGCTCGCCAGTGCGTCGGAGACCGACGACTTCCGGCCGGCCGCGCTGTCCTGGGTGCTGCGGCGCGACGCGCGGACGTCGGCCGAAGCGGTCAGGTAGACCTTCAGCGGCGAGTCGGGCGCGACGACGGTGCCGATGTCCCGGCCCTCGACGACGATGCCGCCCCGGTGCTCCAGCACGTCGTCGATGATCTGCCGCTGCCGGGCGACGAGCAGTTCACGCACGTGGGGCACGGCGGAGACGGGCGAGACGGCCTTGGTGACCTCGGGACCGCGGATGTCGGCGGCGACGTCCGCGCCGGCCAGCCGGATCTCGAGCCGGTCGGGGCTGGTGCCGATGCCGAAGTCGGTCTTGTCCGCCAGGGCGGCGACGGCGGCGGCATCGGCCGGGTCGACGCCGGCTCGCAGCACGGCGAGGGTGACCATCCGGTACATGGCGCCCGTGTCGAGGTAGCCGGCCCCGAGCCGCTGGGCGAGCTTGCGCGCGACGGTGGTCTTCCCGGTCCCCGACGGGCCGTCCAGCGCGACCACACCACGTAGGGCTCCCGTCACCGGCACTCTCCTCGCGTTCTCGTCTCGTTCGGCTCGGGGTCCATTCTGCCGGTCGGGGTGCGGAGGAGATCAGTCGGCCCGTGCGCGGGCCGGTTCCGCCGTGTCGTCCGTCCGATCACGCGAGCCGACCCTCCAGGCACGCGAGCCGACCCTCCAGGCACGCGTGTCGCCCCGGACTCACTCGGCCCGCGCTCCGAAGCGGGCGACCACCAGCGCGAGACGCTCGGCACGGTGTGCCGGTGACAGGCGATGCCCCCGGTCGAGGGTGATCAGGCCGTGCAGCGCGCTCCAGAAGACCTCGGTCAGCACGCCCGCGTCCTGGGTACCCGCCACCGGCTCGATCACGGCCACGAGCCCGCCGTAGGCCTCCTGCATCACCGCCGGCGTGTCGTCCTGGGCGAAGGGCAGCTCCGAAGCCAGCGTGAACATCGCGTCGTAGAGCGCGGGCTTGGCGTCGGCGAACTCGACGTACGCTCGCGCGACTCCCGCGACGCCGCCGTCCCGAGCCGCCGCGAGCGCCGAGGCCAGCTCGGCGAAACCCTCCAGCGCGGCCGCCGCCATGATCGCGTCCTTGCCGCCCGGGAAGTGGCTGTACAGCACCGGCTGGCTGTACTCGATCAGCGCCGCCAGCCGGCGCGTCGTGACCGCGTCCCAGCCTTCCGCTTCGGCGAGCTCCCGGGCCGCGGAGACGATCCGCTGCCCGCGCTCGGTCCGGTCGCGCACACGCCGTTGTCGCTGGGTCATACCGGTGATGCTAGCACTGCTAGACAAAATAGCGATGCTAGGTTAGCGTTGCTAGCAATCCTAGCGGTGCTAGAAAACTGGAGGGAACACCATGCTTGTCGCCGGCTACATCCTCGTCGCGATCGTCTCGCTCGGGATCATCTACGTCGGGCTCAACTACCTCTTCGCTCCGGCGAAGATCGCCGCCGGCTTCGGCTTCACCGAAATCCCCGAAAACGGTGACACCTTCTTCAACGTCAAGGGCGGCCGCGACGTCGGGGTCGGCCTGGTCCCGCTGGCCCTGATGCTCTACGGCGACCCGCACGCGCTGGGCTGGGTCATCCTCGTCGAGGCGTTCATGCCCCTCTGCGACATGCTGATCGTCTTGCGCCACCACGGGAAGAAGGTCATCGCGTACAGCGTCCACGGCCTCACCGCCCTCGTCATGGTCGTCGCGGCGGGCCTGCTGCTGCTCGGCTGAACGTCGCGAATCGGACATGTGGGTTACGGTGGTCGGGTGAACGTCGAAGTCACTCCCCTGCCCGGCATCGGGGTCCGCAAGGACTTCAGCACCCGTACCGGCCGCCGCATCGGCGTCGTCACCCAGCGGGACGGCCACACCGAGCTGATCGTGTCGAAAGCGGACGACGCCGACGCCTGCGCGGCGTCCATCCCGCTGACCGCGGACGAAGCGGGCACGCTGGCCAACCTGCTCGGCGCGCCGCAGCTGGTCGCCCAGCTCACCGAGGAGCACCGGGACCTGCCGGGGATCAGCACGCGGCAGCTGCCGATCAAGCCGTCCGCCCCCTTCGACGGCCGGACGCTCGGCGACACGGCGATGCGCACGCGCACGGGCGTCTCGGTGGTCGCGGTGGCGCGGGCGGGCCAGGTGCACCCCTCGCCCACGCCCGACTTCACCCTCACCGGGGGTGACTTGCTGGTCGCGGTCGGCACGAGCGAGGGCCTCGAAGCCGCCGCCAAGATCCTCAAGTACGGCTGAGCGCACGATGGACCACACCGCGCTGTCCCTGATCGAACTGGGGGCGGTCTTCTTCGTGCTGGGCGCGCTCGGGCGCCTGGCCGGCAAGATCGGCCTCTCCCCCATCCCGCTCTACCTGCTCGGCGGCCTCTGCTTCGGCTCCGGCGGACTGATCCCGCTGACCGACATCGGCGGCTTCACGCACCTGGCCAGCGAAATCGGCGTCGTGCTGCTGCTGTTGCTGCTCGGCCTGGAGTACTCCGCGGCCGAGCTGTTCACCGGCCTGCGCCGCTCGTGGACGGCGGGCCTGCTCGACATCGTCCTCAACGCCGCCCCCGGCGCGGCGGTCGCGCTGCTGCTGGGCTGGGGCCCGGTCGGCGCGATGGTGATGGCGGGTGTCACGTACATCTCGTCGTCCGGGATCGTCGCGAAGGTCCTCGGCGACCTCGGCCGGCTCGGCAACCGCGAGACGCCGGTGGTGCTGTCGATCCTCGTGTTCGAGGACCTCGTGATGGCGCTCTACCTGCCGATCCTCACGGCGGTGCTGGGCGGCGTCAGCTTCCTCGGCGGCATGGAAGCCGTCGGGATCTCGCTGCTGGTGATCACCGTGGTGCTGGTGATCGCGCTGAAGTTCGGCCGGTACGTCTCGGCCGCGGTCGACAGCCCGGACCGCGAGGTGTTCCTGCTCAAGGTCCTCGGCGCGGCGCTGCTGGTGGCGGGGCTGGCCTCGGCGATGCAGGTGTCGGCCGCGGTCGGCGCGTTCCTGCTCGGCATCGCGATCTCGGGCTCGACGGCGGAGAACGCGACGCACCTGCTGGAACCGCTGCGCGACCTGTTCGCGGCGGTGTTCTTCGTGGTGTTCGGGCTCAACACGAACCCGGCGTCGATCCCGCCGGTCCTCGGCTGGGCGGTGGTGCTGGCGGTGGTGACGACGCTTACGAAGGTCGGCACGGGCTGGTGGGCGGCGCGGCGGCAGCGCATCGGGAAGATGGGGCGAGCCCGCGCCGGAGCGGCGTTGGTGGCCCGGGGCGAGTTCTCGATCGTCATCGCGGGTCTGGCGGTGACGGCGGGCGCGGTGGACGGCGAGCTGGCGGCGCTGGCGACGGCGTACGTGTTGCTGATGGCGATCCTGGGCCCGACGGCGGCGCGGGTGGTGGAGCCGATCGCCCGTGCGCTGCAACGGAAGTCGACCACTCGGACGGCTCCCGCCGAAGCGAGTTAGCCCGGCCCGAGCGCCCCAATGTGGCCTTCGGTGCGTTCAACGCACCCAAGGGGCCCTTCGGTGCGTTCAACGCAACCAAGGCCACATTGGGGCGCTTGGGTCTAGCGCAGGTCCGTGCGGCCCGCCGACGGCACGTGCGCACCGCCGCCCGCGGACGGGTGCGTGGTCGCCGCCGGGACGACTCCGGCCAGCGGCACCGACGCCGACGTCCGGGCCAGGTCCAGCGTCACCCGGCCCGGCTGGGCGGGACCTCGGATGAAGCTGCCGTCGGTGCCCCCGATGATCAACGCCAGCGCGTGCCCCTTCGGCACGATGTGGTCCGTGGACGCCAGATCGAACGTCATCGTGTACGCCGTGCCCGGCGTCAGCGGCCGTTCCTGCGAGAGCGACCCGTAGTTCGCCAGGTCCGCCCACCCGCGGCTCAAGATCGTGTAGTTCACCTTCTTCACGTCCGCCGACGCGATCCGGTAGCAAGCGTCGTCACCTGTGGTGGACGAGCCCCAGCAGTTCTCCGTCGTCCCCGTCTTGATCCCCTCGCCGCTGCCGGCGAAGTTGCGGATCGTCGCCGGGCCGAGGTCCACCAGCAGCGCCGAAAGCCGGGCCGACGTCGTGCCCGGCGTCGCCGTCACCGTCACCGCGGAAGTCCCCGAAACCTGCAGGTCCGACGCCAAGGTCCCGGTCGAGTAGGTCAGCGCCGCGCTGCCCGGGTTCGTCACCCACGTGTCCTCGCCGACGTTCGGGTTGTCGGTGAACGACGCCGTCCCCGACGCCGCCGAGGTGCCCAGCGTGCCGCCGCTGTGCGGCCGCAGCGTCGTGGCCACCGCGCCGGCAGCCGGGTACGCGCCCTGGTCCACCCACTGGTCCGGCTGCCGCTCGACGCTCGCCTGCGGCCCGTTCTGGACGCCGTTGTCGATGCCGAGCAGGTAGTGGTCGAACCACCGGTGCAGCAGGTCGACCCAGCCGGCGCGCCGGTAGTCGAACGGGTCGACGTGCCCGGTCTGCGACAGCCAGATCTTCTTCTCGACGTTCAGCCCGCTCCACCACTGTCCGAAGTGGATCGTCTTGACGTTCAGATCGTTGACGCCGTGGGAAAGCAGCACGCTGGCGCGCACGTTGCCCGCGTGGGTGACGTAATCACGGTCCGCCCACAGCGGCCCGTAGTCGCCGTTGGCCGTCGCGCCCTGCTTCAGGACCTGGTTCTGCGCCGAGCAGTTCTGCCCGCTGTTGCGCGCTTCGACGGTCTGCGCCAGCCCGTCCGGGTTGAAGCCGAAGGTCGCGCCGTCGGACCGGTAGTAGTCGTACCAGGAGCTGATCGCCGAGATCGGCACGATCGTCTTCAGGCCCGCGACGCCGGTCGCCGCGACGCCGTTGGCGATCGTGCCGTCGTAGGACTTCCCGATCATGCCGACGTTCCCGGTGCTCCAGCCCGCGGTCACCGCACTGCCGCCGGTCTTCGCGCTGTAGCCGGTGGCGCGCCCGTTCAGCCAGTCGACGACCTTGCGCGCCGAATCGACGTCCGAAGCGCCGCCGACGTCCGCGCAGCCGGCCGAGCGGTTCGTCCCGGCCAGGTCGACGAGCACCGCGGCGTACCCGCGCGGCACGAAGTAGTTGTCGTAGAACAGCGGGAACTTCACCGGCTTCCCGGCGCTGTCGTACGACTTGAGCTCGCTCTCGTTGCCGCGCCCGCAGCACGAGTAGTACGGGCTGGCGTCCATGATCACCGGCACGCGCGACGTCGCCTCGCTCGGCCGCACGATGTCGGCGGCGACGCGGTCGGACCGGCCGTCGCCGTCACCGTCGTGGCCGATGTCGACCCAGACGGTTTCGCGGATCGCCTTAGCGTAGTCGTAGACCGGCTCGCTCGCCCGGGGCGCCGCGTGCGCCACCCCGGGGAGGAACGTCGTGAAGAGGATGAGCGCGAGCAGTGCCAGACCGGATCGCATGCCTCCACGCTGGCAGCCCACGGCGGGCCGGCGCCACGGCGGAAAGTCGGGACTGTGACAACCGGGGCTTCGCCCCGGGCCGGGGGCTTCGCCACCCGGACCCCCGAAAAGCGTCAGAGGACAACCGGGGCTTCGCCCCGGGCCGGGGGCTTCGCCACCCGGACCCCCGAAAGCGGCGTCAGAGCTCGACGTTCCGGTAGAGCGAGCCGACCTCGCCCTTGGTCAGCCGGCGGATGGAGCCGACACGCTGGTTGCCGAGCTGGACGTCGCCGACCGCGGTGCGGACCAGCTTCAGCACCGGGTGCCCGGTGTCCTTGAGCAGGCGGCGCACGATGTGCTTCTTGCCCTCGTGGATGACCAGCTCCACCAGCGACTTGCCGGAGTGCATGTCCTTGACCCGGAACTGGTCGACCTTCACGATGCCGTCCGGCAGCTCCCAGCCGTTGCGCAGTTCCTTGCCGAGCCCGCGCGGCACGAGGCCGTCGACCTCGGCGAGGTAGGTCTTGAGCACCTGGTAGGACGGGTGCATCAGCCGGTGCCCGAGGTCGCCGTCGTTGGTGAGCAGCAGCAGGCCCTCGGTGTTCTCGTCGAGCCGGCCGACGTGCACGACGCCGGGCGTCTCCTCGTAGCGGCCGGCGAGGTAGTCGCCGACGCACGGGCGGCCGCGGTCGTCCGACATCGTCGAGTGCACGCCCTTGGGCTTGTTCAGGGCGAGGTAGATCAGGTCGTCGCGCAGGTTCACGCGGGTGCCGTCGACGTGGATGACGGCCTCGTCCGGGTGCACCCGGCGGCCCAGCTCGGTGACGACCGCGCCGTCCACCTCGACCCGGCCGGCCGCGATCAGGTCCTCCGCCGCCCGCCGGGAGGCGACCCCGGCTTGCGACAGCACCTTCTGCAGGCGGATGCCGTCGGGGTGTTCACTGGATGTCATCGATGGTGTCCACTTCGGGTAGCAACGGAGCGATGGCTGGCAAGTCGTTCAGTGACGACAGCCCCAGTCGCTCCAGGAACAGCTCGGTCGTCACGTACAGCGTGCCGGTCGTCTCGGGGTCGGTCCCCATCTCTTCGATGAGGCCGCGCGCGAGCAGCGTCCGGATCACGCCGTCCACGTTCACGCCGCGCACCGCGGCGACCCTGGAACGGGTCACCGGCTGCCGGTACGCGATCACGGCGAGGCTCTCCAGCGCGGCCCGGGTCAGCTTCGACCGCTGGCCGTCCAGCAGGAGCTTCTCCACGAACGGGGCATAGACGTCTCTAGTGTAGAACCGCCACCCTTCACCGACGCGCCGCAGGTCGATCCCGGAGGACCGGTCGGTGAACTTCTGCGCCATCGTCCGCAGCGCGACGACGATCCGGGCCTTGGGCTGGCCGACGGTTTCGGCGAGCAGTTCTTCGCCGGCGGGCGAGTCGACGATGAGGAGGAGGGCCTCGAGGGCAGCTTCGAGGGTCTCGTCGGAAGTGACGTCGGGAAGGGAGTCGGTGTCGCCGGTCGCGACGAGATCGGAGTCGGGGGCTTCAGAGTCGGGAGCTTCAGGGCCGGGCTCGGCCGGCTCCGCGGCTCCGGGCTCCCAAGGCGCGGAGCTTTCACGTGAAAGCTCCGCGTCGGACTCGGGCTCGACGGCTTCGGCCGCGTCGGACTCGGGCTCGGGCTCGACGGCTTCGGCCGCGTCGGACTCGGGCTCGGCGGCAGCCGTCTCCTCGACCAGCGGCTCCACCGGCGAACCGTCCTCGGTCACCGGCTCGCCGGACAGCGCCTCGTCCCACGCCAGCTCCGCCGCGCCCTCCGCCGGCTCGCCCAGGGGCGGGACCGGGGGCACCACCTCGGCCGCCGGCACCTCCGCCCCGGACTCGTCGGCCGGTGTCCTGTCTTCGGGGCTCACCCGTACTCCTCTTCGTCTCCGGCGGACCGGTCCAGCTCGGCCGCCGCGGAGGCGTCGGCCATCGAACCGCCCGTCCAGCGGACGTGCAGCTCCGCCAGCGCCTCCGTCTGCTCGAACTGGACCGTCGCCTCGCGGTAGAGCTCCAGCAGCGCCAGGAAGCGCGCCACGATCTCGACCGTGTGCTCGCAGTCGTCCACCAGCTCGCCGAACGTCGCCTGGCCGCGCTCGGCCAGCATCACCCGCAGCAGCGCCGCGTGCTCGCGCACCGACACGCGGCCCATGTGCAGGTGCGCGAGCGACACCGTCGGCGGCGGCTTCGGCCGGAACACCGCCACCGCGATGTCGGCGAACTTCGCCGGCGTCACGCCCAGCATCACCTCGGGCAGCAGCCCGATGAACCGCTCCTCCAGCGCCACCGACCGCGGGTAGCGCCGCAGCGCGCCCTGCTCCAGCTCGCCGAACAGCGCCGCCACCTGCTTGTACGCGCGGTACTGCAGGATCCGCGCGAACAGCAGGTCACGGGCCTCGAGCAGGGCGAGGTCGTCTTCGCTCTCCACTTCGGCCGACGGCAGCAGCCGCGCGGCCTTCAAATCCAAGAGCGTGGCCGCGATGACCAGGAACTCCGTCGTCTCGTCGAGGTTCCAGTCGGTGCCCAGCGCCCGCGTGTACGCGATGAAGTCGTCGGTGACCCGGTGCAGCGCCACCTCGGTGACGTCGAGCTGGTGCTGCGAGATCAGCTGCAGCAGCAGGTCGAACGGTCCCTCGAAGTTGGCCAGCTTCACCTTGAACTTCGACGTGCTCAGTTCCTCGTTGGCCAGGCCTTCGGGGACCATGCCGCCGTGCACCGTCTGGTGCTCTTCGGGGACCTGGTCCTCCGGAGCCGATGCCGGGACCGGTGCCGGCTCGTCCATCAGCCCTCGGTTTCGCCGCCGTCTGAGCCGACCACCCGCAGCCGCTGCACCAGCACCGACTCCTCGCCGTTCTGGTCGAAGTCCGCCAGCAGCACCGCGACGGCTTCGCGGACCAGCCGGCCGCGGTCGACGACCAGCTCGTGCTTCGCGCGCAGCGTCAGCCGGGCCTGCTCCATGGCGACGAGCTCGTCGCCGGAGACGTACACGGTGATCTTCGCGTCGTGCTTGGTCCGGCCGGACCCGTGCGGGGCCACGCCGCGGGCGAGCTGCTCCGACCGGCCGTTGCCCGAGGGCTTCGGCTCGACGGGCTCGACGGGCGCGGGCGGCGCCTGGGACGGGCGATCGAGCTTGGGACTGGAGGTGAGGCGGAAGAGTTCCGACGCTCCGGGCAGGGAGGCGCGCCTGCTCACCGAGCGATCACCTCGCGGGCCAGCTGGCGGTACGCCGCGGCGCCGGCCGACTTGGGCGCCCAGGTCGTGATCGGCTCACCCACGACCGTCGTCTCGGGGAACCGCACCGTGCGGTTGATGACCGTGTCGAACACGGTCTCGCCGAATGCCTCCACCACGCGAGCCATGACCTCCTTCGAGTGCAGGGTTCTCGGGTCGTACATGGTGGCGAGAATCCCGACTATGTCCAGTTTGGGGTTGAGCCGTTCCTGCACCTTCTCGATCGTGTCGATCAGGAGCGCGACGCCTCGGAGACTGAAGAACTCGCACTCGAGCGGGATGATCACGCCGTCCGCAGCGGTCAGCGCGTTCACCGTGAGCAAGCCGAGCGAGGGCTGGCAGTCGACAAGAACATAGTCGTAGTCGTTGATGACCGGACGAAGGACCCGTAACAACGTGTGCTCGCGTCCTACCTCGGCGACGAGCTGGACCTCCGCCGCGGACAGGTCGATGTTGCTCGGCAGCAGGTCAACGCCGTCGACGCGGGTTTTCAGCAGCACGTCGGTGGCGCTGACCGCGCGCTCCATGATGGCGTTGTAGACCGTCTGGTCCAGTTCGTGCGGCTGGATGCCCAGACCGACGGCGAGCGCACCCTGCGGGTCGAAGTCGACGAGCAGCACCTTGCGCCCGCACTCGGCGAGCGCGGCGCCCAGGTTGATGGTCGACGTCGTCTTGCCGACGCCGCCCTTCTGGTTGCACATCGCCATGATCTTGGCCGGGCCGTGGCGGTCCAGCGGGGGCGGTTCGGGGATCTCGCGGATCGGGCGGCCGGTCGGCCCGATGCCGGTGAGCTTCACCTTCTTGCCGTTGCGCTCTCTCGGATCGTCACCCTCGTGGCGGGTCGGGGTGGCGATGGTGACCTGGCTGAGGTTCGCCGCCGCCGACCCGGCGGACTCGGCCGGGTGGGCCGGCTGGTTCGGTGTCGACATGGCGGGAAAGCTCCTTGTTCGTCGAGTCCGCCGCAGCCTATGCGCGGAGCCGGAGCCCCGGCAAAGCAACGCGCCGGACCCGAGGGGGCAATGTCACTCGACCGTCGGTGCAGGCTACGAAGGCCCTTCGCCGCTTGTAGGGCCGTCTAGCCCAATGCCCGCGGGTGCGCCGTGGCGTACACCTCGCGCAGGGTGTTGACCGTGACCAGCGTGTACACCTGGGTCGTCGTCACCGAAGCGTGGCCGAGCAGCTCTTGCACGACCCGGACGTCCGCGCCGCCTTCGAGCAGGTGCGTGGCGAAGGAGTGGCGGAGGGTGTGCGGCGAAACCACCGCGACGATCCCCGCCCGTCCGGCGGTGTCCTTGAGGACCTGCCACGCGCTCTGCCGCGAAAGCCTGCTGCCGCGGGCGTTGAGGAACAGCGCCGCGGTGCCCCGGCCGTGGGCGGCGAGCGCCGGCCGGGCGCGGACGGTGTAGGCGCTCAGCGCGGCGAGCGCGGGACGCCCGATCGGGACGATCCGCTGCTTGCCGCCCTTGCCGTCGAGCAGGACGGTGCGTTCGACGTCGTCGACGTCGTCGATGTCCAGGCCGACCGCCTCGGAGATCCGGGCGCCGGTGGAGTAGAGCACTTCGAGCAGCGCCCGGTCGCGCAGCGGGCGTTCGCCGTCGGGCGCCGGGGTCTCGAGCAACCGCAGGACGTCGTCGACCGGCAACGCCTTGGGCAGCCGCTTCGCCGGGGTCGGCGGCCGGACCTCGCGGGCCGGGTTGTGCTCGGTGAGTCCCTCGGCGTGAGCGAACTTGTGCAGGCCTCGCACGGCGACCAGTGCCCGCGCGGCCGACGACGCGGCCAGCGGCCGGTGCTCGTCGTCACCTTCCCGGAGAGCGGCACCGAAGGACGTGACGTGCGCGGAGGTGACGTCGGCGATCTTGGCGACGCCCGCGCCGTCCAGGTGCGCGGCGTACCGGCGCAGGTCACGGGCGTAGCTGTCCAGGGTGTTGTGCGCGGTCCCGCGTTCGACGACCAGGTGGTCGAGGTACGCGGCGATCACGTCGGCCGTGCTGTGCGGGCTGGAGGCCACGCCGGACACCTTAGGCCGCAGGGGGTCCGTGACCCGGCAGAAACCCCGTTCTCAGCTCCACGCGGTTACCTTGGATTCCATGGAGTCGGACGAGCTCCGCATCGGCACGGCCGAGCGCGAGGAAGCGGCGAGGCTGCTCGCCGACCACTTCGGCATGGGCCGCATCACGCCGGACGAGTACGAGACCCGCGTGACGGCCGCCTACGCGGCGGCGACGCTGGGTGACCTGCGGCCGCTGTTCGGCGACCTGCCGCAGCCGCACCCGGGTTTCTTCGCGCCGCCGCCGATGTACTCGCAGCCCACGGCGCAGCTGCCGATGTACGGGCAGCCGGTGCCGGACCCGTACGCGCCACCCCTCCCGGTGCCGTACGCGCCACCGACACCGGTCCCCTACTCCTACCGGTCCAAGACCGTGGCCGGGGTGCTGCAGATCGTGCTGCCGTTCGGTGTGGGGCGGTTCTACACCGGCCAGGTCGGGCTGGGCCTGCTGCAGCTGTTCGTCTGCCTGATCACCGCCGGGATCGGCGCGGTCTGGCCGTTCATCGACGGCATCCTCCTGCTGGCCAACGGCGGCCTGGACGCCGAAGGCCGCCCCCTGCGCCCCTGACCGAGCGCCCCAATGTGGCCTTCGGTGCGTTCAACGCACCGAAGGGCCCCTTGGGTGCGTTCAACGCAACCAAGGCCACATTGGGGCGCTCGGGGTCAGGCTTCCTTGCGCTTGGCGAACGCCGTCGGGCGGTCCTCCCACGGGGCGTCGGCCGGGCGGGCCGGGGCCCCGCCGGTGACCACCGCGTGCGCGGCCAGCACGCCCGACACCGTGGCGCCGTTGATCAGCTCGCCCGCCAGGGCCATCCGGACGGCCTCGGCGAGCGGGAACTTGCGGATGACGAGGTCCGCCTCCTCGTCGCCGAGCACGTCCCGGTCCACATCGGACAGTCCGCGGGCCAGGAAGACCCGCACGACCTCGTCGGTGAAGCCCGGCGACGCCGCGACGTCGACCAGGGTCACCCAGTCCGACGCGGCCAGGCCGGCCTCTTCGACCAGTTCGCGACGCGCGGTGCCGACCGGGTCCTCGCCCAGGTGGTCGATCAGGCCCGCCGGCAGCTCCCACAGCCGGTGCCCGATCGGGTGCCGGTACTGGTGGATCAGCGTGACCTGCTGCTCGTCGTCCAGCGCGACGATCGCGACCGCGCCGAGGTGCTCGATCACCTCGCGGACCGCGGTGTCGCCGCCCGGCATCACGACGTCGTCGATCCGCAGGCCGACGACGCGTCCGATGTGGACGTCACGGCTGGAGGCGACGCTGAACTCGTGCTCGCCCGGCGCGGTCATCGGGCGGCCACCGGGGCTTCGGGCAGCTCGACCGGCAGCCGCTCGGCGACCTTGCGGTCCACGACGGCCTTCACGAACGCGCTGAACAGCGGGTGCGGCCGGGTCGGGCGGCTCTTGAGCTCGGGGTGCGCCTGCGTGCCGACGAAGAACGGGTGCTTGTCCGCGGGCAGCTCGACGAACTCGACCAGGCGGTCGTCCGGCGACGTGCCGGAGAACACCAGGCCCGCGTCCGAGAGCTGCTTGCGGTAGGCGTTGTTCACCTCGTAGCGGTGCCGGTGCCGCTCGGACACCTCGGTGGTGCCGTACGCCTTGGCGACCTGCGAACCCGGCTTGAGCTTCGCCGGGTAGGCGCCCAGGCGCATGGTGCCACCCATGTCCCGCTCCCCCGCGACGACGTCGCGCTGGTCGGCCATCGTCGAGATCACCGGGTGCTTGGTGTTCTCGTCGAACTCCGACGACCCGGCGTCGGCGATGCCGGCCAGGTGCCGGGCGCCCTCGATGACCATGCACTGCAGGCCGAGGCACAGCCCGAGCAGCGGCACGCCGCGGGTGCGGGCGTACTCGATCGCGCCGACCTTGCCCTCGATGCCGCGGATGCCGAACCCGCCCGGGATCAGCACACCGTCCACATCGGACAGCACGGACGCCGCGCCGGACGCGGTCTGCGCGTCGTCGGAGGCGACCCAGACGATCTCGACCTTGGCGCGGTGGGCGAACCCGCCCGCCCGCAGGGCCTCGGTGACCGACAGGTAGGCGTCCGGCAGGTCGATGTACTTGCCGACGACGGCGACCCGCACGACCTCGTTCGGGTTGTGCACCCGGTCGAGCAGGTCACCCCACACCGTCCAGTCGACGTCGCGGAACGGCAGCCCGAGGCGGCGCACGACGTAGGCGTCGAGCGCCTCGCGGTGCAGCACCTTCGGGATGTCGTAGATCGACCGCGCGTCGGGGCAGGCGATGACGGCCTCGTTGTCGACGTCGCACATCAGGCCGATCTTGCGCTTGAGGTCCTCGGGGATCTCCCGGTCGGCCCGGCAGACCAGCGCGTCGGGCTGGATGCCGATGTTGCGCAGCGCGGCGACCGAGTGCTGGGTCGGCTTCGTCTTCAGCTCGCCCGACGGCGCCAGGTACGGCACCAGCGAGACGTGCAGGAAGAAGCAGTGGTCGCGGCCGACGTCGTGGCGGACCTGGCGGCACGCCTCCAGGAACGGCAGCGACTCGATGTCGCCGACCGTGCCGCCGACCTCGGTGATGACGACGTCCGGCGTCTGGCCGGCCTCGTCGGGCTCGGCGGCCGCGGTGATCCGGGACTTGATCTCGTCGGTGATGTGCGGAATGACCTGGACGGTGTCGCCGAGGTACTCGCCGCGGCGCTCCTTGGCGATCACCTCGGAGTAGACCTGGCCGGTCGTGACGTTGGCCTTGCCGTCGAGGTCGCGGTCGAGGAAGCGCTCGTAGTGCCCGATGTCGAGGTCGGTCTCGGCGCCGTCGTCGGTGACGAACACCTCACCGTGCTGGAACGGGTTCATCGTCCCGGGGTCGACGTTGAGGTACGGATCGAGCTTCTGCATCGTGACGCGAAGCCCGCGCGCGGTAAGGAGTTGTCCCAGGCTGGAAGCCGTGAGTCCTTTACCCAGAGAGGAGGCGACGCCTCCGGTGACAAAAACGTACTTGGTAGCCCGTGACTGAAGTCCCACGGGCCGCCAGCATATCCGAAGACCGCGGATCCGCGCGCCGGGACATGCCGGAACTCTCTTTTGTGCCCTTGACCACCCTTCGGGGTGAGTCAGGCGGCCTTCGCGAGCCGCAGCCGCGGCCGTCCGGTCAGCGCGCGGCTGCCCGGCAGGCGGCGCAGCACCTCGACGATCACGATCGTCAGCGCGATCGTGGCGAAGTAGATGATCACGCTCAGCCAGGGCGCGCCGAAGCGCTCGGCCACGTGCGGGATCAGCGGGCCGAGGAACGCCAGCGCGAGCGGGTGGACCAGGAAGATGCTGAACGATCGGTTCGCCGCCCACGAGACCAGCCGGGCCCCGTGGCCGCCGTCGGCGCGGCGGCCCGACCACCAGGTGGTGAACGCGTAGATCGCGGCGATGACGGTCACGCACCACGGGATCAGGTACGGCTGGAACGGGTCGCTGGCCACCTGCGGGAACGTTCCACTGTGGACGGTCCTCAGGTAGACCCACTCGGTGCCGGCCAGCACCGCCACGAGGGCGCCGCCGAGCAGCAGCCGGTGCCGGCCGGCCCAGGCGTGCACGGCCTCGAAGTGCATGGCCACCACGGCGCCGAACAGCGTGTAGAACTGGTACGGCAGCAGCGTGGCGTACAGGTGGGTGATCGTCTCGTAGCTGACGCCGAACGGCTGGTAGGTCATGAACAGCGTCACGCCGACCTGCAGCACCCCGCTGCCGAGCAGCAGCCACTTGTGCTTGCCCTCGGTCGCCCGCAGCAGCTTCATGATCCACGGGAACAGCAGGTAGACCTGCATCGTCACGAGCAGGAAGTACAGGTGGTACCAGGCGCCGCCGGTGACGAGGTCCTTGACCAGCAGGCGCATCGACGCCTCGAGCGAGTCCGGCTGCTGCGTGCCGCTGACCAGCGAAAACGCCCAGAAGAACATCGACCACGCCAGGTAGGGCGTCGCGACCGGCGGCAGCCGCTTGCGCCAGAAGCCGGACGGCGTGATCTCGCGGCCGCGGTTCTGGAACACCAGCACGAACCCGGTGAGCGCGAAGAACGCCTCCCGCGTGAAGTGCAGCGGCGTCTCGACGGCGTTGGCGCCGACGTCCTGCGCGAAGTTCGTCGCGCCGACCACGTGGATGAGGATCACGCAGGCGAACGTGATCAACCGGAACAGGTCGATCTGGTGCAGGTACGGCGCTTTCCCACCCGGTCTCGCGATCCGGGAGGGAGCTTCGAGAGTGGCCTGGGCAGTCGTCATCGTGCCGCCGTTCCGGCACCGTCGTCGGCGTGGTTCACGTTGTCAGACTTGCCACCCATTCTGTGAATTTCCCATGAAGGCACTGGGAAGCGCCTGTTGGCGGCGGCCCGCCGGGCTGTTGGATATGCCACTCCCGCTCACGGAGCGGGGACCCGTCGATCATGTTAATACGTAAGCTCTCCGGTACCGAGCGTGACCTTCGTCATCCCGCCGTGATCAGCGGAAAACATCCCGCTCGACCTCGTGCCGGACCGCCGCGAGCGCGTCGCGGAGCTCGGCGTGTCCCACCGAACCCAGCGCCAGCCGGAGTGCCTGCGGCACGGCCGGCGTCGTCGCGAACGGCTCGGCCGTGGCGACCGCGACGCGCCGCCGGGCGAGCGCCGCCACGATGCGGTCCGGCCGGGAGTCGCGGGCGAGCGGCAGCCACCGGAAGTACGACGACGGGTGCGCGATCCCCGGAAGCCCGGCCAGCACCTGCGACGCGAGCGCCTGGCGCCTTCGCGCGTCTTCGCGCTTCCGGACCTCCAAGCGTTCGACGGTACCGTCGTCGAGCCACCGGCGCGCGATGGCCGCGGTCAGGGCGGGCGTGTTCCACGTCGTGGACCGGATCGCGCCTTCGAGCGCCGGCACGAGCTCGGGCGGCGCCGCGACGAACCCGACGCGCAACCCGGTCGCGACGCTCTTCGACAACCCCGAGACGTAGACGGTGGCTTCGGGCGCGAGCATCGCCAGCGGCGGCGGTGCGTCCTCGGCGAGGTAGGCGTACGACGCGTCTTCAATGATCGTCACGCCGTGCTGCCGGGCGATCTCGACGAGCCGCGCGCGCTGCCCGGCGGAGAGCACCCAGCCCAGCGGGTTGTGCAGGGTCGGCATCGCGTACACCGCCCGGACCCGGCGACGGCGGCAGCGGCTCGAAGACCCGCGAAGTCGTCGAAGACCCGGCGATCATGGGCACGCTGGCCCGGCTCGACCCCGCTCGGCAGCTGCTCGCCGCGCAGTGCTCCGGCACGCTCGTGCTCGCGAAGCTCGGGTTGCTCGCCGACGTGCCCGCCTGCACCGACCTGACGACGAAGCCATGGGTCCTCACGGCCGGCGTCGAGGTGCTGAACCGGCCGTTCTTCGCCCGCGGCCCGCTCGCCACCGCGGGCGGCTGCCTGGCCTCGACGTACCTCGCCACCTGGGTCCTCGCCCGCCTGCACGGTCTCGAAGCCGCCGAGCACGCCATGCACTACGTCGCTCCGGTCGGCGAGAAGGACGAGTACGTCGAGCGGGCGCTGCGGAACGTGACGCCCTACCTCGAACCGGCGACGATTTCCGCCTGATCGGTGCCGAAGAGGGACTTCAAGGTCACCTCGCGGTTGACCCGCACGTGCTCGACGGCTTCAGCGTGCGCACGGTCCGCGTCCCCCGACGCGATCGCCTCGTAGAGCCGGCGGTGCTCGTCGAGCAGCTCGGACCAGTGCTCGTTCTGGCTCGTGAGCCAGCGGAGCCTGCCCTGCAAAGGCTGCAGCATGGTCGTGAGCAGGGTGTTGCCCGCGATGGCCACGATCTCGTCGTGGAAGCGCGAGTTGAGCACGGTGATCCGGGTCGCGTCGCCGCGGGCGGTCGCGCGGGCGGCGTCGGCGAGCACCCGTTCGAGCCGCTTCAGCTCCGCCGCGCCCGCGCGTTCGGCAGCGCGTCCCGCGGCGAGTCCTTCCAGGGCTTCACGGACGTCGAACAGCTCCTCGACGTCGACCCGCGCGAGCTGCCGGACGACGATCCGGCGCGCCGACTGCTCGACGAGGAAGCCTTCGGCCTCGAGGCTGCGGATGGCCTCGCGCACCGGCACCCTGGACACGCCGAGGTCTTCGGCGAGCTCGCGCTCGACCAGCCGGTCGCCCGGGCGCAGGCGGCCGGTGAGGATCCGTTCGCGCAGCTCGTCGCGCACCCGCTGCCGGGTGGCCGCGAGGGGCTGCCGTTCGCTCGCCGACGTCACGGGTCCCCTCTCGAAAAGTGAACGTAACCTTCTGTAACGCGAGTTTATCGGCCGGAGGGTTGACGGGCGCGGACATCGGGGTGATATTTGGGATGCCAAATTTTGGTATCCCAAATCGCCGTCGCTGCACTGTGTTGCCCGGGGCTCCGCCCCGGCCGGGGGCTCCGCCACCCGGAACCCCCGAAAGATTGTGTCGATCGGAGGCCCGCATGACCGCCGCCCCGCTCACCGAATCCCAGCAAGAGACGAGCCCGCCGCCGGATCCCCGGCTCTGGAACGAAGACCTCGCCCCCGCGAAGGAGCGCCGGTGGAAGGTCTACGACATCTTCGCGCTGTGGATGTCCGACGTGCACAACCTCGGCAACTACACCTTCGCGGCCGGGCTGTTCGTGCTCGGCCTCTCGGCCTGGCAGGTGTTCACCGCCCTGCTGTTCGGCTTCGTCATCATCTACCTCGGCATGAACCTGATGGGCCGGATCGGGCAGCGCACCGGCGTGCCGTTCCCGGTCGTGGCGCGGCTGAGCTTCGGCACGTTCGGCGCCAACCTGCCCGCGCTGATCCGGGCGGTCATCGCGATCTTCTGGTACGGCATCCAGACCTACCTCGCGAGCGTCGCCATCACGCTGCTCGTGCTCACCATCGACCCGGGCCTGAAACCGTTGACCGAACACGGTTTCCTCGGCCTGCACGCGCTCGGCTGGATCTGCTTCGTCGCGCTGTGGGCGGTCCAGGCGCTGATCCTCACCCGCGGCATGGAGTCGGTCCGCAAGTTCCAGGACTGGTGCGGCCCGGCCATCTGGGTCGTGATGATCGCCCTCGCCGTGTGGATCCTCGCCGCCGGCCACTGGCACATCTCGCTGACCAGCAGCCCGAAGCAGCTGTCCACCGGCGAGCAGATCCGCCAGTGGTTCGGCGCGGCCGGGCTGATCCTGGCCACCTACGGCACGCTGATGCTGAACTTCTGCGACTTCTCGCGCTTCGCGCCGGACCAGAAGACGGTGAAGCGCGGCAACTTCTGGGGCCTGCCGATCAACTCGACGGCGTTCGCGCTGCTGTCGGTGATCGTCACCGCGGGCAGCATGCAGGTGTTCGGCGAGGCGATCACGGACCCGGCGGAGCTGCTGGCGAAGGTGCACAACACGCCGGTGCTGATCGTCGGCGCGCTGACGTTCGCCGTCGCCACCATGGGCGTCAACATCGTCGCGAACTTCGTCTCCCCCGCCTACGACCTGGCCAACATCTGGCCGAAGCGGATCACGTTCACCATCGGCGGGATGATCAGCGCGGTCGCCGCCCTGTGCGTGCTGCCGTGGAAGCTGTACTCGTCGCCGACGGTGGTCAACTACTTCCTCGGCGGGCTCGGCGCGTTCCTCGGGCCGCTGTTCGGCATCATGATCGTCGACTACTACCTGATCCGGCGCGGCAAGGTCGACGTCGCGCAGCTGTTCGTCGACGGCGGAATCCATCCCCGGGTGAACCCGCGCGCGCTGGTGACGTTCTTCCCGACCGCCACGCTGGCCGCGGTGATCGCGCTGGTGCCGTTCTTCGCCCCGGCCGCGCCGTACTCGTGGTTCATCGGCACGGCGTCGTCGGCGCTGCTGTACTTCGCGGTCTCCAGGAAGCAGCGATGAAGATCGTCGTCACCAACTGCAACACCACCGAGGCGATGACGAAGGAGATCGAAGCCGGGGCCCGCGCGGCCGCGAGTCCCGGCACCGAAATCCTGGCGCGGACACCTCGCTGGGGACCGGAATCGGCGGAAGGCTGGCTGGACAGCTTCCTGTCCGCCGCCGCGGTGCTGGACCTGTTGCGGGGCCTGGAAGAACCGTTCGACGCGGTCGTGCTCGCCGGGTTCGGCGATCACGGCCGGGAGGGCGCGCGCGAGCTGCTGGACGTCCCGGTCGTCGACATCACCGAAGCGGCCGCGCACCTGGCGTGCCTGCTCGGCCGCCGCTACGGCGTGGTGACCACTTTGGACCGGACGTGCGGGCTGATCGAGGACAGCCTGCACGCGGCCGGCGTCGCGCAGAACTGCGTCACGGTCACCGGCGCCGGGCTCGGCGTGCTGGAGCTGACCGACGAGCGCCGGACGGAGTCGGCACTGCTGACCGCCGGCCGTCGTGCGCGAGACGCCGGCGCGGAGGTCCTGGTGCTCGGTTGCGCCGGGATGACCGGGCTGGACCGGCGGATCGCGACGATGCTGGACATCCCGGTGATCGACGGCGTCGCGGCCGCCGTCCGGCTCGCGGAGTCGCTGGTGGCCTTGGGACTGAAGACGAGCCGCGCGGGCTCGTACGCCCGGCCGTTGGACAAACGCCGGACCTGGCCCGATTGACATCAGCCTCGCCGCCGGGCAAGAATCGCGCTCGCCACGCCGTACCGCCGCCCGGTGACGAGTGGGGATCCTGGCGTCCCCGAAAGGGCGGTCGAAGTGCGAAGGCTACGCGTTCTGGGCGCGCTGGCGTTGTCCGCGAGCATGATCCTGGTCCCGGTCAGCGGGACGGCGGTGGCCGCGTCGCCACCGCACACCGTCGTCACCGACGGGGCGAAGCTGGCGGGGATCAAGCAGGCGCTGCGCGGCGGCCACGCGTCCAAGGCCCAGCGGGACGCGCTGAAAGCCGTGCTGGCCAAGGCGAACACGGCGCTGACCACCGGGCCGTGGTCGGTCATGGACAAGCCGACCGCGCCGCCGAGCGGCGACAAGCACGACTACCTGAGCCAGGCGCCCTACTGGTGGGCGGGTGAAAAGACGCCGGAGAACCCGCAGGGCTGCCCGTACGTCAACCGGGACGGCCAGCGCAACCCGGAGGCCGACGCGATCACCGACCACACCTACCGGATGGTCGCCTGGGACGCGATGTACTACCTCTCGCTGGCCTGGTACTACACCGGCGACGCGAAGTACGCGAAACGCGCGGCGCTGGACATCCGGACGTGGTTCCTCGACCCGGCCACCAAGATGAACCCGAACATGAACTACTCGCAGATCATCCCGTGCAAGACCACGATCAGCGGCACCGGGATCATCGACTCGACGCAGTCGTTCAGTCAGGTGCTCGACGTCTTCGCGCTCCTCGACAGCGGCGCGCCGGGCTGGACGGGCAAGGACCGCACGGGCATCAAGGCGTGGCTCACGCAGTACCTGGACTGGATGCAGACCAGCCCGCAGGCGAAGCTGGAACTGGCCGCCACCAACAACCACGGCACCTTCCTCGACATGCAGAACGCGACGATCGCGTCCTACCTGGGCAAGCGGGACACCGCGCGCAAGATCGTGCTCGACGCGGAGAAGAACCGGTTCCCGGTGCAGTTCGCCGCCGACGGCAGCCAGCCGCTCGAACTGTCGCGCACGATGTCCTGGCACTACGTCAACTTCAACCTCACCGCCTGGGGCCGGATGGCGGAGGTCGGGAAGAACCTCGGCATCGACGTCTGGAAGTACCGGGCACCGAACGGCGTGACCCTGCGGAAGGTCGTCGACCAGCTGATCCCGGGCGCGCTGCAGGGCGCCGCGGGCTGGCCGCACCAGCAGATCGGGGTGTTCGACCAGTCGATCGCGGCGGACATCTTCCACGCGGCGGCCGAGGAGGCGCACGACTCCGACGCGGCGGCCGCGCTCAAGAAGATGCCGCTGCCGGCCGGCGGTGACACGTGGCCGGTGCGCGTGTCGTGCTTCCCGCTCGACCCACCACTGAAGTAGGGAAATCCGGACACCACGTCGCATAGGGCACGACCCGGCAGATTGGTCTAGTCCAAAGTATTGACACTCGGTGTCCCCGCGCGCACATTCATGACCGGGGCCGGACCCGCTCGTGAAGCAGCCATCGCGTACGCCCTCTCCCGCGCCGTCGCGGCCGGGAGAGGGCCGTCCGCCTGCGCGAGGAGACGCCCATGCAGCGAAGATTCGCCCTGGTCGCCGCCGCGGCCGCCGCCGTCGTGATCGGCGCGCTGACCGTCGCCGGCCCGGCGGCCCCGAACGCGGCCGCCGCGACCTCCGGCGGGGTCCGGATCGCCTACTTCGACCAGTGGTCCATCTACCAGAACGCCTACTACCTGAAGAACGTCGACGCCATCGCCGGCAACCTCGACTACCTGCTCTACGACTTCGAGAACATCGACCCGAGCAACCTCACCTGCTTCGAAAACACGAAGGCGACCACCCCGGACCCGGGCGGCGAAACCGACCCGAACGCCGGCGACGGCGGCGGAGACCAGTTCGCCGACTATCAGAAGTCCTTTGGCAGTGACATCAGCGTGGACGGCACCGCCGACACCTGGAACCAGCCGATCGTGGGCAACTTCCACCAGTTGCAGGAGCTCAAGGCCCGGCACCCGAACCTCAAGGTGCTGCTGTCGATCGGCGGCTGGACGTACTCGAAGTACTTCTCCGACGCCGCCGCGAGCGACGCGTCCCGCAAGAAGTTCGTCAGCTCGTGCCTCGACATGTTCATCAAGGGCAACATCCCCGCGTCCGGCGGCTACGGCGGCCCGGGCACCGCGGCGGGGATCTTCGACGGCATCGACATCGACTGGGAGTACCCGGGTTCGCCCACCGGGCACGTCGGCAACCACTACAGCGCCGCCGACACCGCGAACTACACCGCGCTGATGGCGGAGTTCCGCACCGAGCTGGACGCGTTGGGCGGCAAGCACTACGCGCTCTCGGCCGCGCTGCCCGGCGGACAGGACAAGATCGCGAAGATCCAGACCGACCGGATCGGGCAGTACCTCGACTTCGGCAACGCGATGACCTACGACATGCACGGCGCGTGGGACGCGACGGGGCCGACGAACTTCCAGGACCCGCTGTACTCCTCGCCGAACGACCCGTCGGGCACGATCCCGCCGGGCACCGAGAAGTACACGACCGACTCGGTGGTCAAGGACTACCTGCACGGCAACAGCGCGTACGGCATCGCGGGCGGTTTCCCGGCGGCCAAGCTGACGCTGGGCATCCCGTTCTACTACCGCGGCTGGACCGGCGTCCCGGCCGGCTCGAACCACGGGCTGTACCAGTCGGCTTCGGGGCCGTCGCCCGGGCACGCCTTGAGCGGCAACGTCCCCGGCGTCGCGATGTACAAGGAACTGTCCGGCATCGTCGACAACCCGGCGGACACGTACTGGGACCCGGTCACGCAGTCGGCGTGGTTCTACGACGGGACGAACTTCTACGGCGGCTCGTCGGCGCAGTCGGTGAAGGCGCGCACGGACTACATCCACTGCACGGGCCTCGGCGGCGCGATGATGTTCTCGCTCTACGACTTGGACCCGGGTGCGACGTTGTTCCACGCGGTGGTCAACGGCTTGGCGGCCTCGACACCGAACTGCTCGGCCCCGCCGACCACGACCCCACCGACGACCACCACTCCGACGACACCGACCACGCCCACGACCCCACCGACCACGACACCCACCACGCCGCCTTCGGTCCCCGCGTGGGCACCGAACACGGCGTACGCGACGGGCGCGAAGGTGACCTACAACGGCGTCACGTACACGTGCCGCCAGGGCCACACCTCACTGGTGGGCTGGGAGCCGCCGAACGTCCCGGCCTTGTGGCTGGCTAGCTGAAAGAGGTCGTGAGTGAGAAACACACACGTTGTAACGCACCACCACCGTTGCCGGTGG
>NZ_JBFBBZ010000030.1:114604-126912 GCF_040682935.1 Amycolatopsis sp. NPDC051061
TCGGGTGTGCTGGTCGCGTCCTCTGTGCCGGGTTTGGTTGCGGTCTATCTTACTGTGTGCGTGTGTTTGTAAGACTTTTTGCCACACTCCCGACCTCAGTTGCCGTTGGGGGCGCCGACACCCGGGGCGGGAGCCGTCGCGTTGCCCGCGATGCCGTAGCGGCCCGCGCCGCCGTCGAGCTGTTCCTTCAGCGCCAGCACCGCGCTCACCCGCCCGGCCGACGAGTCCACGTTGTCCACAGTGGACAGGATCGACGTCGCCGACGTGTCCGCGCGGACCACGCCCAGCGCGCCCGTCCCGTCCGCGGAACCGGCGTCGCCGGCCAGGACCGTGCCCGCGCCGGAGCGGTCGAGCTGCGTGGCGAACCGGGCGATCGTCGCCGCGCGGTCGCCCGCGCCGTCGCCGGTCGACTGCACGCCGGTCAGCACGATCGCCAGCTGCGCCGGCTTGACCTCCTGGCCCGCCTTGACGAACCCGCCGTCGGTGAGCCCGCCGATCGCGGCCGCCAGCTCCTCGCCCGAGGACTGCGGCTTCGCGGTGGTCTTGTCCAGCAGCAGCACCGAACCGAGCAGCGCGCCGGCGAGCGTGCCGGAGTCGCCCGCGGTCGGGAACTTCGCACCGGCGGGCTGCAGCCGCGTGACGACGTCGCGGAGCTGGTCGGCCTTCTCCGGGTCGGCGAACGCGGACGTCAGCTGCACCTCACCGGTCACCGAAGCACCGGACTGGCCGATCAGCTGCTTCAGCGCGTCCCGGTCGGCCGGGCGCGCGTCCTCGGTCGTCACGAGCACCACCGACCGCTTGTCCAGCGCCCCGGCGACGACCTTCGGCCCCATCGAGCCGGCGAACGCGTCCGCGTCGGCCAGCCGGGCGTTGAGCGCGTTGCGCTGCGCCTCGAGGTCGGAAACCTGGCTGCCGAGGTCCTTCTTCTCCCCCGCCAGCCCGGACAGCAGCGAGCCGTTCAGGGCGGTCGAGCCGAGCACGACGCCGACGGCCAGCGCGAGGAAGCAGGCGGCGATGGAAACGACGTGGTAGCGCAGCGAAATCACGTGAACAATCCCTTGACCCAGGCAGCGAGCGAATTCCAGGTGTGCCGGAGCCAGTCCAGGTAGACCGAGCCCACGTCGGACACCAGCAGGGCCGCGGCGACGACCACGACCGCGGCGAGCACCAGCAGCACGACCGCGCCGACCGACACCCGGCTGCGGTGCAGCGTCGCCACCGCCTTCCCGTCGACGAGCTTCGTGCCGAGCTTCAGCCGGGTCAGGAACGTCGACGGGTTCGAGCCGGACCGGCCGTGGTCGAGGAACTCGCGCAGGGTGGCCTGGAAGCCGACCGTGACGACCAGGCTCGCGCCGTGCGCGTCGGCCAGCAGCAGGGCGAGGTCCTCGGCGTTGCCCGTCGCGGGAAACGTCACCGCGCCGATGCCGAGGTCCTGGATCCGTTCGACACCGGGGGCGTGGCCGTCCGGCGCGGCGGGCACGACGACCTCGGCGCCGCCCCGCAGGGTGACGGTGCCGATGCCGGTGGGGTCGCCGACGATGACGTCCGGCCGGTACCCCTGCACGCGCAGGGTGTCCGCGCCCGCGTCGACACCGACCAGCACCGGCCGGTGCTCGCCGATGTACTTCTTGAGCTTCTTGAGGTCCTCGGCGTGCCCGTTGCCGCCCGCGACGACCAGCACGTGCCGGTCGCGGACGACCACCTTCAGCTCCGGCACGCCGACGCCGTCGAGGATCAGCGTGCGCTCGCGGCGCAGGAACTCGATGGTGTTCGCCGAGAACGCCTCCAGCTGCGTGGACATCCCGGCCTTGGCCTCGATCATCTGATCCGCGACGCTGTCGGCGCTCTGCTCGATGCCGGAGGCGACCTGGCGCTCGCCGACGTAGACGACGCCGTCGTGCAGCCGCAGCTTCGTGCCGTCCTTGATCGTGCGCAGCAGCTCGCCGCCGACCGAGTCGACCAGGGGGACGCCGGCCGCGACGAGGATTTCGGGGCCCATGTTCGGGAACCGGCCGGAGATCGACGGCGACGCGTTGACCACCCCGGCGACGTCGGCCTCGACCAGGGCGTCGGCCGTCGCGCGGTCGAGGTCCAGCTGGTCGAGCACGACGATGTCCCCCGGACTGATCCGGCGCAGCAGCTCCCGGGTGCGGCGGTCGACCCGGGCGACCCCGGTGATCCCCGGGAGGGGTTCTTGGTTCCGCGTGAGCAAGCCGGTGAGCTTCATGTGGCCGATGGTGACAAATTTGCTCATGGGACCACGCACGCCACGCCGTAGCAGGCGTGACTCGTTGTGGTGAGCCGGGTCGCGCATCCCCCGTGCGGGTCAGGCCTCCGACTCCTCCGAAAGCGACCCGAAACCGAGGTTCACCCAGGGGCTCGCCGGGTCCTGAAGGAGCTGGTGGTGGACCCGCACGGCCGCCGCGTACCACTCACCGAACTCGTCGTCCTCGGCGTGCAGCACGCGGCCCATGACGTACCCGGCCGACAGGTCGGCCCATGACTGGTGGTAGCGGCGCGCGAGCGAGCCGGCTTCGAGCACCATCAGTTCCGCGGTCAGCGCGTCGCAATAGCCGGCCGCGAGACCCCACCGGGCGATGTTGACCGCGCGGCCGACGTCCCACGACAGCGCCGTCGTGACGAACCCGTCCGCGTCGACCAGGCCGTCGGCGCGCAGGCGCTGTTCGCAGCGCGAGACCCGGCGGACGGTCTCCCGCAGCTCGTCGGCCTGGTCCCCGGCGTCGTTCTCCGCGCACCACCGGTCCACCAGCTCCGCCCAGGTCAGCGGGTCGAACTCGCCGCCCGTCAGGCCGTACTCGGCGGCGAACCGCAGGCGCAGCATGAGCACGAGGTTGCCGGGCGTCAGCGCGTAGCCGTCGCCGATCAGGTCGGCCATCGTCGCGCGCCAGGCGGGCGGGTCCGGCACGCCCCACCAGTCCCGCAGGCCCCGCACCTCGGCGACGTAGTCGTGGCGGCGCGCGTCGAGGACGTTCCACGGCGCCGCGTTCAGCACCGCCAGGTGCGCGCCGCAGGCCAGCGCGTGCGCGATCGGGCCCTCGAGGTGGCCGTACGGCGCGGTGATCAGCCGCTCGACCTGCTCCTCCAGCGGGGTGACGTCGTCCTTGTGCGCGTCGAGCCACGGCTGCAGGGTCGCGCCCGGCAACCGCCACTCGCCGCGGGTGCCGCGGTTGAACACGACCCGCTCGTGCCGCCCGACGCCGTCGACCGCCCAGTCCAGGGCACCGCCCATGGCGACGACGTCCGGGCCGAGGTCGGGCAGCGCCCCGCGCGTGAAGACCTGCAGGAACTCGTCGCCGCCCGTCTCGAAGTAGACGTTGGGGAAGGTCTCCGCCCGCTCTTCGAGGATGCTGTGGGCGTCCACTCGCCGGATCGGGACGAAGAGCTCTTCCCCGGCCAGCAGGCCGAGGTAGCGGTCGAGGTCGCCGTCGCGGCGGGCGGCGGCCAGCTGCGCTTCGACGTCGGCGGGCGGCGGCAGGATCACGGGGCGGCTCCCTCCGCTCGGCCGGTCAGCACGACGAGCTTGCCCGCCGTCCGGTTGTGTTCCAAGTCGTCGTGCGCCTGCCGGATCTCCGTCATCGCGTACACCTTCGCCGGACCGAGAGTCGCTTCGCCGGCGGCGATCCGATCGAGGTGGCGCTGGAGGACGGAGGCGGGCAGGTCGTCCGCCTCACCACCATAAGCGGTCAACCGCACCCCGGCGGGAAGGTAGCCGATCGGATAGAAATCCGAGATCATCCACTGATTCGACAACATGCCCGTGAAGCACACGGTGCCGTGCACGCGGGTGGCCTTCAGGGTGTCCGGGAGGGTCGGCGTCCCGACGAGTTCGAGGGCGGCGTCGACGCCTTCGGGTGCGATCTCCCGGACCTTCGCGATGTCGCCGTCGTCTCGGAGCGGGTAGTCGACGCCGTGTTCGCGCAGGATCTCGAGCCGGTCCTGCTGCCGGGTGGTCGCGAAGACCGTGGCGCCGAGATCTTTCGCCAGGCTCGCGGTGGCGAACCCGAGGGCGGACGTGCCGCCGCGGATCAGCAGGGTCTGCCCTTTACGCAGGTCCAGGCCGGTGGTGAGGGAGCCGTACGCGGTCTGGAGCGTCTCCGGGACCTGGCCGAGCACCTCCCACGGCAGGTCCGAGCGGAACGGGATGACCTGTCCCCTCGGCACCACCGTGAATTCGGCGTAGCCGCCGTCGAACGTGCGGCCCATCCCGCCCATCATCGTGGCGACCTGTTGCCCCGGCGGCAGTACTCCGTCGGGATCATGGTCGACCACACCGACGGCTTCGATGCCGGGCACGCGCGGGAACGTGACGCCCTCGGCCAGGCCCAGGCGGGTGTGCAGCTCGGACCGGTTGAGGCCGAACGCCTTCACGGCGATCCGCACCCAGCCCGGCTTCGGCTCGGGCAGGGGGAGGTCCTTCAGTTCGAGGTTCTCGACGGGACCGGGTTCTCGGAGTACCACCGCGCGCATCGCAGGTCCTTTCTTCGCATGCGAACAGTCCGCACAACAACTGTCCGCGCGAGTACTATTCCCGGCGTGAGCCTGTCCCGAGACCACGACACGGCGTGGCGCGGTTTCCTGCGCTCGTCGGCGCTGCTGCTGAGGGTGCTGGACGCCGAGCTGCGAGCCGAGCACGGCATGACGCACCGGACCTACGACGCGCTGGTCCAGCTCTCGGAGGCCCCCGGCCGCCGGCTGCACATGAAGGACCTGGCGGCGGCGCTGGTCCACAGCGCGAGCGGATTGACGCGGATCGTGGACGGACTGGAGCGGTCGGGCTACGCGCGGCGCGAGCCGGACCCGGCGAACCGCCGGTCCACGCTGGTGGTGCTGACCCCGGAAGGGCTGGCCGCCCTGGAGAAGGCGTGGCCGACGCATGTGCGCGGGGTGCAGCGGCACTTCGCGGACCAAGTGAGCGCCGAGCAGGCGCGGGTGCTGGCGGAGGTCTTCCGCAGCATCACCACGAACCTCGAGGACGACTGACCCACCCGTGGTGTCGCGAATGACTCATTCGGGACGTCGGACGCCGCGAATGAGTCATTCGCGACCTCGGCGACCGGCCACCTTCGCCCGGCGGCGCTACTTCTTCTTCGCCGCCCGCTTCCGCTTCGGCTCGAACTCGGTCTTGTCCTTCTCCGCCGTCGCCAGCAGTTCCTCCGCGTGGGCGCGCCCGGTCTCGTTGTCCATCCCGGCGAGCATCCGGGCCAGCTCGCTGACCCGCTCGGTCTGCTTCAGGTTCTTCACGCCGCTGCGCGTCACGCCGCCGCTGTGGCCCTTGTCCACCACCAGGTGCTGATCCGCGAACGCCGCGACCTGCGGCAGGTGCGTCACCACCAGGACCTGGTGGGTCCGCGCCAGCCTCGCCAGCCGGCGGCCGATCTCGACCGCCGCGCGGCCGCCGACGCCCGCGTCGACCTCGTCGAACACCAGGGTCTGCACCGTGTCCGCGTGCGCCAGGACCACCTCGATCGCCAGCATCACCCGGGACAGCTCACCACCCGACGCGGCCTTGTGCACCGGTAGCGGCGGCGCGCCGTCGTGCGCGCGCAGCAGCAGCTCGACGTCGTCGACGCCGTCCGCGCCCGCGTGCACCGCGCGGCCGTCGAGGGTCAGCGCGTGCGTGTCGCCGTGCTCGGCGGGGCGCTGCTCGACCGTCACCTCGATCGCGGCCTGGCCCATCGCCAGCCCCGACAGCTCGCGCGTGATCTCCGCCGCCAACTCGGCCGCAGCCTTCTCCCGCGCGCCCGACACCTCGGCGGCGTGCGCGGCCAGCTGCACCGCGAGCTGGTCGCGCCGCAGCGCCAGCTCGGTGAGCGCCTCCTCGGACGTGTCCATCGACTCCAGGCGGCGCCGGGCGTCGTCGGCCCAGGCGAGCACACCGTCGACGTCCGCCGCGTACTTGCGGGTCAGCCGCTTGAGATCGCCCTGGCGGGCCAGCACCTGCTCCAGCAGCGCCGGGTCGGCGTCGAGCGTCTCGACGTAGTTGCCGAGTTCGGCCCCGACGTCGGTCAGCAGCACCGACGCCTCCTCGAGCCGCGGCGCCAGCTCGCGCAAGACGTCGTCTTCGGACGTCGAGAGCCGCCGCAACGCTTCGGACACCAACGCCAGCGCACTCGGGACGTCCGGGTCGCCGTCCGGCGAACCCGACACGGCGACGTGCGCCTCGGTCGCGACCGCGCGCAGCTCGTCGGCCGCCGCGAGCCGCTTGATCTGCGCGGTGAGGTCGACGTCCTCGCCCGGTTCCGGCGCGACGGCGTCGATCTCGGTGAGGCCGTGCTTGAGCAGGTCGGCCTGCTGGGCCATCTCCCGCGAGCGGGTCGAGCGCTCGGTCAGCTCGGCGATCACCGCCAGCCACTCGGACCGGACCTCGCGGTACGCGCTCAGCGGCTTCCCCACCGCATCGCCGGCGAACCGGTCGATCACGTCGCGCTGCTCGCTCGGGCGCAGCAGCCGCAGCTGGTCGTTCTGCCCGTGCACCGCGATCAGCTGCTCGGACAGCTCCGCGAGCACACCGACCGGCACCGACCGGCCGCCCAGGTGCGCGCGCGAGCGCCCGTCGACCGCGACGGCCCGCAGCGCGATGACGCTGCCGTCCTCGTCGACGTCGGCACCCGACTCGGTGACGATCCGTTCGGCGCCTTCGACGCCGGCATAGGTGAACCGTCCTTCCACGAACGCCTTGAGCATCCCCGTCCGGACCTTGGACACCTCGGCCCGGCCCCCGGAGAGCAGGTGCAGGCCGGTGACGACCATGGTCTTCCCGGCACCCGTCTCACCGGTCACGACGGTGAAGCCCGCGTGCAGTTCCAGCAGGGCGTCCTCGATGACTCCGAGGCCCTGGATGCGCATCTCGGCCAGCACGCCGCCTACGGTAGCGGCCCCCACCGACACTCTGCGCGCGCGGGCTCCCGGCGAGTCGCCGATATGTTCGAATGAATCGCCGAGCGGTTCATTCGCAGGGGCGCGCGTGCCGCTCCCGCCAGCTCTTCACCGGCAGCGAGAACTTCTGCACCAGGCGATCGGTGAACGGGCCGTCCCACAGCCGGACCAGCCGGACGGGGGTCGTACCGCACGTCACCCGCACGCGGGCCCCGGGCGGCAGTTCGATGAGCCGGCCGCCGTCGCAGGTCAGAACGGCGGACGAGCCGTCGGGGTCGATCCCGACGGTGATCACCGAGTTCCGCGAAACGACCAGCGGCCGCGCGAACATCGCGTGCGCGTTGCTCGGCACCACCAGCAGGGCCTGGACGTCGGGCCAGATGATCGGGCCGCCCGCCGAGAACGCGTACGCCGTCGAACCGGTCGGAGTGGCGCACAGCACACCGTCGCAGCCGAAGGCGGACACCGGCCGGCCGTCAACCTCGATGAGCGCGTCCAGGACCCGCTCGCGGGTGCTCTTCTCGACACTGGCCTCGTTGAGCGCCCAGGTGCGGGCGAGCTCGGTGCCGCCGTCGGTGACCGTGACGTCGATGGTCATCCGCTCTTCGACCTGGTAGTCGCCGTCGACGACGCGCTGCACGGTGTCGGCCAGCGCGTCCGAGTCGGCTTCGGCGAGGAAGCCGACGCGCCCGAGGTTCACGCCGAGCACCGGCACCCCGGCCGGGCGGGCCAGCTCGGCCGCGCGCAGCAGCGTGCCGTCGCCACCGAGGACGAACACCAATTCGACGCCGTCGGCGGGGTTGTCGTCCGGGTCGACGACGGTGCAGGTCGACCCGACGCCGTGCTCGTCCGGGTTGATGAGCGCGCAGACGTCTTCCTCGATCACCCGGATCCGGATGCCGGCCTTGGCGAAGCGCGCCGAGACCTCGCGCGCGGCCTCGCCCGTCGCTTCGCGATCGGGGTGCACCATGAGGAGAACTTCACGTTCGGTGGTCATGCGGGCCCTTCCTCGACGGCGGTTCGGACGAGCCGCTCCGCCTCAGACCTGTCTACCGCGTCCACAGTGGACCCGGCCACGTGTTCTTTGCCCAGCCACACGAAGTACTCGACGTTCCCGGACGGCCCCGGCAGCGGGCTCGCGGTGACGCCGCGCAGCGCGAGCCCCAGTTTCGCGGCCTCGTCGATGACGGCGAGCACCGACTCGGCGCGCAGTTCCGGGTCGCGGACGACCCCGCCGCTGCCGAGCCGGTCCTTGCCCACTTCGAACTGCGGTTTCACCATCGGCACCAGGTCGGCGCCGTCGTGCGCGCAGGCGGCGAGCGCGGGCAGGACGAGCTTGAGCGAGATGAACGAGAGGTCCCCGACGACGAGGTCGACCTGGCCGCCGAGATCCTCGGGGGTGAGGTTGCGAACGTTGGTGCGGTCCATGACCACTACACGTTCGTCGGTGCGGATCCGCCAGTCGAGCAGGCCACGACCGACATCGGCGGCGATCACGGTCGCGGCGCCTTGGCGCAGGAGGACGTCGGTGAAGCCGCCGGTGGACGCGCCGGCGTCGAGGCAGCGCTTGCCTTCGACAGTCAGGCCGTCGAACGCCTTCAGGGCACCGAGCAGCTTGTGCGCGCCGCGGGAGGCCCAGCCGGGGTCGTCCTCGTCGCGCACGACGATCGGCGCGTCGGACTCCACGCCGGTGGCGGGCTTGCCGGCCACCATGCCGCGCACGGTGACCTTGCCGCCGAGGATCAGGGCCGAAGCCTGCTCGCGCGACCGGGCGAGGCCGCGCCGAACCAGTTCCGCGTCGAGGCGCGCCCGCTTGGGCACCGTGGTCAGACCTTGTCGATGCTGGAGAGGGCGACCGTCAGCTCGGTGTGCACGGCGTCGAAGCGCTCGACGTGCTCCGCGAGCGGCAACGCGTCGAGGTCGTCCAAGCCGGCGACGGCTTCATCGATGCCGGCCCGCGGGTCGGTTTGCTGCGAGAACGTTCCGGGCGGCGGGCCCGGGACGGGGTACGGGTGATCCTGCACGTCACAAACGGTATCAGTCAGGCGAGCACGGCCTTGGCGCGCTCGCCGGGTTCGGTGACGCCGGTCTCCCAGGCCGTGTGGCAGAGCGCGCGGAGCAGGTCCAGGTCGTCGCCGTCGCCCGCTGCTTCGAGAACGCCGTTCTCCGCGGTGACGGACCACCCCGGGCGCGGCCCGATCTTCAGGTCCTCGGCTTTGTCTTCGAGGGCCGTGAGGTCCTTGGCGAGGTAGGTGGCGCGCTCGGCCGGGATGGCCTCGATCAGCTGTTTCGGCGTCGCGACACCCGACAGCACGACGAGCGAGTCGATGCCCGCGGCGACCGCGCCGGCGATGTCGGTGTCCAGCCGGTCGCCGACGACGAGTGGATGCTCCGCACCGGCGGACTTCGCCGCGGTCTCGAACAGCAGCGGCTGCGGCTTCCCGGCGACGAGCGGCTCGACGTCGGTGGCGGTGCGCAGCGCGGCCACCATCGAACCGTTGCCGGGCAGCAGCCCGCGCTCGCTGGGCAGGGTGGCGTCGACGTTGCAGGCCACCCAGAGCGCACCCGCGCGGATGGCCAGGCAGGCTTCGGCCAGCGCGGCCCACGTGTTGTCGGGCGAGTGGCCCTGGACGACCGCCCGGACGTCATCGCCGTTCTCCCGCACCGGCTTCAGCCCGGCCCCGGCGACCTCGGCGGCCAGGGACTCCGTGCCGACGACGAGGACCTCGGCGCCGGCGTCGAGCCGCTCTTTGAGCAGCTGCACGCCGGCTTGGGCGCTCGTGTGCACCTCACCGACGTCGGCGGGCATGCCGAGGCCGGTGAGGTGGTCGACGACCTCGCCCGGGGCCTTCGACGCGTTGTTCGTCACGAACCGGACGGGCGTGCCGTGCTCACGCGCGGCCCGGACCGTCTCCGGGGCGCCCGGGATCACCCGGGCGCCGTGGTAGACGGTGCCGTCGAGGTCGAACAGGACCGCGTCGTAGGCCGCGAGCAGGGCGTCACTCATCCGGGTCTTCGGTGTCCTTCTTCTCGGTGTTCTCGGTGTTCTCGTTGTTTTCGTTGGCCAGGTCCGCGGCGCGCTCGGAGGCGTCGGTCTCGTCCTCCGCGTCGGCGTCGGCGGCGTTGAGGAACCAGCGGACGGCCTCCTCCTTGCGGCCGGCGGCCGCAAGGTTGTCGGCGTAGGCGTAGAAGAGCCGCGCGCTCCACGGATCGCGCTTCTCGGCCTTGAGGTCGTTGCCCTGCAGCGAGACGACGGCGGCGTCGAGCTGCCCGAGGTCCCGCCGGGCCCCGGCCGCGACGATGGCGAGCTCGACCTGGACGGCCTTGCTCAAGGTGGCCTTGTCGGCCTCCTTGGCCAGGTCGAGCGCGCGCTCGGGCCGGCCCAGCGCGCGTTCGGCGTCGGCGATGATGGCGATGTGGTCGTCGGTACGGGTCATCCGCCGGACGGCCCGCAGTTCGGAGAGGGCCTCCGACCAGTTGCCGACTTGGTAGGCGACCAGGCCGAGCGCCTCCCGCACGATCGGGACGCGCGAAGCCTTGGCCTTGGCGTACTTGGCGTGCTCGAGGGCGGCCTCGGGATCGCTGTCGATGAGCCCCCCGGCGGCGACGAGGTGCTTCCCGACGGTCTCGGCGAGGCCCTTCGGCAGGGTCCTCAGCTCGCGGCGGGCTTCCTCGTCGAGGTCGGAGAACTCGATGTCCTCGGGCAGCTCCGGCGCTTCGAGGAGTTCCCTGGCGAGGGCCTCGTCGCCGAGCGCGGAGCCCACCTTGGGCCGCGGTTCGCGGTAGCCCGCGGGACGGTCGCTGCCACGCTTGTCCGAGCTGCGCTTGTCCGCACCCCGGAAGCCGCCGCCGGTCCGGGAACCGCGGTCGCCGTCCCGGCGCTGGTAGCCGCCGCTGCCGCTGCTGCCGCCACTGCCGCTGCTGCCGCGGGAGTCGTCCCGGCGGTCGCTGCCACGGTCGTTGTCGCGACGCTGGTAACCGCCGCTGCCACCGCGGGAGTCGCTGCTCCCGGCGCTGTCGCGACGCTGATAACCGCCGCTGCCACCGCGGGAATCGCCGCTCCCGGCGCTGTCACGACGCTGATAGCTGCCGCTGCCACCGCGGGAGTCGCTGCTCCCGGCGCTGTCGCGACGCTGATAGCTGCCGCTACCGCCGCGGGAATCGCCGCCTCCAGCGCTGTCACGACGCTGATAGCTGCCGCTACCGCCGCGGGAGTCGTTCCGGTCGTTACCCCGGTCGTTGTCACGACGCTGGTAACCGCCGCTGCCGCCGCGGGAATCGTCCCGGCGGTCGTCGGAGTGGAAACCACCGGTGCGGCCGCTGCTTCCGCGGTCACTCGAGCCGTGTCCGCCGGTCCGGCTGCCACGGTCGTCGTCGCGGCGCTGGTACCCACGCGAGTCGCCACCGCGGTCGCTGCCGCCGCGGCTGCGGTCGTCGGACCGGAAGCCGCCGGTCTTGCCACCACGGTCGTCCGAGCGGAAGCCACCCGAACGGCGGTCGTCGCTGCCACCGCGGTTGCGGTCGTCCGAGCGGAAGCCGCCCGACTTGCCACCACGGTCGTCGGACCGGAAGCCGCCGGTGCGGCTGCCACGGTCGTCGTCGCGGCGCTGGTAGCTGCCGCGGGAGTCGTCCTTGCGGCCGCGGTCGTCCGAGCGGAAACCACCCGAACGGGCGCCGCGGTCGTCGTCGCGGCGGGGCGAACCGCTGCGGTCTTCCCAGCGGGGCTTGCGGTCGCCGTACGACGCCTTGCTCTGGGGACGGCTGCCCCGGTCGTCGGAGCCGCGGCCCGAACGCTCGTTCCGGTCGCCACCCCGGTCCTCGTACCGTCCACCCGAGCGGTCGCCGCCCGAACGGGCCGGGCCGCCGGAGAACTTGCTGCCGCCGCCGGGCCGGCCGGCCCGGTCGTCGGAGCCGCGGTAGCCACCGCGGCGGTCGTCACGGTCGCCGGTGCGACCGCTGTCACGGCTCTGACCTGCGTATCCTCCGCGCTGGTCGCGGTCACGGGGACCGTCGCCGCCGCGGAAGGGCTTGCCGCCGCCACGGACTCCGTGGTCGTCCCGGCGCGGCCGGCCTTGGTGCGTGTTGTCGCGGCCGCCGCGGTCCTGCCGCGCACCGCGCCGATCTCCCCCGGGTGCGTCCGACCGGCTCCGGGAGCCTTCGTCCCGGCGTGCCGACCGGCCGGACCCATCATCGCTTGAGTCTCGTCGACCGAACTCGGACACCTGGCCTCCTGCCGTGGAAAAAATCTTGTTCTGGACATACGCGTACGGCCCGCTAGGGCAGCCAACTGGCTATCCTAACGGGCCGTACGGAAGGTAAGTTCGGCGGTGTCCTACTCTCCCACAACCCTTCGGTTGCAGTACCATCGGCGCTATCAGGCTTAGCTTCCGGGTTCGGAATGGGACCGGGCG
>NZ_JBFBBZ010000031.1:0-101515 GCF_040682935.1 Amycolatopsis sp. NPDC051061
CGTCGTCGCCTTGGTAGGCCATTACCCCACCAACAAGCTGATAGGCCGCGGGTTCATCCTGCACCGCCAGAACTTTCAACAACCCCCCATGCGAGGAGTTGTGATATCCGGTATTAGACCCCGTTTCCAAGGCTTATCCCAGAGTGCAGGGCAGATTACCCACGTGTTACTCACCCGTTCGCCACTCATCCCCACCCGAAAGTGGTTCAGCGTTCGACTTGCATGTGTTAAGCACGCCGCCAGCGTTCGTCCTGAGCCAGGATCAAACTCTCCAACAATGAATAGTTTGATCGAGACTATGTACTCAATCATTCTCAAAGGAACCTCATACGAGGTTATATATAAGCTCTACTGGCTTAGTTCACTAGCACACTGTTGAGTTCTCAAGCAACACACCTCGGATCGCGCCGCTTTCACACGGCCTTATCCTCAGCGTTTGTTTCAAGCTTTGTCGTTCCGAGGCTAACACCTCGGTTCAGGACCACCCACTCTACCACGTTCGTGGGAGCTTGGTTCGTGGCCCCGGCGGCCGCCCGGTTTCCCTGGCGACTTGGAGAACTTTACATGCCCCGAAACGGCCTCGCACAGGGGGGTCCCCTTTATTCGCGCCAGGCCGCTGACCTGCGTCGATCTACGGTTGGGGCTGCCCGTGGGTCGCGACGACCGACACGGCGACGAGCGCGGCCGTCAGCACCGCCGCGAGGTGGATCGGCGCCGGCGTGAACGACGCGGCGACGACGAGCACCGCCGTCACCGGGAAGCCGATGGCGATCGGGCGGCATTCGTTGGTCGGCCCGATGTGCAGCAGCCACACGCTGAGCAGGAAGACCGCGACCGGCAGCGTGGTCGGCAGCGCGGCGGCCACGCCGCCGAGCCCGTGCAGCGTCCCCGTGTCGTAGGCGACCGCCACCTCGAGCCCCGCTCCCACGGCCGCGGCGGACGCGAAGATGAAGTAGTGGCCGTACCCCCAGCTCATCGACGTGAACATGGTCGGCCGGCGCAGGAGCCGGGCGTGCCCCGGCCGGTCGAAGTACAGCCACCACATGGAGAACACGAGCACCAGGCCGGCCGCGGCCAGCGAGATCAGCGCACCGACGTGCCCCGGCTCCGCGGCACCCTCCTTGATCGCGTTCGTCGCACCGAGGATCACTTCGCCGAGGACGATCAGGGTGAACAGGCCGTACCGCTCGGCGATGTGGTGCGGGTGCCACGTTGTCCCGCGCCGGCGCTCCGCCCAGATCGGGACGGCCATCTCCAGCACCGCGAACACGACGAAGGCGACCACCCGCGCCCCGTGTGGCAGCCACTGGTAGGAGACCCACAGCACCTGGACCACGGCGATCCCGGCGGCGTAGCGCAGCGCGGTGGGCCGGCACCCCGGGTCCGACCGCGCGGCCCGCAGCCACTGGAAGACCATCGCCAGCCGCATCAGGACGTAGCCGACGACCGTCAGCCGGAAGTCGCCTTCGAACGCGCTCGACACCGAGGCCGCGACGGTCAGCCCGCCGGCGATCTGCACGAGCGTGGCCAGCCGGTACGGGACGTCGTCGGTGTCGAACGCCGAGGCGAACCAGCTGAAGTTCAGCCAGCCCCACCAGATCGCGAAGAACACCATGGCGAACGACGAGACACCGTGCGCGGCGTGGCCCTCGGCGAGCGCGTGGTGCAGTGACGCCCCGGCCTGACCGACGGCGACCACGAAACAGAGGTCGAACAGCAGTTCCAGCGGCGTCGCGACGCGGTGGTGCTCACTGCTGTCGCGCGATCGCATCGGCCGGTACCAGACCCGGATCCCGCTGCCCGGCCGCGGCGGCTGCTCGGTCATCGAAGCTCCTGCGCTCGTGCTGTCGGACGCGGTCATCCCAACATGATCACGAGCCCCGTGGAAGCACGACACGAAGAACGGGCGGGCCCGGTTCCCCCTCACCCGGGCCCACCCGCTGCCGTCACGCGTCGGCGGCCGCCGATGGGCATCCCTTCCGCGAGTGCCGGACGGTCCCCCGCGGACGCCGACACTCACAGGATGGAAGGTGACCGAGTGTGTCCATTCCCTCGAACTCCGGACGCCTCGATCGCTCGGGCCGGTCACCCCATCCCCGGGTGGCCGACCGATTGCCACTGTCGGTAGCCGAAGCCGCGCAGTGAAGGCTCCATAAGATCTACCTGGTTGCTCTGCGTAGCACCAGTGTCTTTCCGTGCTCGTCACTCGGATGGAGCATCGCGAATCTGCGGAAAGTAGTGTCTCAGCCCCGCTGGACGTCCGCGGCGGACGTCTCGGCCCTCCGCGCCTCGCGTTCATCCTCGGAAGATTGCGCACGGTGGCGCCGCGCCCGGAGTTCGGCGATCGCGAGAGCCAGCGCGGTGCACGTCAGACCGGCCGCGCAGCAGAGCGCGACGGTGAGCGCGAGCGGGTAGTCCGTCCTCGCGCCGGCGAACGCGCCGAACACCGACGCCAGCACGGCGGTGCCGATCGCGGTGCCGATCCGCTGCCCGGTCTGCAGCGCGCCGCCCGCGACCCCGGCCATCCGGACCGGCACGCACTCCAGCGTCAACGTCGTGTTCGGCGAGATCACCATGCCGCCGCCCACGCCCGCGAACAGCAGCGGCAGCGCGAACGCCCACCCGGACGCCGACGGCGGGACGAGCTCGGCGAGCAGCGCGACGGCGAGCAGGCCCAGCGCCACCACGGCCAGCCCGGCGACGGTCAGCCGCCGCCCGTAGGTCGGCACGAGCCGGCCGGCGACGGCCGCGGACACCGCCGAGCCGAGCGCGAACGGCGTCACCGACAGCCCGGACTGCAGCGGCGTGTAGCCGAGGCCCTGCTGGAAGAACATCGCGAAGACCAGCCAGATCCCGGCGAACCCGCAGAAGTAGAGGGCGCCGACCGCGGCGCCGGCGGCGTACCCGGGCGTGCCGGTGAACAGCCGGGTGTCCAGCAGCGGCGTCCGGTCGCGCCGGACCACCGAGCGTTCCCAGCGCACGAACGCGAACCCGAACACCAGCGCGACGACGAACATCCACCACAGCCGCGCGGGGCCGTCGCCGTCGGATTCGATGACCGGGAGCAGCACGCCGAGCACGGCGACCGCGAGCAGCACGATGCCGAGGAAGTCGATCTCCGACCGCACCCGGAACTGTTTCTTCTCGCTGCGCGGCAGCAGCCGCAGGGCCAGCGCGAACGCGAGCACGCCGATCGGCACGTTGACGTAGAACACCCAGCGCCAGCCGTCCTGGGCGCCGAAGACCGCGAGGATGACCCCGCCGAGGATCGGGCCGACCGCCGTCGAGATCCCGACGACGGCGCCGAAGATCCCGAACGCGCGGCCGCGCTCGGCGCCGCGGAAGAGGTCCTGGATCAACCCGGTGTTCTGCGGGGTGAGCATGCCCGCGGCCACGCCCTGGGCGAGACGCGCGATCACGAGCGTCGTCTCGTTCGGCGCGGCTCCCGCCAGCGCGCTCGTGATGACGAACGCGGCGAGGGCGCCGAGGAACATCGTCCGCCGGCCGAACGCGTCGCCGAGGCGGCCACCGGTGACCAGGACCAGTCCGAACGCCAGTGCGTAGCCGGAAACGACCCAGCGGATGCCGCCGCTGCTCGCGTGCAGCCCCGACTGCATCGACGGCAGGGCGACGTTGACGATGCTGACGTCGAGCAGCCCCATGAACCCGGCCGTCAGCGAGACGGCGAGCGCTTTCCAGCGACGGGGGTCGGGTTCGTAAGTCATCCTGCTCAGCAAACACGAAGGGCGGGATCCGCGCGCGTTGTCCGCCGCGGTCCCGCCCGTTTCGTGCCGGTACCTACGTACTCGCGGTGATGCCGCGAATGCCCTTGAGCTCGCCGATCAGCATCGAGCTGACCTTCACCGGGTAGTCCTGGAGCGCGAACACCGTCTGGTTCCGCCCCACCAGCTTGAGGTGGACCATCGTTTCGCCCTTGTGGGCGAGCAGCGTGGACCGCAGCTCGCTCACGACCGACTGGTCGATCTTCTCCGCCGCCGCGAGCAGCACCAGCGGCGGCTCGTCGTCGCCGTTGCCCGTGCCGACCTCGGACAGGTCCAGCGTCGCGAGGCCGCCGCCGAAGATCGACATCTTGTCTTCGCGCCAGTTGACCCGGCCCTTGACCAGCACCGCGTTGTCTTCGATCAGCTCACCCGCGAACAGCGCGTACGACTTCGGGAAGAAGAGCACCTCGAGCGAGGCGTCCATGTCTTCGACCGTGCAGATCGCCCAGGGCTCGCCCTTCTTGTTGACCCGCCGCTCGAGCGACGTGATCAGCCCGGAGATGATGATCTCGCCCTCCCGCGGCGGATCGGCGAGGATCCCGGCGATCGGCTTCGGGGCGTGCTTGCGCAGGATCCGCTCGGCGCCGTCCAGCGGGTGCGCCGAGACGTACAGGCCGAGCATCTCGCGTTCGTAGGCGAGCAGCTGCTTGCGCGGGTACTCCTCCTCGCCGAACTTCAGGTGTGCGAGCGGCGACGACGACGGGGCCGCCTCGCCCTCGTCACCGCCGAAGCCGAACAGGTCGAACTGGCCCATCGCCTCCTGGCGCTTGAGCGGGACGACGGCTTCCACCGCGTCTTCGTGGACCTGGATCATCGACAGCCGCGTGTGGCCGAGCGAGTCGAACCCGCCCGCCTTGATCAGCGACTCCATCACCCGCTTGTTGCAGGCCACGAGCTCGGCCTTGTCGAGGAAGTCGATGAAGGAGGCGTACTTGCCCTTCTCCGCGCGCGTCTTGATGATCGACTCGACGACGTTCGCGCCGACGTTGCGGACGGCACCCATGCCGAAGCGGATGTCGTCCCCGACGGCCGCGAACCGCAGGGCCGACTCGTTGACGTCCGGCGGGAGCACCTTGATGCCGAGCCGGCGGCACTCGGACAGGTAGACCGCCGACTTGTCCTTGTTGTCGCCAACCGAGGTCAGCAGGGCGGCCATGTACTCGGGTGTGAAGTTCGCCTTGAGGTACGCGGTCCAGTACGAGATCAGGCCGTACGCGGCCGCGTGGCTCTTGTTGAACGCGTAGCCGGCGAACGGGAGGATCGTGTCCCAGAGGGCCTTGACCGCCTCGGCGGAGAACCCGCCCTCGATCAGGGGGCTGGTCTTCATCCCGGCCTCGAAGCCCTCGTACTCGAGGTCGAGGACTTCCTTCTTCTTCTTGCCCATCGCGCGGCGGAGCACGTCCGCGCGCCCCATCGTGTAGCCGGCCACCTTCTGGCCGATGTGCATGATCTGCTCTTGGTACACGATCAGGCCGTAGGTGTCGGCCAGGATCTCCCGCAGCGGCTCGTCGAGCTCCGGGTGGATCGGCTTGACCTTCTGCCGGTTGTTCTTCCGGTCGGCGTAGTCGTTGTGCGCGTTCATGCCCATCGGGCCGGGGCGGTACAGCGCGCCGACCGCGACGATGTCGTCGAACACCGTGGGCTCCATGCGGCGGAGCAGGTCGCGCATGGGCCCGCCGTCCAGCTGGAACACGCCGAGCGTGTCGCCGCGGGCGAGCAGCTTGTACGTCTCCGGGTCGTCGACGCCCAGGGTGTCGAGATCGATGTCGATCCCGCGGTTGGCCTTGATGTTGTCGATCGCGTCGCCGATGACCGTGAGGTTCCGCAGGCCCAGGAAGTCCATCTTCAGCAGGCCGATGGCCTCGCACGACGGGTAGTCCCAGCCGGTGATGATCGAGCCGTCGTCACGCTGCCAGAGCGGGATCGCGTCGGTCAGCGGGTCGCACGACATGATGACCGCGCAGGCGTGCACGCCCGCGTTGCGGATCAGTCCCTCGAGACCGCGGGCGGTCTCGAAGATCGTCTTGCACTCGTCGTCGGTCTCGACCAGCGCGCGGACCTCGGCGGCCTCGCCGTAGCGCTCGTGCTTGGAGTCGACGATGCCCGAGAGCGGAATGTCCTTCGCCATGATCGGCGGGGGCAGCGCCTTGGAGATCTTGTCCGCGATCGCGTACCCCGGCTGGCCGAAGTGGACGCGAGCGGAGTCCTTGATCGCCGCCTTGGTTTTAATGGTGCCGAAGGTGATGACCTGGGCGACCTTGTCCGAGCCGTACTTGTCCGTCGCGTACCGGATCATCTCGCCGCGCCGGCGGTCGTCGAAGTCGATGTCGATATCGGGCATCGAGACGCGCTCGGGGTTCAGGAACCGCTCGAACAGCAGCTTCTGCGGGATCGGGTCCAGGTTGGTGATACCGAGCACGTACGCGACGAGCGAGCCGGCCGCCGAACCACGGCCGGGGCCGACGCGGATGCCGACGCGGCGGGCGTAGCTGATGAGGTCGGCGACGATCAGGAAGTAGGCCGGGAAGCCCTTCCCGATGATGACGTCGAGCTCCTTCTCGATCCGCTCGGGGTACCCCTCGGGCGGGCCGCCCGGGAAGCGCCACGCCAGGCCCTTCGCGACCTCTTCGCGCAGCCAGCCGCCCTGGTCGTAGCCCTCCGGCACCTCGAAGAACGGCAACCGGTCCTTGTGCGCGTAGACGTCTTCGTAGGACTCGACGCGCTCGGCGATCAGCAGCGTGTTGTCGGCGGCGCCGGGCACCTCCCTGTCCCAGTACTCGCGCATCTCGGCGGCGGCCTTGAGGTAGTAGCCGTCGCCGTCGAACTTGAAGCGGGTCGGGTCGTTGAGGGTCTTGCCGGCCTGGACGCACAGCAGCGCCGAGTGCGTGTCGGCCTGGTCCTTGGTGACGTAGTGCGAGTCGTTCGTGGCGATCGGCTTGAGGTCGAGCAGCCGGCCGACCTCGAGGAGACCCTCGCGGACCGACCGCTCGATCGGCAGCCCGTGGTCCATCAGCTCGAGGAAGAAGTTGTCGGCGCCGAAGATGTCCTTGTAGTCGGACGCGGCCTGGATCGCCGCTTCCTTCTGGCCCAGCCGCAGCCGGGTCTGCACCTCGCCCGACGGGCAGCCGGTGGTCGCGATGATCCCGGAGTGGTTCTCCGAGATCAGCTCGCGGTCCATCCGGGGCTTGCGGTAATAGCCCTGCATGCTCGCCAGCGAGGACAGCTTGAAGAGGTTCCGCAGGCCGGTGGCGTTCTGCGCGAGCATCGTCATGTGGGTGTAGGCACCGGCGCCCGAGACGTCGCCGCCCTCGCCCAGCTCGTCGGAGCCGCGCTGGTTCGACTGCCCCCAGAAGACCGGCTTCTTGTGGAACCGGCTTTCCGGCGCGACGTAGGCCTCGATGCCGATGATCGGTTTGAGGCCGTGCTTCTTCGACTGCTGGTAGAACTCGTCGCCGCCGTACATGTTGCCGTGGTCGGTCATGCCGACCGCGGGCATGCCGAGGCGCGCCGCCTCCGCGAAGAGGGGGGCGATCTTCGCCGCACCGTCGAGCATCGAGTACTCGGTGTGGACGTGCAGGTGGACGAAGGAATCGTTCGACACCAGCGAAAACCTCCCCTAGGTGAATGGGACCGGCTGCGCCCGGATCCCTCACCCTAACCCGTGGCGCTCTCGGTCCCGACACGCGCTCGTCGGGTCGATTCTGCTCCTCGCGCGAGGTGTTCCGCCGCTGCGACGCGCGCCCTTTTCGGGCGGTGGTGATCACGGGTACGCGCCGCTGCCGGGCGGTCACGCGGGGATGCCGGTGGCGCGGGCGGAGGCGGCGGTGGTCCGGCCGGTCCGGGCCGGCGGGCCGGGCCCGGCCGGGCCGAGGCAGGGCAGCAGAGCGGCGAGGCTTGGGCAGCGGCTCGCCGAACGTCATGAACGACTCGTTCATGTCGTCGGACGAGGTGAACGAGTCGTTCACGACGTCCCCGCCGGGGTCGGCAGGATCCCTGGGGTCGCCAATGACTCATTCGCGGCGTCGGAGGTCCCGAATGAGTCATTCGCGACCTCAGGCCGGCGCGAGCGAGGGAGCGGTGAAGTGAGCCACACCCGCCCGGCCCGCATTGACACCCGAGACCCCGACGCCGAGCATCGATGACATGAACCTGTCCGACAGCCAGACAGCCGGACAAGGCGTCCCCCGGCGAGTCGGCGCCATGGAAGCCGTCCTGGCCCACCTCCGGCGGCTGATCGAACGCGGTGACCACCCCGTCGGCGCCAAGCTGCCCTCCGAAGCCGCCCTGAGCAGGGAGTTCGAGGTCAGCCGCTCGGTCGTCCGGGAAGCCCTCCGCGGCCTTCAAGCCCTCGGCATGACCGAGTCCAAGACCGGCAAGGGCACCTTCGTCACCGCCACCGGGCCCGCCGACAACCCCACCTTCGGGCCCTACTCCGCCCGCGATCTCCTCGAGGTGCGCCGGCACGTCGAGATCCCCGTCGCCGGCTATGCCGCCCTGCGGCGCGACCAGGACCACCTGGATCTGCTCGGGCACCTCGTCGAGCGGATGGACGCCGAGACCGACAACACCGCCTGGGTCGCGCTCGACTCGCTCTTCCACATCACCATCGCCCAGGCCTCGGGCAACCCCGCCTTCGGGAAGGTGATCGAAGAGATCCGGGACGCGCTCGCCCGGCAGTCCGCCTTCCTCAACCAGCTCGGCGATCGGCGCGCGCGGTCGAACGTCGAGCACCGGGAAATCGTCACGGCGATCGAGAGCGGCGAAGAAAGCGCCGCCGTCGCCGCCATGACCACGCACCTCACCCACGTCGAAGCCACCCTCACCAGCATCGTGAACGGAGACCGGTGATCCACGAACCCCTGGTCGAGCTGGTGCGCGACGGTCTGGTCGAGGGCGTGCACCACGGCTCCGCGATCGTGCTCGCCCCGGACGGCACCACGCTCTTCGCCACGGGCGACCCCGACGCCGCGATGTACCCGCGCTCGACCGCGAAACCCCTGCAGGCCACGGCGATGGCGCGGCTCGGGCTGCGCCTGTCCCCCGCCGGGTTCGCCGTCGCGGCGGCCAGCCACTCCGGCGAGCCGATGCACCTCAACGCCGTTCTCGACGTCCTCGGCGGACGCTCCCCCGACGTGCTGGACAACCCCGCCGACTTCCCGTACGACCCGGTCGAGCGCGACCACTGGCTCTCGACCGGCCGCGCCCCGAGCCGGCTCGCGCACAACTGCTCCGGCAAGCACGCGGCGATGCTCGCGACCTGCGACCTGAACGGCTGGAGCACGGACGGCTACCTCGATCCGGCCCACCCGCTGCAGCGCGCGATCGCCGCGACCGTCGAGGACCTGACCGGCCGCCGCATCGAACGGGTCGCCGTCGACGGCTGCGGCGCGCCCCTGTTCGCGACGACGCTGCGGGGTCTCGCCACCGCCGTCGCGAATATCGCCACGGCCGCGCCCGGCACGCCGGACCACCTGGTCGCCGACGGGATCCGCCGGCACCCGGAGCTGGTCGGCGGGAGCCGCCGCGACGTCACCGCCGTCATGCGCGCGGTGCCCGGGCTGCTCGCAAAAGACGGCTTCGAGGCCGTCCAGGTCGCCGCGCTGCCGGACGGCACGGCGCTCGCGTTCAAGATCGCCGACGGCGGCGACCGGGCCCGCCTGCCCGTGCTCGCCGCGGCGCTGAAGCTGTGCGGGGTGGACGTCCCGCCCGGCCCGGAAAACCTGCGCGTGACCGGAAAACTTTCCGTGGGGATCATGCTGCCTTGACACGACATGCTCGGCGGCGGGCACGCCCGGCAGCCGGTATCGTCGATCCGGAAGGTACGACTCCACTTCGGAAGGCTGGGCGCCCGTGCTGGACCGACTTGTCGACAAGATGCTCGGACTCCCCCGCGCCGAGGGACCGAAGCCGGTCGTGACGCGCGACCTCGCCGTGCCGATGCCCGACGGCGTCACGCTGCTCGCCGACCGGTACGCCCCGGCCGGGACGACATCGGCGCCGGTCGTGCTGATCCGCACGCCGTACGGCCGCAAGGGCCTGCTCTCGAAGCTCTTCGGCGACACCTTCGCCCGCCACGGCCTGCAGACGGTCATCCAGAGCACCCGCGGCTCGTTCGGCTCCGGCGGCGAGTTCCGGCCCTTCCACCTCGAGCGCGAGGACGGCGTCGCGACCGCCGAGTGGCTGCGCGCGCAGCCCTGGTGCGACGGCGCCGTCGCCATGGCCGGCGCCAGCTACCTCGGGCACACGCAATGGGCGGTCGGCCCCTACCTCGACCCGCCCCTCAAAGCGATGTGCCTGGGGGTGACGGCGTCGGAATTCATCTCGACGTTCTACCCGGGCGGCGTGCTCGCGGCGGACAACATGGTGTCGTGGTCGGCGATGATCGGCCGCCAGGAAGAGCGCTTCGCCGCGCTGCCGAACCCGCTGCAGAAGCGCAAGACGCGGAAGGCGATGTCGTTCCTGCCGCTGAGCCGCGCCGACGTCGCCGCGATCGGGAAGCCGGTGCAGTTCCTCCAGGACATCACCGAGCACTTCGTGCCCGAAGACGAGTACTGGACGATGTCCGACCACAGCGCCGAAGTCGCGAAGCTCGACGTCCCCGTGTCGATGGTCACCGGCTGGTACGACCTGTTCATCGGCTCGCAGCTGCGCGACTTCCGGACCCTCGCCGACGCGGGCAAGGCGCCGCGGCTCACGATCGGGCCGTGGGCGCACGGCGAGCCCGCCAGCATGGGCCCGATGATCCGGGACCAGCTCGGCTTCCTGCGCGCCCACCTGCTCGGCGACCGCACCTTCCTGCAGCGCGCGCCGGTCCGGCTCTTCCTGCAGGGCGCCGGGACCTGGCTCGACTTCGAATCGTGGCCGCCGCCCGCGACGGCGACCGCGTCCCACCTACGGCCGATCGGCGGGCTCGGCGAACGGGCCGGCGACGAGGCGCTGCCGACGGCGTTCACCTACGACCCGGCCGACCCGACGCCGGCGGTCGGCGGGCCGCTGCTGACCGGTGAGTGGAAGCAGCGCGACAACCAGGAGGTCGAGGCGCGCCCGGACGTCCTGGTGTTCACCGGCGAGCCGCTGCCGTCGGACCTGGACGTCATCGGCGAGGTGTCGGCAACCGTGCACGTGCGCACGGAGATCGGGCACGCCGACGTCTACGTCCGGCTGTGCGACGTCGATTCCGGCGGGGTGTCCCGCAACGTGACGGACGGGATCCTCCGGATGCGGCCCGGAATCCCGGCTGCGGACGCGGACGGCGTGGTGACGGCGGAGGTGACGCTCGACCCGACGGCCTACCGCTTCCGCCGTGGCCACCGGCTGCGCGTCCAGGTGGCGGGCGGGGCGTTCCCGCGGTTCGCGCGCAACCACGGCACGGACGAGCCGATCACCTCGGCGGTGAACGGGAAGCCGAACCGGTTCGAGGTGTTCCACGACGCGGCGCGGCCCTCGAAGATCACGCTGCCGGTGTTCAACAGCTGACCGTGCGGTGGTGGCTGGTCACCCGGCCGTCGTCGTGCAAGACGTGCAGCAGCAACGAAGGCGGCCGCTCGTAGTCGAGCGGCCCGCCTTCGTCCCAGCCGCGTTCGGCGCCCGGCTCGACCGGCAGCAGCGACTGCGAAACCACGCCGGGCGCGATCCGCAGCGGCACGCCCGCGAACGTCGTCGACGCGCCCGTGTGCACGTGCCCGGCCAGCAGCGCCACCACGCGCGGATGCCGGGCCAGCACCGCCGCCAGCCGGTCTTCGCCCGACTGGCGGATCGCGTCGACCAGCGGGACGCCGACCTCGACCGGCGGGTGGTGGAAGGCGACGAACGCGGGGCCGTCGCCGCCGGCGAGGACGTCGTCGAGCCACGCCAAGCTGGAGTCGGCCAGGAAACCCGCGCCGCGGCCCGGGATCGTCGAGTCGCACAGCGCGAACAGCACGCCGTCGACCTCCTGCGCGAGGTCGATCGGACCGTCCGAAGCGGGCAGGCCCAGCAAGCCCGTGCGGAACGCCGCCCGGACGTCGTGGTTGCCCGGGCACACCAGCACCGGCGCGGGGTGCTCGAGCAGCTCGGCGGCACGCGCGTACTCCGACGCCGCTCCGTGGTCGGCGATGTCGCCGGTGACGACGACGGCGTCGATCGGGTGGGCCAGCCCACCCAGCCAGGCCATCACGGCGGCGACGCGGTCCTCGGCCCGTGGCCCGTCGTCCAGGTGCAGGTCGCTCAGGTGCGCGATGATCATCGTTCGTCCTTCCCCAGGTACGCCAGCGCTTTCACCCAGTTGCGGACGAGCACCGCGGACGCGGCCGGCAGGTCGCCGTCGCGCAGGGCGGCGGCGATCCGGCGGTGCTCGCCGATGCTCTCCCCGGCGCGCGCGGCCCCACCGAAGTAGCACGATTCGTACCGCTTGAGCAGCGGCTTGGTCTGCCCGATCAGCCGCAGCAGGTGCGGGTTCGGGCAACGCGACAGCAGCAGCGCGTGCCACCGTTCGTCCACTTCGGACAGATCGTCGCCCCGCTCCAGCGCCGCGGCCATCTCGCCGGCGACGGCGTCGAGCGCGTCCGGCAGCCCGGCCAGCTCCAGCGGCGACGTCCAGCGCAGGGCGAGCGCTTCGAGCTCGGCGACGAGCGGGTAGAGGCGGCGGGCCTCGTCCGGGTCGAACGGCGACACCAGGAACCCCCGCCCCGGCGCGGAAACGAGCAGACCGCGGTCGGCGAGCCCGATCAGCGCCTCCCGCAGCGGCGTCCGGCTGACGCCCAGCTCGCGGGCCAGGTGCACCTCGTTGACGCGGGCGCCGGCGGCGAGCCGCCCGTCGAGCACGCGGGTGGTGATCTCCTCGATGAGGTCGCTGCGCAGCGGGGTCCGGGCCACGTTCGCAGTATTGCATACAGAAAGGACCTACTGTATTCAGTTCACATGGTCTTCGACGTCGACCGCGCTCGCCGTGAAACGCCCGGCTGCGCCGAAGTGATCCACTTCAACAACGCCGGTTCCGCGCTCCCGCCGGCCGTCGTGACCGACACCGTCGTCGACTACCTGCGCCACGAAGCGCTGGTCGGCGGGTACGAAGCGGCCGCCGAAGCGTCGGACCGCCTCGACGCGGTGTACGCGTCGGCGGCGCGGCTCGTCGGTGGCGAACCCGACGACATCGCGCTCACCGACAACGCGACCCGCTCGTGGCAGGCGGTGTTCTACGCGCTGCCGTTCGCCTCCGGCGACCGGATCCTCACCTCCCGCGCGGAGTACGCCAGCAACGCCATCGCGTTCCTCCAGGTCGCGCGACGCACCGGCGCGGTCGTCGAAGTGATCGGCGACGACGAGTCGGGGCAGCTGGACGTCGAGGACCTGCGGCGACGCGTCGACGGCGACGTCAAGCTGATCGCCGTCAGCCACGTGCCCACCCAGGGCGGGCTGGTCAACCCGGCCGAGGAGATCGGCGCGGTCGCCGAGGCGGCCGGCATCCCGTTCCTGCTCGACGCCTGCCAGTCGGCCGGCCAGGTCGACCTCGACGTCACGCGCCTGAAGTGCGACGCGCTTTCGACGACCGGCCGCAAGTACCTGCGCGGCCCGCGGGGCACCGGCTTCCTGTACGTGCACCCGCGGCTGCGCGAACGGCTGGAGCCCGCGATGCTCGACCTGCACTCGGCGACCTGGACGTCGCCCACGGAGTACGTCGTCGACCCGACCGCCAAGCGCTTCGAGGTGTGGGAGCGCGACTTCGCCGCGGTGTTCGGGCTCGGCGCGGCCATCGACTACGCACTCGGCTGGGGGTTGCCGGCCATCGAAACGCGCGTCGCGTCGCTGGCCGCGACGTTGCGCACCCGGCTCACCGAAGCCGGGGCGCGCGTGCACGACGCCGGCGCCCGCAAGTGCGGCATCGTCACCTTCAGCGTCGACGGCACTCCGGCCGGAGAGATCAAGGCCCGGCTGGCCGAGGCGAACATCACCACCTCGATCTCGTCGCGGACGTCGGCCCAGTTCGACTTCACCGCGCGCGACCTGCCGAACATGGTCCGGGCGTCGGTGCACTACTACAACACCGAGGACGAGATCGACCTGCTGGTGGGAAAGCTCTAGAAGGCGTTGACGCCCGTGAGGTCCGCAGACACCGCCCACAGCCGCTCGGCCTGCGCAGCGTCGATCGCGTAGTCCTTGACGCCGGTGCGCGTGCCGTCGGCCGGGGCGGGCTCGGCGATGTCGCAGTCCTCGAGGTAGACGCCGCCGAGGCCGTCGAGCTGCGGGGACGTGGCGGCCCAGACCTGCGTCGCGGCGCCCTGTTCCGGCGTCTTCGCGCCGCCGGTGACCCGGCCTTCCGCGTCGACCATGCCGGCGTCGACCAGCTCCTGGCGGTCGAGGTGACGCACGAGGTCGGTGAGGATCCGGCCCGGGTGCAGGGCGAACGCGCGGACGCCGCGGACGCGCGCCAGCTTGTCGAGCTGCACCGCGAAGAGGACGTTCGCCGTCTTCGCCTGGCCGTACGCGAGCCACTTGTCGTAGCCCTGCCGGAATTCCAGGTCGTCGAACCGGACCGGGCCGAAGTGGTGGCCGCGCGAGGACACCGAGACGACGCGTGCCCCCGGGGTGAACGCCGGCCACAGCCGGTTCACCAGGGCGAAGTGCCCGAGGTGGTTGGTGGCGAACTGCGCCTCCCAGCCCGGCCCGACGCGCGTCTCCGGCGCCGCCATGATCCCGGCACTGCCGATGAGGATGTCGATTCCGCGCCCCGAAGCCACGAACCGCTCGACGAAGGCGCGGACGCTGTCGAGGCCGGCGAGGTCCAGCTCGTCGATCTCCACGTTTTCGAAGCCCCGCAGCGCTTCTTCCGCCGTGGCGCGCCGCCGGGCCGGGACGACGACGTGCGCGCCCGCCGCCGTCAGCGCCCGCGTGGTCTCCAGGCCGATGCCCGAGTAGCCACCGGTGACGATCGCGAGCTTGCCGGTCAGGTCGATCCCGGCCACGACCTCGGCCGCGGTGCTCCCGTCTCCGAACCCGGAGCCGATCTTGTGCTGTGCAGTGGTCATCCCCCGACGGTAGGAGCTGGAGTGAACTCCAGCGCAAGCCCGAGTGACCCACGGATCAGTGAGCACGGCCCGGCCGCGCACCGGATCGGGCAAGATGGTGCGGCGCACCCCGCGCCAGGACCGAGGAGTACTGCCCGATGCGCAAAACCGTCACGCTCTTCGCCACCACCGCGCTGGCCGTCACGCTGGTGTCCGGGACCGCGTCCGCGACGCCCGGCAGCGGCGTCACCGCCACGATCCTGGCGCAGAAGACCATCGGCCACACCGACTACACGCTGCGGGAGATCACCGTTCAACCCGGCGGCTACACCGGCTGGCACTTCCACGACGGCACGCTCTACGCGTACGTGAAGGCCGGAACGCTCACGCACAACCTCGCCGACTGCAGCATCGACGGCATCTTCGGCGCCGGGCGCGCGTTCACCGAGCAGCCCGACCAGGTGCACATCGGCCGCAACCTCGGGACGACGCCGCTGGTGCTGGAAGTCCTCTACGTGCTCCCGGCGGGCAGCCCGCTGTCGGCGGACGCGCCCGACCCGGGCTGCGGTTACTAGGCGCTGAACCAGCCCGCCGCGTCGAGCCGGTAGGCCGCCGGGCCGACGACCGCGCGCAGGTCGGTCTCGAGCGCGGTGATCCGCTCGGCGCCGACCGTGCGGGCCCAGTCCGCGCGCAGCTCGTCGAAGATGTCCGCCGACTTCGTGAGCGCGTCGACGCCGTGCGCGGTGAGCCGCACGATCTTGCGGCGCGCGTCGTCCGGGTCGTCGGCGCGCTCGGCGTACCCGAGCGTCTCGAGCCGCTCGACCGTCTTGCCCGCCGCCTGCTTGGACACCCCGAGCCGGCGGCCGATCTCCGACGCCGTCGCGCCCTGGACGCCGACGGCTTGCATGGCGAAGCCGTAGGACGGGCGGACGTCCGGGTGGCCGCGGCGCGCGAGCTCGGCGTGGAGCCGGTCGATGAGCGTGCGGAACCCGCCGAAGAGCAGGAAGGGCAGCTCGTAGCCGGGCGCGTCGGTCATCGCCCCTTGCCCTTTCCGACAACCAGGTTTACTGTTTCGACAACCACGTTGTCGATACTACGTCTGGAGACGTCTTGTTCCCCGATCACACCCCGGAGTCTGCACCCCCGGCCGCCCGCCCGGCGATGGCGGCCACCGCGAAGAAGTTCGGCCGGGTCCCGGCCGCCGTCGCGCGCCTGGCGACGTCGCCGGAGCTGCTGAACGGCTTCCTGAAGCTCAACGCGATCTTCGAGTCCGCGACGCTGCCGGCGCTGGACCGCGAGGTGCTGGTCATGACGGTGGCGGCGCGCAACGGGTGTCACCTGTGCGTGGCGATGCACACGGCGTCCCTGCAGGGCCTTTCGGCGGCGCCGGAATTGGTGGCGGCGTTGCGTGCGCAGTCTTCGCTGCCTTCGCCGCGGCTGGAGGCGTTGCGGCGGTTCGTGCTGACGGTGATGGACACGACGGGCGACGTCCCGCCTTCGGAGCTGGCGGCTTTCACCGGCGCCGGCTACACGGCCCAGAACGCCTTGGAGGTGGTGCTGGGGATCGGGACGTACACGCTGTCGACGTTCGCGAACCGCCTGACCGCGGCTCCACTGGACGAGGCCTTCGCCGACCACGCCTGGCACACCCCTCGAGACCGGCGTTGACGAGCGCGCCGAGACCGCTGCCGGGGATCGGCTCGTCGAACGTCCCGCCGGTGATTTTTCCGTGCCGTGCCGGTCTGTACGCCGGGTACCGACTCACGGAAGGCTGACGCCATGCGGAAACTGACCTTTGGCATGAACCTGAGCCTGGACGGCTACATCGCCGCGCCCGGCGACGACCTCGGCTGGAGCGTGCCGAGCGACGAGCTGTTCCAGTGGTGGTCCGATCGGGTGGGGGCGACGGGCCTGGCGCTGTACGGCCGCAGACTGTGGGAGGCGATGAGCTCCCACTGGCCGACCGCCGACCAGCAGCCCGGCGCCACCCCGGCGGAGATCGAGTACGCCCGCCGCTGGCGGGACATGCCCAAGGTGGTGTTCTCCTCGACGACCCGCCCGGTCGACTGGAACACCCGCCTGGTCACCGGCGACGCGGTCACCGAGATCACCCGGCTCAAGGCCGAGGACGGCGGCCCCATGGACATCGGCGGCGCCACCCTCGCGGCGGTAGCCATGCGGGCCGGGCTGATCGACGAGTACGTGCTGGTCACCGCGCCGGTCCTGGTGGGCGGCGGCACGCCGTTCTTCACGGCCCTGGACAGCTGGGTGAACCTGACCCCGGTGGAGACCCGGACGTTCCCCGACGGCGTGGTCCTGACCAGGTACGAGACCAAGCGTTGAGTACCGACCTCGGATTCGGTGGGCGCAGCAGGGTTCGAACCTGCGACCGCTCGGGTGTAAGCCGAGTGCTCTTCCGCTGAGCTATGCGCCCCTCGGCCGGCGGCTCCCGAAAGAGCCGCCGGCCGGGAAAACTCAAGCCAGTTCGGCCACGGCCTTCTTCCAGCCCTGCTGGTCACGGGCCTCACCCGGCGCGTTGACCTCGGCGAACCTGACCACACCGGAGGTGTCGATCAGGAACGTGCCGCGGACCGCCAGGCCGGCCTGCTCGTTGAACACGCCGTACGCGCGGGCCACCTCGCCGTGCGGCCAGAAGTCGGACAGCAGCGGGAACTGGTAGCCCTCCTTCTCGGCCCACGCCTTGAGCGAGAACGGCGTGTCGACCGAGACGCCCAGGACCTGGACGCCCTTGTTGTCGTAGTCGGCGAACTCGTCGCGGAGCTGGCAGAGCTCGCCGGTGCAGATGCCGCTGAACGCGAACGGGTAGAAGACCACCAGCACCGGCTTGTCACCCCGGAAGGACGACAGCTGCACCGGCTGCTTGTTGTAGTCGTTGAGCGTGAAGTCAGGGGCCTCAGAACCGACCTCGACGGTCATACCGCGTTTCCTCTCCCGTACGGACACGTGCCTGCGACGACAACCCTATCGTGTCAGCCGGGCGGGACCTGTTCAGCGCTGCTTCGACTTCGACTTCGGAGACACCAGGCGCGTGCCGATCCAGTTCGCGCCGACACTCATGTTGGCGGTCTGGGCCAGCCCGACGACGGGCACGGCTTCGGCGATCTCGCTCGGTTCGACGTGGCCTGGCTGTCCCGTCTTGGGGGTCAGCACCCAGATCACGCCGGTCTCCTCCAGGGGGCCTCGGGCGTCGATGAGCGCGTCACCCAGATCACCGTCGTCCTGGCGCCACCACAGCAGCACCACGTCGATGACCTCGTCGGCGTCCTCGTCGAGGATGTCCCCGCCGATCTGCTCCTCGATCGCCGCGCGGACGTCGTCGTCGACGTCCTCGTCCCAGCCGATCTCCTGGACCACCATCTCGGGCTTGATGCCGAGCCTCTCGGCGACGCCGGTCTGATCAGCGTCTCCCGCGGCGACCACTGCTTCCACTCCTCCAACTACGACGGAGCGTGGCGTCCGGCCCCTCGCTGCGAGGGTACGGCTGCGCCACACTCGGCGACCCGGTTGCCGATAGCGAACACTGGTGCGGCTCCGCGCGCAACCGTCCACACCGGATCTTTGACAACTCGTGTCGCAGGATACGGCCCGCGACCACCCTCCCGCGACGGCGTTTCGGGTACCTCCCGAGACCGGTCTGCCACCCCTTCGGGGGGCGTCCCCTAGGGTGGGGAGGAAGAAAACGCGCGCGCGATACACCGCGCGCGGGGAGTGGCTCGACCGGGTCGGCTGATGTTACCGCTCAGTAGCGGTGCGGAAGCCGGGACGGAAGACGACGATGGAGAGTCGTACACCCCCGAGTACGAGCACCACCGGCTGCAACTTTTCGCAAGGAGACCCCTTGGCCCCGCAGAACGACGGCGCCTCCGGCAAGGAGACCCCGGCACGCGTACGCGTCATCCGTGACGGATTGGCGGCGCACCTGCCCGACATCGACCCGGAGGAGACCGCCGAGTGGCTGGACTCCTTCGACGAGGCGCTGGCCAGGGGAGGTCAGCAGCGGGCCCGGTACCTGATGCTGCGCATCCTGGAGCGCGCTCGTGAGCGCAACGTCGGCGTACCCGCGCTGACCTCGACGGACTACGTCAACACCATCCCCACCGAGAACGAACCGTGGTTCCCCGGTGACGAGGAGATCGAGCGCCGCTACCGGGCCTACATCCGGTGGAACGCCGCGATCATGGTGCACCGGGCGCAGCGCCCGGGCGTCGGCGTCGGCGGCCACATCTCGACCTACGCCTCGTCCGCCGCGCTCTACGAAGTCGGGTTCAACCACTTCTTCCGCGGCAAGGACCACTCCGGCGGCGGCGACCAGATCTACATCCAGGGTCACGCCTCCCCCGGCATCTACGCCCGCGCGTTCCTCGAGGGCCGGCTCTCGGAGTCGCAGCTCGACGGCTTCCGCCAGGAGTTCAGCCACGCCGGCGAGGGCGGCGGCCTGCCGTCGTACCCGCACCCGCGGCTGATGCCGGAGTTCTGGGAGAACCCGACGGTGTCGATGGGCCTCGGCCCGATGAACGCCATCTACCAGGCGCGGTTCAACCGCTACCTGCGCGACCGCGGCCTCAAGAACACCGACGACCAGCACGTCTGGGCGTTCCTCGGCGACGGCGAGATGGACGAGGCCGAATCCCGCGGCCTGGTGCACGTCGCGGCCGGTGAGGGCCTCGACAACCTGACCTTCGTGATCAACTGCAACCTGCAGCGGCTCGACGGCCCGGTGCGCGGCAACGGCAAGATCATCCAGGAGCTGGAGTCGTACTTCCGCGGCGCCGGCTGGAACGTCATCAAGGTCATCTGGGGCCGCGAGTGGGACTCGCTGCTGCACGCCGACCGCGACGGCGCCCTGGTCAACCTGATGAACGTGACGCCGGACGGCGACTACCAGACGTACAAGGCCAACGACGGCGCCTTCGTCCGCGAACACTTCTTCGGCCGCGACCCGCGGACGAAGGACATGGTCAAGGACCTCTCCGACGCCGACATCTGGAACCTCAAGCGTGGTGGCCACGACTACCGCAAGGTGTACGCGGCCTACAAGTCGGCGCTGGAGCACCACGGCCAGCCGACGGTGATCCTGGCCCACACGATCAAGGGCTACGGCCTGGGCCCGGCGTTCGAGGGCCGCAACGCCACGCACCAGATGAAGAAGCTCACCCTCGACGACCTGAAGCTGTTCCGCGACGCGCAGCGGATCCCGATCAGCGACGAGGAACTCGAGCGCGACCCGAAGCTGCCGCCGTACTACCACCCGGGCCCGGAGTCGCCGGAGATCGAGTACCTGATCGGCCGCCGCAAGTCGCTCGGCGGCTTCCTGCCCGAACGCCGTCCGAAGGCCGCGAAGGCGCTCGTCCTGCCCGGCGACAAGGTCTACGAGGGCATCCGGAAGGGCTCCGGCAAGCAGGAGGTCGCCACGACGATGGCGTTCGTCCGGCTGGTCCGCGAGCTGGCGAAGGACTCCGAGATCGGCAAGCGCGTCGTCCCGATCATCCCGGACGAGGCCCGCACCTTCGGCCTCGACTCGATGTTCCCGACGGCCAAGATCTACAACCCGCACGGCCAGACGTACACGTCGGTCGACGCGAGCCTGATGCTGGCCTACAAGGAGTCCGAGAAGGGCCAGCTGCTGCACGAGGGCATCAACGAGGCGGGCTCGACCGCGTCGTTCACCGCCGTCGGCACGTCGTACGCGACGCACGGCGAGCCGATGATCCCGATCTACATCTTCTACTCGATGTTCGGGTTCCAGCGGACCGGTGACGGCCTCTACGCCGCCGCCGACCAGATGGCCCGCGGGTTCGTCATCGGCGCCACCGCCGGCCGCACGACGCTGACCGGTGAGGGCCTGCAGCACGCCGACGGGCACTCGCTGCTGCTGGCGGCGACCAACCCGGCCGCGGTCGCCTACGACCCGTCGTGGTCGTTCGAGATCGCGCACATCGTGAAGGACGGCCTCCGCCGGATGTACGGCGAGACCGGCCCGGACGGCAACGGCGAGAACGTCTTCTACTACATGACGATCTACAACGAGCCGTACCAGCAGCCCGCCGAGCCGGAGAACCTCGACGTCGACGGCCTGCTGAAGGGTCTGTACAAGTACTCGGACGCGCCTTCGGGCGACGGCCCCGAGGTGCAGGTCCTGGTCTCGGGCGTCACGATGCCGGACGCGCTCAAGGCGCAGAAGATGCTGGCCGAGGAGTGGGGCGTGCGGGCGTCGGTGTGGTCGGCCACGTCGTGGACCGAGCTGCGGCGCGAGGCCGTCGAGATCGACCACGACAACCTGCTCTACCCGGGCAGCGAGCCGCGCGTGCCGTACGTGACGGAGGCGCTCTTGGGCTCGAACGGCCCGGTCGTGGCGGTGTCGGACTGGATGCGCGCGGTGCCGGACCTGATCCGCCCGTATGTGCCGACCGACATGCTGACGCTGGGCACCGACGGGTTCGGGTTCTCCGACACCCGGCCGGCGGCGCGGCGGAAGTTCCTGGTCGACGCCGAGTCGATCACCGTCGGCGCCCTGTCGATCCTGGCCAAGCGCGGCGAGGTCGACCAGGCGAAGGTGCTCGAAGCGGCCACGAAATACCGGCTCGACGACATCGCGGCCGCCGGGCCGCAGACGTCGGATTCCGGCAGCGCGTGACCTGGTGCTAGAAAGGGACCCGGCAGACATCCGATGTCTGCCGGGTCCCGTTCGCCGCAAGGCCGTCTAGGGAGTTGATGAAGGTGACGAAGCGCCGACTGCCGAAGCCGGACGAGCTGAAGCAGCTCCTGCGGCCCAAGCCGATCGTGCTCAACCCGACCGACCGGCGCCTGGCGAACGCGCACACCATCGCCGACCTGCGGATGATCGCCCGCAAGCGGACCCCGCGGGCGGCCTTCGACTACACCGACGGCGCGGCCGAGCTCGAGGACAGCCTGCTCCGTGCCCGTCAGGCCTACCGGCGGGTCGAGTTCCACCCGAACGTGCTGCGCGGAGTGTCCGATGTGGACACCACGCGCGAGATCCTCGGGAAGACGTCGGCGCTGCCGTTCGCCTTCGCCCCCACGGGGTTCACGCGGATGATGAACCACGAGGGCGAGGCCGCCGTCGGCCGGGTGGCGCAGCGCAACGGCATCCCGATGGGCCTCTCGACGATGGCGACGACGTCGATCGAGGACCTCGCCGAAGCCGCGCCGGAGGCCCGCAAGTGGTTCCAGCTCTACGTCTGGCGCGACCACGGCGCGGGCGAAGATCTGATGAATCGCGCGTGGGCGGCGGGCTACGACACGCTGATGCTGACCGTGGACACCCCGGTCGGCGGCGCGCGCCTGCGCGACGTCCGCAACGGCCTGACCATCCCGCCCGCGCTGACGCTGAAGACCTTCCTCGACGGCGCGACGCACCCGGCGTGGTGGTTCAACCTGCTCACCACCGAGCCCTTGCAGTTCGCCTCGCTCAGCCACTTCGACGGCACCGTCGCCGAGCTGCTGAACAAGCTCTTCGACCCCACGCTCAACTTCGACGACCTCGACTGGGTCCGCCGGACCTGGCCGGGCAAGCTCGTCGTGAAGGGCGTGCAGAACGTCGACGACGCCCGCGACGTCGTGAAGCACGGCGCGGACGCCGTCCTGCTGTCCAACCACGGCGGCCGCCAGCTCGACCGCGCCCCGACGCCCCTGGAGCTGCTGCCGGCGGTGCTGGACGAGCTCCAGGGCGGCGCCGAGGTCTGGATCGACACGGGCATCCTTTCGGGCGGCGACATCGTGGCGGCGATCGCCCGCGGCGCGGACGCGGTGCTGGTCGGCCGCGCGTTCCTGTACGGCCTGATGGCCGGCGGCGAGCGCGGCGTGCAGCGGTGCGTCGACATCCTGCGCACGGAGATGGTCCGCACGATGCAGCTGCTGGGCGTCCGGACGCTGAAGGACCTCACGCCTTCGCACGCGACCCTGCGTTAGACCTGCGCGTGGCCGCCGTCGACGAAGAACTCGACGCCGTTGACGAAGCTCGCGTCGGCCGACGCCAGGAACAGCGCCGCGCCGGCGATCTCCGACGGGTCGGCGACGCGGTCGAGCGGGACGCCCGCCCGCATCGCGTCGAGCCAGGCCTGCTGGGCATCCGGCTCGACCAGGCCGAGCATGCCCGGGGTGACCGTCGGCCCCGGGCTCAGGACGTTGACGCGCACACCCTTGCCCTTCAGGTCGAGGGCCCAGGTCCGCGCGAAGTTGCGGACGGCGGCCTTCGTCGCCGCGTAGACGCTCATGCCGGGCGCCACCCGCGTCGACGTCGTCGAGCCGGTGATGATCACCGACGCGTTCTCGTTCAGCAGCGGCAAGGCCTTCTGGACGGTGAAGAGCACGCCCTTGACGTTGGTGCCGAACGTGACGTCGACCTGCTCCTCGGTGATCTCCCCGAGCGGGGCCAGGACGCCGCTGCCCGAGTTGGCCACCACTACGTCCAGGCCCTTCCCGCGCTCTTCCACGGCGCGGTAGACCGCGTCGAGGTCCGCGAGGTCCGAAGAGTCGGCGCGGATCGCCTGGACCGAGCCGCCGATCTCCGCGACCGCGTCGTCGAGGACCTCCTTGCGGCGGCCGGTGATGAAGACGTGCGCGCCTTCGGCCACGAACCGCTTCGCGATGGCGAGCCCGATGCCGGTGCCGCCGCCGGTCACGACGGCTGTCTTGTTCTCCAGGTTCACGATGTCCTCCGAGTTCTTGACTATCTCGTCCAGAACATACGCAGTTCTGGACGAGATAGTCAAGAACAAGTAGCCTGGCGCCATGGCGAGACCCCGGAGCTTCGACGAGCGTGCGGTCCTGCGCACGGCCAGGGACCAGTTCTGGTCGACGGGGTACGCGGGCACCAAGATCGACGACATCGCCGCGGCCACCGGCCTCGGCAAGGGCAGCCTCTACGGCGCCTTCGGCGACAAGCACGCGCTGTTCCTGCGCGTCTTCGACGACTACTGCACCGACGCGGTCGACGGCACCCGTCGCGACCTGGCCGGCCCCGACAGTGGCGCTTACCAGCGGCTCCGCGACCACGTCTTCGCGATCGCCGAAGCCACCGGCACGGACCGCGACCTGCGCGGCTGCCTGCTCGCGAAGAGCACGGCCGAGTGCGCGGAGCACGACGAGGCGGTCGCGGCCCGGGCGTCGCGGGCGTTCCGCGATCTGGCGGACCAGCTGACGGACTGCGTCACGGCGGCCCAACGCGCGGGCGACATCGCCGGCGACCAGCCTCCGGACCGCCTCGCCGGCCTCCTGCTCGCCGTCCTGCGCGGTATCGAGGCCCTCGGCAAGGGCGGTGCGACCCCGGCGGCCCTGCGCGCGATCGCCGAAACCGCCCTGGCCCTGCTCCCGAAGCCGGTGATGGAGACACCCCGCAGCCCGTGAGGCACTGACTCATTGGGCCAACCGGTCTCAACTTCTTGACGGGCCGACTGGTTTGTGACGAAGATCTCGGGCACTCGCCGAAAGGCCGTTTTCGCATCGTGGAAAACGGAGGTCGCCCGTGTTCGTGCAGGCCCTGTTCATGCAAGACGTGACTCCCCTCGGTTCGCTGGGCCTGTCGGCGCTCGTCGCCGTGCTGCCCCTCGCCACCGTCCTCGTGCTCCTCGGCGCCGTCCGGATGCGGGCGCACCACGCGGCCTTGATCGGGCTGCTCGTCGCGCTCGTCGTCGGCATCGCCGCGTACGGCATGCCGATCGTCCAAGCCGTCTCCGGCGCGCTGCAGGGCGCCGCGTTCGGGCTGTGGCCGATCATGTGGATCGTCGTCAACGCGCTGTGGATCTACCGGCTCACCGTGCGGACCGGGCACTTCGACGTCCTGCGCCGCTCGTTCGGCCGGGTCTCCGACGACCCGCGGATCCAGGCGCTGATCATCGCCTTCTGCTTCGGCGCGCTCATGGAGGCCCTCGCCGGCTTCGGCGCGCCGGTCGCGATCAGCGCCGTGATGCTGGTGGCCGTCGGGTTCCACCCGGTGAAGGCCGCGGTCGTCGCGCTGGTCGCGAACACCGCGCCGGTCGCGTTCGGCGCGATGGGCACGCCGGTCGTCACGCTGGCCCAGGTCACCGGGCTGCCGCTGCAGCAGGTCTCCTCGATCGTCGGCCGCCAGACGCCGCTGCTGGCCCTGGTCGTGCCGCTGCTGCTGGTGATCATCGTCGACGGCAAGCGCGGCCTGAAGGACACCTGGCTGCCCGCGCTGGTCTGCGGGGTCGCGTTCGGGCTCGTGCAGTTCCTCGCGTCCAACTTCGTGTCACCGCAGCTGGCCGACATCGGCGCCGCGCTCGCCGGCGCCGCCGCGCTGGTCGCGCTGCCGCAGACCCGCCGTCCGGTGCCCGAAGCCGTCCGGATCAGCATCGGGACCGGCGGGACGGCGACCGAGGAAGCGCCGCCGGAAGACTCCCGCAACGACGTCGTCAAGGCCTACCTGCCGTACGCCCTGATCATCGTGATCTTCTCCCTCGCCGTGCTGCCGCCGATCAAGAAGCTGCTGGACAAGGCGACCTGGAAGTTCCACTGGCCCGGGCTGAACGTCATCGGGCCGAACGGGAAACCGGTGTCCGGCAACACGTTCTCGCTGCCGTTCCTCAACACCGGCGGCACGCTGGTGCTCTTGGCCGGCATCATCACGGCCGCGATCCTGGCCGTCTCCGCGAGCGGCACCGTGCAGGAATGGCTCGCGACGGTCAAGGAGCTGCGGTTCGCGATCCTCACCGTCTGCTCGGTCCTCGCCCTGGCCTACGTGATGAACCTGTCCGGCCAGACGACGACGATCGGCACGTTCATCGCGGCCGCCGGCGCGGGCCTGGCGTTCCTGTCGCCGGTGCTGGGCTGGTTCGGGGTCGCCGTCTCGGGCTCCGATACGTCGGCGAACGCGCTGTTCGGCGCGCTTCAGGTGACGGCGGCCAACAAGACGGGCCTGGCCGCCGACCTCCTCGCCGCGGCCAACAGCTCCGGCGGCGTCCTCGGCAAGATGGTCTCCCCGCAGAACCTCACGATCGCCTGCGTGGCGGCCAACCTGCCGGGCGAAGAGGGCAAGCTGCTGCGGAAGGTGCTGCCGTGGAGCCTGGGGCTGCTGCTGGTGATGTGCCTGATCGTGCTCGGCCAGAGCACCGCCGTGCTCAGCTGGATGCTGCCATGACCTGGCGGTTCGCGACGCTGCGCGCGGAGCGGTTCCAGCTCCACCAGCCGTGCACGACGAGCCCGGCGAAGACGATGTAGATCGCGGCCGAGAAGTACAGCCCGGACGAGATCTGCAGCGGCACGCCGATCGCGTCGACGACCAGCCAGACCAGCCAGAACTCGACGAGCCCGGCCCCCTGCGCCGCGAAGGCGACGAGGGTGCCGACGAAGATGGCGGCGTCCGGCCAAGGTGCCCAGGACGCGTCGAGCGCGTCGAGGACCAGGGCCATCACGGTCGTGCCGGCGAGGAAGGCGCCGAGCATGGCGAGCCGTTCGACGAGCCGTCCCTGCCGCACGACCACGCCGAACACCGGGTCCTGGCGGCGGGTCCAGGCCCACCAGCCGTAGACGGAGATGGCGAGGATGGCGACCTGGCGGGCGGCGAGCCCGCCGAGGTGCGCGGAGGCGTAGACGGCGAAGAGCAGCACGGTCGCGCCGACCTGCACGGGCCACGTCCACAGGGTGCGACGCTGCGCGAGGAACACGACGGCGAGCGCGAACACCTGCCCGGCGAGCTCCGCGATCGAGATCCACTGGCCGAGCACCGTGATTCCGTGGTGCAGCAGGAAATCCACCTGACGCCCCTTTCGTCTACCGCATCAAACATGCTCCGGCGGGGGTGAATTCCCTAGAGACTGTGAGCCGCGGAACATCCCACCTCGTGGACGTCGTCCCCGACGCGGATCGTGCCGCCGCGGACGACGCGGGTCTGCACGCCGAAGGTCAAGCCGTTGGTGTCGGAGATCGCCTTGAGCAGCCCGGGCGCGGCCGGCAGCCCGTCGCCCGGCAGGCCGACCATCACGCAGCGGACGGCCTTGCGGAGCACCTCCAGCTCGACCTCGCCGATCCGGACGCGCTCCCCCACCCAGGCCTCTTCGGCGAGCTCCGGCGCCGGGCCGGTGTCGAGCAGGAGGTTGGCCCGGAACCGCCGCTCGTCGAGCGCGACGCCGGGCGCGTGCTCGGCCAGCCAGGCCAGCGACGACGTCGTGACCAGGTGGACGGGCGCTTCGTCGTGGTGCGGGATCTCCGCTTCCTTCGCCAGCTCGACGCCCGGGAAGCCCAGCGCGGCCGCGATCTCGGCGTGCACCTGCGCGGCGTCCCCGCGGAGCACGCGCCCGTCCGGGAAGGTGACCACCGGGACGTCGCCGTCGTACCGCGCGGCGAACGCGTGCAGGCCGGGCATCCGCCGGAACCGGCGGGAGTTCTTGCCGCTGCCGAACTTGCCGTCCGGGTCGCGGACCGCGTAGAGGCGGTCGCCGTCGAGACCGCGCTCGCCGACGTTCGCCTCGGTCAGCCGTTCCCCGAGCATGGACTTCACCGGATAGCGCCACAGCGCCGCCACGACCCCCATCGCTCCAGGGTATCGGCCGGCCCGGACGTCTTGCCGGGACGCGAGAAGGGCCCGGCGGCTTCCTCGTCCGCCGGGCCCCGCCCGCTCACTTCCCGCTCAGCCCTGTGCGCGCGGCATCCCGGCCGGCGGCGTCGGGGTGTTGTCCGCGCCGACGGTCGCGCGCGGCGGCGCGCTCGTGCCCATCTCGCCCGTGCGCTGCGCCGGCGTCTCGGCCAGCTGCTGCTGCATGTTCGCCATCCAGCCGCGCCAGCGGTCCTGCGCCGGCTTGATCAGGCCGCCGCCGAAGCCGACGACGATCACGCCGCCGATCGTCGCCAGCACCGCGATCAGCACCGGGCCGGTGATGGCGGTCGCGATGTTCACCTGGCCGAGCGCGGCGATGATGCCGAACGCCATGATCAGCCAGTAGGCGCCGGTGGCCAGGTAGCGGCCGGCCGGGCGGCCCGACATCGCCGACGAGACGACGTCACGCGCGACCTTCGCGATGGCCGCCGCGACCACGATCAGCACCAGCGCGACCACGATCCGCGGCAGGAACGCGATGATGTCGTTGAGCAGCTGGCTCACCGGGTTGGTCGGCCCGAACACGCCGAACGCCAGCTGCAGCGCGATCAGCAGGATGAAGTAGTAGACCAGTTTCACCAGGATGCCGGTCGCGTCGATCTTCTGCTGGCCGATGCGCCCGGAAAGGCCGGTCTTCTCGACCATTTTCCCGAAGCCGGCCTTTCCGAGGACGAGACTCAGCCCTTTCGACACCGCCTTCGCGATCAGCCAGCCGATCAGCAGGATGATCAGGAATCCGACGAATTTCGGGACGAACGTGGCCACCAGGTTCCACGCCTGCCCGAGCCCGTCCTTCAGTTGCTGGCCCATACCGACTCCCTCCACGGGTTTTGCGCCCGAATCGCCACCCGCCGATTCGGGGTGGTGCCGCTCTGTGCACCGGATCGTTGATCAGGTACCCGGCCGCGGCAACTCGTGCGCCCCACGATCGAGTGAGACGACTGGCGCGCGAAGATCAGCCGTGGCCATACTGGTTTCACCGGTGGGGACCGGGGAGACGAGGCCGTCCGGCGCAGCGTAAACCGCAAGCGCCGGGCGGCCTCGAGCATTTGTGGGGCACACGAAAAACCGGCCCCCGGAAGCCGGAGCTTCCGAGGGCCGGATGAACGTTCGGCGAACCTCAGGCGGCGCGCAGGGCGTCGCGCAGTTTCACCTTCGCGCCACTGCGCATGACCGCGTTCCGGTAGATCCGCGCGGCGAACCAGATCAACCCCGGAATCATCAGCACCACGAGCCCCACCGACAACACGGCTTCCCACACCGGCACCCCGCCCATCGCCAGCCGCATCGGCATCAGCGTCGGCGAGAACACCGGGATCACGGAAAGCACCTCGACGAACGTGTTCCCGGGGTCCGACGGCAGCACGGAAATGCCGACGACGTACCCGGCGATCACGAACATCAGCGCGGGCATCGTCGCGCCGCCGACATCTTCCTGGCGCGAAACCAGCGCGCCCAGCGCGGCGAACACGATCGAGTACATGAAGAACCCGAGCAGGTACCACACGATCAGCCAGACGACCGTGCCGACGGCCGCCGAAACGGAAATGGTGAGCACCCCGGCCGCCAAGCCGGTGATCACCCCGCCTGCTCCGATCACGAGCATCTGGATCAGCCCGACCACGCCGATGCCGAGCACCTTCCCGGCCATCAGCTGCCACGGCTTGATCGTCGACAGCAGCAGCTCCACCACCCGGGACGTCTTCTCCTCGACGACGCCCTGCGCCACGCTCTGGCCGTTGATCATCAACGAGAGGTAGATGAGGATGCCGGCGGCGATGCCCAGCACCAGCTGCTGGCCGTTGTAGTCGTACGGCTCCTCCAGCGGCGGGTCCTCGATGAACTTCGCCGAGGCGATGGCGGCCTGGAACCGCGCGGGGTTCCCGCCGAGCGTGGTGATCTGCTGGTCGAGCGCGACCTGCCGGGACAGCAGCTGCAGGACGTTCGCGAGCTTGCCGTCGAGGTCCTTCTTCACCTGGACGTGCACGGTCTTGCCGTCGCCGGTGAGCAGCGCGTCGATCGAGCCGTCGGCCAGCTTCGCGCGTCCGGTGGCCTCGTCGGCGACCTGAGTGGTGTCGATGGACTCGTCGACTGCCTGGCCGCCGGCCTTCAGCGGCGCCGCGAACGGGGCGGTCGCCGGGGTGTAGCCGATGGTCGAGTCGGCGCCGCCACCGCCCGAGAGGAACTTGATCAGCAGGATGCCGACGACGATCAGCAGCAGCATGACGACGGTGGCGACGCGGAACGCCTTCGACTTGACGCGGGTGCCGATCTCGCGGGAGGCGACCAGCCCGACCGCGCTCGCCGGGCTCATCCGGACGTCTTGGACCGGGGTGCTCACGCGGGGACCTCCTCGGTCGTGACGACGGAACGGAACAGATCGGCCAGCGACGGCTGTTCGCGGGCGAACTCGCGCACCGGCCCGGTGGCCAGCGCGGCCTTGAGCACGGCCTGGTCGTCGGCGCCGGCACCGAGTTCGAGCTCGGTCACCGAGCCCTTCCGGGCCAGCACCGTCACACCGGTGAGGCCGTCGGCCCAGCCGTCGCCGGCTTCGGGCACGTCGACCCGCAGCCGGACGGCGCCACCGGCGCGCAGCTCGCCGACCGTGCCGGCCTCGACCATCTGTCCACTCCGGACGATCCCGACCCGGTCGCAGAGCCGCTCCACCAGGTCGAGCTGGTGGCTGGAGAACACGACCGGCACGCCCTCGGCGGCCTTTTCCTTGAGCACCTGGCTCATCACGTCGACCGCGACCGGGTCGAGGCCGGAGAACGGCTCGTCGAGCACCAGGATCCGCGGCTCGTGCACCAGCGCCGCGGCCAGCTGGACGCGCTGCTGGTTGCCGAGGCTGAGCTTCTGCACCTCGTCGTCGCGGCGGCCGGCGACGCCGAGCCGTTCGGTCCACTTCTCCGCCGACGCCCGCGCGTCCGCGGCGGGCATGCCGTGCAGCCGCGCGAGGTACGTGAGCTGCTCGGCCACCTTCATCTTCGGGTAAAGGCCGCGTTCCTCGGGCATGTACCCGATGTGGCGGCGCGTTTCGTGCGTCACCGGCTCGCCGTCGTAGCGGACTTCGCCGCCGTCGGCGGAAAGCACGCCGAGCGCGATCCGCATGGTCGTGGTCTTGCCGGCGCCGTTGCTGCCGACGAACCCGAAAAGCTCACCCGGCCGGACTTCGAATGTCATTTCGCGCAAAGCGACCACGTCGCCGTAGCGTTTGGAGACCTTGTCGATCTCTAAACCGGTCATTCCGGTTCCCCCGTTCATTACTGGCTGCCCCCGCTCGCGATCCTAGGCAGTTCGTACACGCACCGCATAGCGCCTCGCGTTGCCGCCGGGGGCTACGAAAGTTGCGGGCACGTAGGATCGCGTGCGCCATGGATGGAACCACCGCCCCGCGCCGGGTGCCGAAGCACCACGGGCTCTCCGCGAAGACCCTTCGGCGGCTGGAGCACGCCTCCGGCAGCCTGGCGAGCGCGAGCGTCGCGGTGATGGAGCGGCGGCTGACGTGGTTCGCCCGGCTGCCCGCCGACCAGCGCGCGAGCGTCCTGTTGATCACGCAGGCGGGCGCCGCGGGCTTCGTCGACTGGCTGCGGGACTCGAAGGAAGCCCTGAAGCTGACGACCGAGGCGTTCCGCGACGCGCCGGCCGAGCTGTCCCGGTGGGTCAGCCTGCGCCAGGCGGTCGGCATGGTGCGCCTGGCCATCGAGGTGTTCGAGGAGCAGCTGCCGGAGTTCGCCGCGAACGAGGCGGAGCGGGCGGCGCTGATCGAGGGAATCCTGCGCTACGGCCGGGAAATCGCGTTCGCGGCGGCGAACTCGTACGCGGCGGCGGCCGAAGCGCGCGGCGCGTGGGACGCCCGCCTGGAGGCACTGGTCGTCGACGGGATCGTCCGCGGCGACGCGGAGGAGTCGGTGCTTTCGCGCGCGACGGCGCTGGGCTGGGAACCGTCGGCGGCCGCGACGGTCCTGGTGGGCAACCCGCCGTCGGAGGACCCGCCGACGGTGGTGTTCGAAGTCCGCAGCCGCGCGGCCCGCGTCGGACGCCCGGTGCTGCTGTCGGTCCAGGGTTCCCGGCTGGTGGTCGTGGTCGGCGGCCCCACCGAGGGCGGCGTGAAGGAGCGGGAGATCCTCGCCCGGATGTCGGTGGCGTTCGCCGACGGCCCGGTGGTGGCGGGCCCGACGGTTCCGACGCTGGCGGAGGCGCACCACAGCGCGACGGAAGCGTTGTCGGGGCTGCGGGCGGTGGTCGGCTGGCCGAGCGCGCCCCGCCCGGTCCGGTCGGCGGACCTGCTCCCGGAGCGCGCGCTGGCCGGGGATGCGGAGGCCGAGCGCCTGCTGGTGGACACGATCGCGCGGCCGCTGGAGGAGGCGGGTCCCACGCTGCAGCGCACGGTCGAGGCGTACCTCGAGACCGGCGGGGTGCTGGAGACGTGCGCGAAGACGCTGTTCGTCCACCCGAACACGGTCCGGTACCGGCTGCGCAAGGCGGCCGACCTCACGGGCTGCCGGCCGACCGACCCGCGGGACGCGCTGGTGCTGCGGATCGCGTTGACGGTGGGCCGGCTGGCACGAGCCCGCGGCCTCTGGTGACGGTCCCGGCCCCAAGCGCCCCAATGTGGCCTTGGTTGCGTTGAACGCACCGAAGGGCCCCTTGGGTGCGTTGAACGCACCGAAGGCCACATTGGGGCGATCGTGGCCCGGCGCCGCGACTCGGCCGAGCCGCTTCCCGAGACGGGCGTCACGTGATGGACTTAACAGCGAAAGGTGATTGAACCCGACAAGGCTTCCGGGTTACGCGCGAGCTTCTCCGGCGCGTCTTTGGAGGTTTCCGACAAAGACGCCGGGCAGACACTGTGAGCGTCGGCATCACGCCGAAGCGCCGTGAACGTGTTGTCTTGAAGGGTGACAGCAGCAGTCCTCGCTCCCGGTCAGGGGTCCCAGACCCCCGGCATGTTCACGCCCTGGCTCGACCTCGACGGCGCCCGCGAGCGCGTCGCGCTGTGGTCCAAGCGTGCGGGGCTCGATCTGCTCCGCCTCGGCACCGAGGCGGACGCCGACGAGATCCAGGACACCGCGGTCGCGCAGCCGCTGATCGTCGCGCTGTCGCTGCTCACCTTCGAACACCTCCAGGCCACCGCGCCGGTCCCCGCGGACGCGCCGGTCGCCGGGCACTCCGTCGGCGAGCTCGCGGCCGCCGCGATCGCCGGGGTGCTGAAGCCCGAAGACGCCGTCGCGCTCGCCGCCGTCCGCGGTGCCGAGATGGCGAAGGCGTGCGCGCTGGAACCGACGTCGATGGCCGCGGTCATGCTCGGGGACCCCGAGCAGGTCGTCGCGTGGCTCGAAGAGCGGGGCCTGACCGCGGCGAACCGCAACGGAGCGGGGCAGATCGTCGCCTCCGGTGCCGCCGACGCGATCGCGAAGATCGTCGCCGAGCCCTTGGAAGGCACGAAGATCCGCGCCCTCAAGGTCGCCGGCGCGTTCCACACGCAGTACATGGCGCCCGCCGAAGAGGCGTTGCGCGCCCACGCCGCCGAGCTGAGCCCGGCCGACCCCACCCGCCCGCTGCTGTCCAACGCGGACGGCGCGGTCGTCACCAGCGGGGCCGAGTACCTGGCGCGCCTGGTCGCGCAGGTCACCCGGTCGGTCCGCTGGGACCTGACGATGGACGGCCTGGTCTCCCTCGGCGTCACCCGCACCGTCGAACTCGCGCCCGCGGGCACGCTGACCGGCCTGGTCAAGCGGCAGCTCAAGGGCGTCGTCACCACTACCACCGCGCTGAAGACGCCGGCCGAACTGGCGGCGCTGCGCCAGGAGGACGCCTCGTGACCGATCGACCCGCCCTGAGCCTCAACCCCGGCTCCCGCGGCAGCCGCGTGCTGGGCATCGGCAGCGCGCAGCCGGACAAGATCGTCACCAACGACGACCTTTCGCAGATCATGGACACCAACGACCAGTGGATCCGCGACCGCGTCGGGATCATCGAGCGCCGGTTCGCGGAGAAGGGCGAGTCGCTCACCGACTTCGCCGTCGCCGCGGGCACCGCCGCGCTGGCCGACGCCGGCGTCGACCCGTCCGAAGTGGACACGGTGATCCTGCCGAACTGCACCATGCCGACGCTGATCCCGAACGCCGCCGCCCAGGTGGCCGCGCGGATCGGCATCCCGAGCCCCGGCGCGTTCGACCTCAACGCCGCGTGCGCCGGGTTCTGCTACGGCCTCGGCGTCGCCTCCGACCTGGTCCGGGCCGGCTCGGCGAAGAAGGTCCTCGTCATCGGCGCCGAGAAGCTCACCGACTCGGTCAACCCGACCGACCGCGCGAACGCGATCATCTTCGCCGACGGCGCGGGCGCCGCGGTCGTCGGCGCGTCCGACGAGCCGCTGATCGGCCCGGTCTCCTGGGGCAGTGCCGGCGACCTGGTCGACCTGATCGGCATGACCGAGGACAAGTTCATCTACCAGGAGGGCCAGTCGGTCTTCCGGTGGGCGACGACCCAGATCGCGCCGATCGCCATGCGCGCACTGGAGGTGGCCGGGCTCACGCCGTCCGATGTGGACGTGCTGATCCCCCACCAGGCGAACCTGCGCATCGTCGAGGCGATCGCGAAGAAGCTGCGGGCCAACGGCGCCCGCGACGACATGGTCGTCGCCGACGACATCAAGTACTCCGGCAACACCTCGTCGGCGTCCATCCCCCTCGCGCTGGACCACATGCGCAAGGCCGGGACGGCGAAGCCCGGCGACGTCGTGCTGGCGGTCGGGTTCGGCGCGGGCCTGTCCTACGCCGGGCAGGCGTTCGTCTGCCCCTGATCACCGTTACGCTCCCCGCGGGCACTCGCCCGAGGACACGCAGACCCAAAGAAACACCGAGAAGGGAACAAACCCCATGGCTGACAACGCTGAGATCCTCGCCGGCCTCGCCGAGATCGTCGAAGAGGTGGCCGGTGTGGCTCAGGACGACGTCACCGCCGAGAAGTCGTTCGTGGACGACCTGGACATCGACTCGCTGTCGATGGTCGAGATCGCCGTGCAGGCCGAGGACAAGTTCGGCGTCAAGATCCCGGACGACGAGCTCGCCAACCTGAAGACCGTGGGCGACGCCGTGAACTACGTGTCGGCCAACTCCAAGTAAGTCTGTTCCCTCCTTGAGGAGACTCCCATGAGCAACATCGACGTCGTGATCACCGGTCTCGGCGCCACCACACCGCTCGGCGGGGACGTGACGTCCACCTGGGACGGTCTGCTGGCCGGGCGGAGCGGGATCCGGGCGATCGAGGCCGACTGGGTCGAGGAGCTGCAGCTGCCGGTCAAGATCGGCGGCATGCTGGCCGTCGATCCCTCGGAGGTCCTCCCGCGGGTGCAGGCCCGCCGGCTGGACCGCTGCGAGCAGGTCGCACTGATCGCCGCCCGCCAGGCGTGGGCCGACGCCGGGTACGCGGAACCGACGGACGAGCACACCGACGTCGACCCCGACCGCCTCGGCGTGTCGATCGGCACCGGCGTGGGCGGCCCGGTCACCCTGCTCACCCAGAACGATCTGTTGCACCAGCAGGGTCTCCGCAAGGTGTCGCCGCTGACCGTGCCGATGCTGATGCCGAACGGCCCGGCCGCGCACGTCGGCATCGACCTGAAGGCGCGGGCCGGGGTGCACTCCCCCGCCTCGGCCTGCGCTTCCGGGGCCGAGGGCATCGCGAGCGGGGTGGAGATGATCCGCTCCGGCCGTGCCGACGTCGTGGTCGCGGGCGGTGCCGAAGCGTGCATCCACCCGATCACGCTGGCCGGTTTCGCCCAGGCCCGCACGGTGTCCACGCGCAACGACGACCCGGCGAGCGCGTCACGGCCGTTCGACGCGAGCCGCGACGGCTTCGTCCTCGGCGAGGGCGCCGGCGTGGTCATCCTGGAGCGCGCGGATCAGGCGAAGGCCCGCGGGGCGCGCATCTACGCGACGATCGCCGGGCACGGCATCACCTCGGACGCCTACCACATCACGGGCAACCACCCCGAGGGCATCGGCCAGATCGCCGCGATGCGCGCGGCGATGAAGATGGCCGGCGTGACCGCCGCGGACGTCGGGCACGTGAACGCCCACGCGACGTCCACTGTGGTCGGTGACATCGGCGAGGCGGCGGCGATCCGCAAAGCGGTCGGGGAGCACCCGGTCGTGACGGCGCCGAAGGGCGCGCTGGGCCATCTCGTCGGCGGTGCCGGCGCGGTCGAGGGGATCATCACGATCCTGTCGCTCTACCACGGCATCGTGCCGGCCACGATGAACCTGACCGACCTGGACCCGCGGGTGCAGCTGGACGTCGTGTCGGGTGAGGCGCGCAAGGTCGAGCTGACCGCGGCGATCAGCAACTCGTTCGGCTTCGGCGGGCACAACACCGCGCTGCTGTTCACCCCGGCGGCCTGAACGCACTGACGAACGAGAGGGGGCCCGGCTTCGGCCGGGCCCCCTCTCGCGTTCAGCACTTTTCGTGTTCGGGCGACGGCCCGTTGTCGACGGTGTCGATCTTCAACCCGGTCCGCTCGGCGATCACCGGCAGGGCGAGGCGCCACTTGATGCAGGGCTCGCGGAACCAGTCGGGGGCGTCGGCGACGTCCTGCTCGCTCGTGAAGCCGACCAGGACCCGCAGCGACGCGCCGGCGCCGCGCTCGATCCGGTAGACCAGCGCGTCGGTGTCCGTTGTGGACTTGACGCCCTTCTTCCAGTCACCGATCGGCGTATGCGCGATCCGTTCGCTGCTGACGGTCTGCATCCACTGCTGGTACTGCTTGGTGTTGATGGCCGAGAAGTAGGTTTCGAGGAGCTTGCGCACGGCCTCGGCCTGCGGGTGCGCCCGCGCGTCGTCGGTCATCCGGACGACGCCCGTCGCGGCGGGCGACCCGCTGCTCGCCGACGACGGCGTGGACGCCGAGGCCGTGGTCTCGTCGGCGGGCTGGTCGGGCCGGCGGTAGATCTCGCGCGCGAGCAGGCCGCCGCCCACGGTCACGGAGAGCACCACGACCACGACGGGCACCAGCCAGCGCTGGCGGGAGCTGGGGGCGGGGGTGGTCACGCCGCTGAGCGTACCGGCCCGGCCACGGCGCCCGGGGGCAGCAGGGTGGCGTGCCCCGGGGAAAGCGGCCCGGGCACGCCCGGATCACCCGAGGTCGCGCCGGACCGCCCGCCGGAAGCCGTCCCGCGGCTAGCCGACCTGGTGCAGCCAGGTCACCGGCGCGCCGTCGCCGGCGTGGCGGTAGGGCTCGAGCGCCTCGTCCCAGCTCGCGGCGAGGAGTTCGTCGAGCTTGTGCGCGAGGGACTCGCCTCCACGGGTCATGGCGACGAGAGCGCGCAGCTGGTCTTCGCCCACCACGAGGTCGCCGTTGGCGCTGGTCCGCCCGTGCCACAGGCCGAGGCCGGGCGCGAAGCAGAACCGTTCGCCGTCGACGCCCGCGCTGGGCTCTTCGGTGACCTCGAACCGAATCATCGGCCACGCCTTGAGGGCGGACGCCAATCTGGCGCCGCTGCCCGCGGGCGCGCGCCAACCGCACTCGGCGCGAAGCTGACCCGGACTGGCCGGCTGCGCCGTCCACTTCAGGTCAACGCGGACACCCAGGGTGCCCGAAATAGCCCACTCGACGTGCGGACACACCGCAGACGGCGACGAGTGGACGTACACCACACCTCGGGTGCTGCCACGGGTGCTCACTGCTACCTCCGCTTGTTGCTCGACGAGGGACGTCTTCCCCTACGCCCTACTTCGAGCTTTCAGCGCGGCCTCAGTGCGGCTCCCGAATGCCGCCTCCGATGCGTTGTAGCACATTCTGCACCCCAACCGTGCTGTTTGGCCACATGAACACCACAAGTCACCCAGGGCACCACTTTCGGTGGGCACGCGGCCGCGTCGTCCCCGTGTCGCGCGGTGGATACCGCCACGCGCGCTAGCGTGATGACCCGGAACGACGAGCAGGGAGGGGTTTTCGGTGCGACTGGTGCGCCTGGAGCGGCAGCAGTCCCGGGTGGCCGACGACGTCCGGGCGGCGCTGGCGTCCCTCGGCCGTGGCAGCACCGTCATCGGCGGGATCGCGCTGGTGGGCGTCGGCTCGGTGACCGAGCGCCCGATCGAGGCGGTGGTCCTGCTGCCCCACGGCGTGATCATCGTGATCGGCGTGGACCTCCCGGACCCGGCGCTGCGGCTGGAAGCCCCGCTGGGAGCGCCGTGGAAAGCGGACGGGTGGCCGCTGATCGCCGACGACGACGCGATCAACCCGGCGACCGAGGCGCTGGACGTGTCCCAGGCGTGTGAGCGGCGGATCGCTTCGCTGGTACCGGGCACGGGCCCGGTGGGGACGATCGTCGCGGTAGGACCGTACGTGGAGACGGTCGACCAGCCGGCGGCGGATTTGGCGGGCCCGGTCCGGGTGCTGCACCCGACGCCGACGACGATGCTGGCGGCCACGGTGTCGCTGGCGACGGCGCACCGGCCCCGGTCGGTGGACCAGGTACGGGCGCTGATCCGCGGGCTGGCGCCCGAGGCACCGGAGTTTTCGGACGAGGTGCTGGTGGGGGAAGGATTCAGCCGGTTCACGGACGATTCGCCACCGGAGTCCCTTTGGGACAGTGCTCCTGCGGCGGTGCCGAGCCAGGCAGGGACGACGACTCCGGGCGCGGCGGCAACGACCGGTTCGGCTGTCGCGGCAGGGTCGGCAGGGTCGGCAGGGTCGGCAGGGTCGGTTGGTTCGGTTGGTTCGGTTGGTTCGGTCGGTTCGGTTGGGTCGGCAGCTGCGGCGGACTCGGCCGGGCCGGTTTCACCCGCGGGCGATTCTGCGGGGCCAGGCTCACTCGCAGACAACTCACCCGCGGCCGAACCGGGTGCGGCTGCGGTAGGCCGCGCCGCGTGGCAGACCAAAACTCCGGTTTCGGCCGAGCCCGCCCCCACCGAGCACTCGGCGCTTGCCGAACCCGCACCCATCCCTGCCGCCGAACCGGAGCCCGCGCCCACCCCGGAACCGGAACCGGAACCCACCGAACCCGCGTCCCTCCCCGCCGAGGACTCGGAAAAGGAACGCCCGGCTCTCCCGGTGTTCCCCGGTGCGGCCTCGCCGAGTGATCACGACACCGAGCGGACCGAAAACCTCGCCCACCCGGCCAAGCCCGAACCGGCCGAACCGGCCGAACCCAAGCCGAACCCACCCAAGCCCGTCACCCTCAGCCAGATCACCCTGCCCCCCGAGCCCCCGAGCGCCGGCCCACCGCGCCCCTTCCCCACCCCGCGACCGGCTCCCCGCGAAGCCGCCCCCAGCTCGAAGACCGTCCGGTGGCTTCCCCTCGGCGCCATCGGGCTACTGGTCGCCCTGGTCGTCGCCGCCATCGTCGTCGCCACCTCCGGTGAGGACACCGACGCCGCTCCCACCGGGGCGCCCACTCCTGCGACTGCGCCGCCGTCGCAGGCCACCACCGCTCCCGCGCAGAGCCTCCAGTTCGCCCTGCGCGCCGCCGATCGCGACCAGCGCTGCGCCTCCCACGCCTTCGGGGACGCCCAGGCCAGCCTGCAGCAGACCAGCTGCTCCGGCGTCCGGCGCGCGTCCTACGCCGCCACCGTCGATGGGCGCGGGGCCGCCGTCACCGTCGGGATCGTCGAGTTCCCCGATGCCGCTCAGGCCGCCTCGTTCAAGGCCGTCGCCGACACCCCCGGCGGGGGCGGCATGCTCGACCTCGCCTCGGAGACCGGCAAGTGGGGCGCCACCCCGGCGCCGCAGTTCGAGAACGCCGCCTACACCTCCCGCGTCGAAGGCACGTCCGTGCGGGTCGTCCAGGCGGTCTGGGCGCCGGGACCGTCCACTCCGGACGATCCCGGCCTGGCCCGGGCCGCGAAAGCCGCCCTGGACCTGCCCGCCCAGTGACTGTGCCCGCTTGGTGACTAGAGCCCGTAGGTCTCCAGCAGCCGCAGCCACACCTCGCTGATCGTGGGGAACGACGGCACCGCGTGCCACAGCCGGTCGAGCGGCACCTCGGCGACGATCGCGATCGTCGCCGAGTGCAGCAGCTCCGAGACGTCCTGACCGACGAACGTCACACCGAGCAGGACGTTCCGCTCGGTGTCGACGACCATCCGGGCCTTGCCGGTGTAGCCGTCGGCGTGCAGCGACGAGCCCGCCACCGCGATGTCGATGTCGACGACGCGGTCGGCCGAGCCCTCGCGCGCGTCCGCCAGGCCGACGGCCGCGACCTCCGGGTCGGTGAACACGACCTGCGGCACCGCGTGGTGGTCGGCCGTCGCGGTGAACGGGCTCCACGCTTCGGAAGACACCGGCTTGCCCGCGGCCAGGGCGGCCACGGTGTCGCCCGCCGCGCGGGCGCCGTACTTGCCCTGGTGGGTCAGCGGGGCGCGCCCGGTGACGTCGCCCGCCGCGTACAGCCAGCCACCGTCCACTGCGGATGCCCGGCCGGTGTCGTCGACCTCCAGCGCGCGGCCGGCTTCGACTCCGAACGCCTCGAGGCCGAGCCCGGCGGTCGCGGGACGGCGTCCGGTCGCCACCAGGAACTCGTCGACGACGACCACCTCGCCGTCCTTCAGCGTCAGCTCGGTGCCGGCCTCACCCGCGGCGACCCGCTCGACCCCCGACTCCGTGTGCACGTACACGCCGGCTTCACGCAGCCCGTGCAGCACGAGGTCGCCGGCGAACGCGGCGTTGCGCGGCAGCGGCCGCTCGCCGGTGATCACCAGGTGCACCTCCGACCCCAGCGACGCGAACGCCTGCGCCATCTCGACGCCGACCACCCCGCCACCCAGGACGCCGAGCCGCCCCGGCACCGACTCCGCCGACGTCGCCTCCCGCGAACCCCACGGCCGGATCGTGTCGAGCCCGGGGATCGACGGCTTGCTCGGCACGCTGCCGGTGCACACGATCACGGCGTGCCGCGCGGTCAGCACGCGGTCGCCGTCGACGGTCACCTCCCGCTCACCGGTGAGCTCGCCGTGCCCGCGGATCGGCTCGATGCCGACGCCGCGAGCCCACTCGACCTGCCCCGAGTCGTCGCCCTTGCCGGTGAACCAGTCACGCCGCGCGAACACCGCCGCGGGGTCGAGCCGGTCGCCGACGGGCACGCCGGGGATCCGCTTCGCCGCGGCCAGGAGGTTTCCCGGCCGCAACAACGCCTTGCTCGGGATGCACGCCCAGTAGGAGCACTCGCCGCCGAAGCGCTCGTGCTCGACGAGGGCGACCTTGAGGCCTCCGCGGGCCGCTCGTTCGGCGGCCACCTCCCCCACCGGACCCGCGCCGATCACCACTACGTCAAAAGTCTGTGCAGACATGGCTTCAGCGCACACCACCACGCGGGATCACGCAAGCCAGCGGCTATCCTCGTCTTCGAAGCTGCAAGACATCGGCGGCCCGGGTGCCGTCGGCCCCGGTGCGCGCGAATACCACGTTCGAGCACGGGAGGTTTGTCGTGGCCAAGAACACGGCTGTGCGGGTCCTGGATGATCTCACCGGCGATGCCGCCGCCGAAACCGTCGGGTTCGGGCTGGACGGTATCGACTACGACATCGACCTCTCCTTCGCCAACGCCGACGCCCTGCGCGAGCTGCTGCAGCGCTACGCCGACGCGGGCCGCCGCACCGGCGGCCGCAAGCGCCGGCCGCGGATCGTCCCGGGCGCGAAGCGGCCCCGGGCGAAGGCGACCCCGAAGACGACGAAGACGACAAAGGCGGCGAAGCCGGTCGCCGGCCGGCGCACCACGGCGAAGGCGGCCACCCCCGCCAAGACCACCGCGAAGGCGACTCCGAAGGCGGCTCCGAAGACCACGGCGAAGGCCGAGCCGGCGAAGACCACCCGCACCCGGAAGGCGGCGGAGCCCAAGAAGACCACCCGGGCGACCGCCCGGAAGGTGCCGGGCATCACGTTCTCCGCGGCGGAGCACCGGTAAGTCCACAGTAGACATGAGGTCCGTGAAGGCCTCCTCACCGGCCTGAAAGCCGTGAAGGAGGCCTTCACGGCTTTCTAGGCCGCGCGCTGGGAGCCGTCCGCGTGCCAGGACGGGTACCGGTACCGCGTGTGCAGCAGCGCCCGCTGCCGCCCCAGCTCGGCCGCGGACGGCGGGCGCGGCACCAGCGTCCCGAGGATCTGCGACGCCGCCGCCCGCACCGCCGCCTCGACCGACGGGAACCCGGGCCGCAGCCCGTGCTCGGCCAGCGACGCCACCGGGCTGCGGTGGGAGTCGAGCGGCCGCGGGTCCGCCGGTGCGCTCGTCAGGTAGCGGCCGACCAGCGCGGCCGACGTCTCGACCAGCAGCGTCGAGTGGGCCAGCAGCCCGGTCTTGGTGCGGAACACGGCGAACCCGCACAGCTTCGCGTCGTCGACGAACAGGCCGCGGTCGCCGATCCGCGGCACCAGCCCGAGCTGGTCGACGGCGGCGCTCATGACTTTGCCGAGCGTCTCCAGCGGCCGGTCGGTGAGTCCGGGCAGGACCAGCGTCACGTTCAGGTTGCCCGGGTCGTGGAACACGGTGCCGCCGCCGCTGGCCCGCCGCAGCACCGGGACGCCGTCGCGGGCGCACGCCTCGACGTGCACCTCGCGCGCGATCCGCTGGCCGCGCCCCACCACGACGCAGACCGGGTTGCGCCAGAGCCACAGCACCGGTGACCCGGGCGCGACCCGGAGGAGCGCTTCGTCGAACGCCAGGTTCTCGGCCGGATCCGTGAACGCGGCACGGACGTCCGACCCGGTCGTCATAGCGCTTTGAGTTCCTCCACGATCTCGCCCACCGACGACTTGGCGTCCCCGAAGAGCATGCTGGTCTTCGGATCGTAGAACAGGTCGTTGTCGATCCCGGCGAAGCCGGAGGCCATCCCGCGTTTCAACACGATCACGGACCGGCTCTCGTTGACCTTGAGGATCGGCATCCCGTAGATCGGCGAGCTCGGGTCGTTCTGCGCGGCCGGGTTCGTGACGTCGTTCGCGCCGATCACCAGCGCGACGTCGGTCTGGGCGAACTCGGAGTTGATCTCGTCCATCTCCTTGAGCTGCTCGTAGGGCACGTCGGCCTCGGCGAGCAGCACGTTCATGTGCCCGGGCATCCGGCCGGCCACCGGGTGGATCGCGTAGGCGACGGTGATGCCCTTCTTCTCCAGCAGCTTCGCCATCTCGCGGACGGTGTGCTGGGCCTGCGCCACGGCCATGCCGTAGCCGGGCACCACGACGACCTTGCTCGCGTACGCCATCTGGATCGCGGTGTCGGCGGCGCTCGTCGAGCGGACCGGCCGCTCCTCCTTCGTCCCGCTACCAGCCGAAACCGCCGGGCCGCCGCCGAAGCCGCCCGCGACGATCGCCGGGATGGACCGGTTCATCGCCTTGGCCATCAGGTTCGTCAGGATCGAGCCGGACGCACCGACGATCATGCCCGCGACGATCAGCGCCGTGTTGTCCAGCGCCAAGCCCATCGCCGCGGCCGAGAGCCCGGTGAAGGCGTTGAGCAGCGAGATGACGACCGGCATGTCCGCGCCGCCGATCGGCAGCACGACGGTGAGGCCGAGGATGCCCGCCGCGACGAGCAGCCCGACGATCAGCAGCCAGGAGTCGCCGCCCGCGATGATCCCCACCGCGCACCCGAGCGCGATCAGCAGGAGCAGCGCGTTGACCGGCTGCTGCAGCTTGCCCATGGTGATCGGGCGGCCGCTGATCAGCTCCTGGAGCTTGCCGAACGCGACGTTCGAGCCCCAGAAGGAGATCGACCCGATGATCGCGGCGAACAGCGACGCGATCGCGATGTACGCCGGCTCGTGCGCGTAACCGTCGGTGGAGTTGAACTCGACCCACGCGATGAGCGCGACCGCGCCGCCGCCGACGCCGTTGAACAGGGCGACCATCTGCGGCATCGCGGTCATCTTGACCTTGCGCGCCGACGGCACGCCGATCACCGCGCCGATCGCGACGCCGAGGACGATCAGCAGCCAGTTGCCCATGCCGGGCGTGAGCAGGGTGGCGATGACGGCGATGCCCATGCCGACCGCGGCGATCCAGTTGCCGCGGACCGCGGTGCGCGGGCCGGTCAGGCCCATCAGGCCGTAGATGAAGAGGGCGAACGCGACGATGTAGAGGATCGCGACGAAGTCGGTCACTTCTCCTCCTCGTCGGCGGGCGCGGGCTTCTTGCCCTTGAACATCGACAGCATCCGGTCGGTGACCAGGAAGCCGCCGACGACGTTGATCGTGCCGAAGGCGATCGCGATCACCAGCAGGATCTTGTTGAAGACGCCGTCGACGCCGAGGCCGAGCACGACCAGCCCGCCCAGCAGCACGATGCCGTGGATGGCGTTGGTGCCGGACATCAGTGGCGTGTGCAGGGTGTTGGGCACCTTGGAAATGACGGCGAAGCCGACGAACCCGGCGAGCACCAGCACCGCCAGGTTCTGCACCAATGGGCTCACGAAGTGCTCCCTTCGCGCCCGGCCACGCAGGCACCGGCGACGATCTCGTCTTCGAAGTTCAGCTCCAGCGCGCCTTCCTTCGTCACGAGCAGCTCCAGCAGCTCGGTGACGTTGCGGGCGTAGAGCTCGCTCGCGTGCGAAGGCATTTCGGCGGGCAGGTTCAGCGGAGAGGAGATGGTGACGTCGTGCTCCACGACGTCCTCGCCCGGCTTGGTCAGCTCGCAGTTGCCGCCGGTCTCGCCGGCGAGGTCGACGACGACCGACCCGGCCGGCATGCCCTTGACGGCGTCCGCGGTGACCAGCGTCGGCGCCTTGCGGCCCGGCACCAGCGCCGTGGTGATCACGACGTCGAACCTCGTGATCGCCTCGGTGAGCCGCCGCTGCTGCTCCTCGCGCTCCTCCGGCGTCAGCTCGCGGGCGTACCCGCCTTCGCCGACCGCCTCGATGCCGAGGTCCAGGAACTGCGCGCCGAGCGACTTGACCTGCTCGCCGACCTCGGGCCGGACGTCGTAGCCGGTGGTCTGCGCGCCGAGCCGCTTCGCCGTGGCCAGCGCCTGCAGGCCGGCGACACCGGCGCCGAGCACCAGCACCTTGGCCGGCGGCACGGTGCCCGCCGCGGTGGTGAGCATCGGGAAGAAGCGCGGGAGCTTCTGCGCCGCGAGCAGCACCGCGCGGTAGCCGCCGATGCTGGCCTGCGACGACAGCGCGTCCATCGCCTGCGCCCGGGAGATCCGCGGGATCGCCTCCATCGCGAACGCCCGCAAGCCCGCTTCTTCGAGCTTCGCGAGCCCCTCCGGGTTGCCGCGCGGGTCGAGGAAGCCGACGAGGACGGTGCCCCGGCTCAGCTTCGCGACCTCGTCCGGCGCCGGCGCGTTCACCTTCACGACGACGTCCGCGCCCCACGCGTCACCGAGTTCGGCGCCCGCCTGGGTGTACGCGTCGTCACTCAGGTGCGCACGGGACCCGGCACCGGGTTCGACCAGGACGCGCAGCCCTCGTTGCGCGAGCCTCCCGACCAGTTTGGGCACCATGGCCACCCGGCGCTCCCCGGGGCGTGACTCGGTCACCACACCCACGGTGAGCTGCTGATGCTGTTCGCTGTCGGCCACACGACCTCCTCATCGGCGAGGCACGATCCGAGGGTTGTACCACGCCGGACCGACAGTCCCCAGTGACCTGGGTCGCAAGTACGGGGGTTGTGCCAGAAGATACGAGCGACGTAGGGGGAGCGTTCAGCTCGTTTTCCAGTGGGGGATCCCGAGCAGGATCAGGCGCAGCCGTTTTTCCGCCGTTGCGGTGATTTTCGCGTCTTCAACCGGCCGGGCTTCCAGCAGCTCGACAGTGGTCGTGATCATCACGGAAACGATCAAGTCGGCCAGCATGTGCAGGTCTTCGGTGCTCCACGCGCGCAGCGGGGCGAACCGGGCGAGGTCGATCGCGAGGTCGCCGGCGAACATCCGCAGTTCGACGGCGATGGCGCGGGCGAGCGGGCCGCCGCCGTAGCGTTCGCGCGTCAGGAACCGGAAATGGTCCTCGTTCGCCCGGACGAACTGGTGGACCGTGGCCACCGACGCGCTGATCATCCCCTGGTAGGTGTCGGGATCGGTGCGCGCCGACCGCATCATGCCGCGCAGCGTGCGCGTCGCTTCTTCGACGAGCGCGACGCCGAGTTCCTCCGTCGAGGCGAAGTGCCGGTAGAACGCCGTCGGCACCAGGCCGGCGCCCTTCGCGACCTCGCGCAGGGAGAGCGTCGCGAACGGACGGTCGGCCAGCAGGTCGAGGGCGGTGTCCAGCAAGGCCTGGCGCGTGCGCTGCTTGCGCTCCTGGCGGCTCACCGGCTCCTCTGACACGGGCTCCAGCGTACGGACTTCCTTTGGGGGTGCAGGGGGCCTGCCCCCTGCCGGGGCTCGGGGCGGAGCCCCGCTGAACACAGCGTCCACCGCGTTGCTCACGTCACATCCTCCGCGTTCCGCGTTGACAGGCAGTCCACTCCCGCAGTGCACTGTTCAGTGTACAGTCGTTCACTGTAATCGAGGAGGTCTCCGATGACGGCGCTCATCCCCCGGCGGGTGCGCAGCCTGGCCTCGCTGGCCGAGGCGCTGCTGACCCCGCACGGGATGGACCGCTACCTGGAGCTCGTCGACCCGATGCTGGTGCGCCGCGAGATCCGCGGCCTGGTCACGGCGGTGCGCAAGCAGACGCCCGACAGCGTCACCCTCACCGTCAAGCCCAGCCGCGCGTGGCCCGGCTTCACCGCCGGGCAGTACGTCCGCCTGCAGGTGGAGATCGACGGCGTCCGGCGCACGCGCTGCTATTCGCCGTGCGGTTCGCAGTACGACGGTGAACTCGAGTTCACCGTCAAGGAGCAGGGCCTGGTCTCCGGGCACCTGAACCGAGCGCTCGGCGCCGGCTCCGTGGTCGGTCTGTCCACTCCGGACGGCACGTTCACCCTGCCGGCCACCCGCCCGGACCGTGTGCTGCTGATCAGCGGCGGCAGCGGCGTCACCCCGGTGCTCGCCATGGCCCGCACGCTGGTCGACGAAGGCCACGCCGGCGAGGTCGTGTTCCTGCACTATTCGAACGGCCCGGCCGACGCGCTCTACCGCACCGAGCTGGCCGAGCTCGCGGCCCGGCACCCCGGGCTGAAGGTCGTGCACGCCTACACCCACACGAAGGGCGGGGACCTGCGCGGGTTCTTCTCGCCGGAGCACCTCGAGCGCGTCGCACCGTGGTACCGCGACGCGGAGGCGTTCGTCTGCGGCCCGAAGCCGCTGATGGACGCCGTGCGCGAGCAGTTGGGTGAACGCGCGCACACCGAAGAGTTCACGCCGCCGGCGTTGACCTTCGACACGGCGAACGCCGAGGGCCAGGTCCGGTTCAAGCGCAGCGGGCGGGAGTGCGCCAACTCGGGGAAGCCGCTGCTGGAGCAGGCCGAAGAAGCGGGCCTGTCGCCGGAGCACGGCTGCCGGATGGGCATCTGCTTCTCCTGCACCCAGCTCAAGACCGCCGGACGCGTCCGCAACGCTCGCACCGGCGAGGTTTCCGGCGACGAAGACGAAGAAATCCAGCTCTGCATCTCCGTCCCGGTCGGGGACGTCGAGATCGACGCGTAGGGAGACAGCCATGACCGGTCTGCAGGACCGCCTGACCCCGGAACAGGTCGAGGAATTCGGCCGCGAGCTCGACGCGCTGCGGCAGCGGATCGTCGACGACCTGGGCCAGGAAGACGTCGACTACATCCACACCATCATCAAGACCCAGCGCGGCCTGGAGGTCGCCGGGCGGGCGCTGCTGTTCGCCGGGTTCTTCCCGCCCGCGTGGCTCGCCGGCGTCGGCGCGCTGTCGGTGGCCAAGATCCTCGACAACATGGAGATCGGCCACAACGTCATGCACGGCCAGTACGACTGGACGCGCGACCCGGCGCTGAGCTCGCAGCGGTTCGAGTGGGACACCGTGGCGCCGGCCGAGAACTGGCGGCACTCGCACAACTACATCCACCACACCTACACCAACATCGTCGACAAGGACCGCGACGTCGGGTACGGGATCTTGCGGATGGACACCGCCCAGAAGTGGCACCCGTACTACCTGGGCAACCCGGTGTACGCGACGCTGCTGGCGCTGTTCTTCCAGTGGGGCGTGATGCTGCACGACCTCGAGGTCGAGAACGTCGTCAAGGGCGAGCGGTCGTGGGCCGAGAACCTGCCGGTGTTGCGGCGCATCCTGCGGAAGGCGTCGCGGCAGGTCGGCAAGGACTACGTCCTGTTCCCGCTGCTGACCGGGCCGCTCGCGCCGCTGACCTTCGCCGGCAACGCGACCGCGAACCTGGTCCGCAACCTGTGGTCGTTCTCGATCATCTTCTGCGGCCACTTCCCCGCCGACGTAGAAAGCTTCACCGAGGAGGAGACGGCTTCGGAGTCACGCGGGCAGTGGTACCTGCGCCAGATCCTCGGCTCGGCGAACATCACCGGCAGCCCGCTGTTCCACATCATGAGCGGCAACCTGTCGCACCAGATCGAGCACCACCTGTTCCCCGACATCCCGGCACGCCGTTACCCGGAGATCGCGGGAGAGGTGCGCGCGATCTGCGAGAAGTACGGGCTGCCTTACCACACGGGCCCGCTGCACAAGCAGCTCTGGTCGGTGGCGAAGAAGATCGTGAAGCTGGCCCTCCCGCAGAGTTCGCCGTCGCCGGTTACCGTGGAACCCGACCGGCAGCTCCGAGCAGCGTGAGGGTGACATGGTGGGCCAGTTCGAACGGGAGAAGGACACCCTGCAGGTGATCACCGAATCAGCCGCGACGCACGTCGGCAACATAGCTTCGATCATCACGGGCGCGGTTCGCGACATCGCCCGCGAGACGGGTGATTGGCTGACGGACGTGATCGAGATGCGCGAAGCGGCGCAGAAGGCCCGGGAGGACGACCCAGACGCCCCGTGACCCGAAGTTCGTGAAGGCCACCTTGAGGAACTTGAAGTTCCTCAAGGTGGCCTTCACGTCTTTCCGCCACCGGAAATGTCGGTGCTCGCCGGTAAAGTGGAAAACGGGGGCGCCCCCGCGGGCAGGCGGCGCACCCGAGGCGGCGTTCGCCACGCGCCGCTCGAACCGCGCCCCGGTGCTTTCCCGGGCCACGCCAGGGGGAAAACCGGATGGGCAGAGCCCCCGGCCCCAGCCAGACTGGTCCCGTGACCAGCCTCGACGTCCCCCGCCCCCACCTGCTGCGCCGCGTCTTCGGGCCGCTGGCCGCGCGCGACTTCTGGGCCGAATACGCCTGGCTGTGGCTCTCCGGCCCGCTGACCCTCTTCTCGCTGCTCAGCTTCTTCGTCCTGCTCGCGCTCGGCCTCTCGCTGACCCCCGTGCTGTTCGGGTTCCTCGTCCTGGCCGGCGCCATCCACTACGCCCGCGGCCTCGGCGCCGCCCACCGCCGGCTGGCGAAAGCCCTGCTCGGCGTCAGCGTGCCCGCCCCGCGCCGTCCCGAGCTCAAGCCCGGGCTGTGGGCCTGGGTCCGGGCCCGCGTCGGCGATCCCGCGGGCTGGCGCACCGCCGGCTACCTGCTGCTGCGGCTCCCGCTGACCTTCGCCGGGCTGCTCACGATGGTCTCGGCCACGCTCTACGCCCTGGCCGCGATCCCCTTCGCCGTCTTCTGGTTCCCGCTCGGCGAACAGCGCCTGCCGCTCTTCGACATCTACGCCGACAACTGGGCCGGTGCGCTCGCCTGGTCGGCGTCCGGGTTGCTGGTGCTCGTGGCGCTCCCGTGGGTGACGCACGCCTTCGTCGCCCTCGACCGGCTGCTGGTCGTCGGCCTGCTCGGCACGCGGGAGCTGTCCGAACGCGTCCGCGACCTCGAAGCGAGCCGCGCGACGGCGGTCGAGGACTCCGCGCTGCGGCTGCGGCGCATCGAGCGCGACCTGCACGACGGCGCGCAAGCCCAGCTCGTCGCGCTCGCCATGAAGCTCGGGCTGGCCAAGGACGAGCTCGAAGACCTCGACCTCCCGCAGGTCAAGCAGCTGGTCACCGCCGCCCACACCAACGCCAAGCAGGCCCTGATCGAGCTGCGCGACCTCGCCCGCGGCATCCACCCCGCCGCCCTCGACGCGGGGCTCGACGTCGCGCTGGCCACCCTGGTCGCGACGTCCGGGATGGACGCGCGGGTCGCCGTCGACCTGCCGCGCCGCCCACCGCCGTCGCTGGAGACGATCGTCTACTTCAGCGCCGCCGAGCTGCTCACGAACGCCGCGAAGCACGGCGGAACGACGACGTACGTCGAAGTCACCGAAGAGCGGGACGTCCTCTGGCTGCGGGTGCGCGACCGCGGCCGGGGCGGTGCGCGAGTCGTCCCGGGCGGCGGGCTGGCCGGGGTCGCGGAGCGGCTGCGGACGGTCGACGGCGAGCTGACCGTCGCGAGCCCGGTGGGCGGACCGACCGAAGTGACCGCGCGGGTCCCACTGCCCCGCTAGGGTCGCGGCATGCGGATCGTCATCGCGGAGGACTCGACCATCCTGCGCCAGGGCCTCGTCGAGCTGCTGACCTTCCGCGGCCACGAGGTCGTCGCCGCGGTGAAGGACGCCGACGCGCTGAAAACCGCCGTCGAGGGCCACACCCCCGACGTGTCCATTGTGGACATCCGGATGCCGCCGACGCACACCGACGAGGGCCTGCGGGCGGCGATCTCGCTGCGCCGCGAGTCGCCGGGCCGCGCGATCCTGCTGTTCTCCCAGTACGTCGAGACGAAGTACGCGGCCCAGCTGCTGGCCGACCGCGCGGGCGGCGTCGGCTACCTGCTCAAGGACCGCGTCGCCGAGGTGTCGGACTTCCTCGACGCGCTGCGCCGGGTCGCGGACGGCGAGACGGTGCTCGACCCGGAGGTCGTCAGCCAGCTGTTCTCGGCGACGCGCCAGACCGACGCGCTCAGCGGGCTCACCCCGCGGGAGCGCGAAGTGCTGGGGCTGATGGCGGAAGGCCGGTCGAACTCCGCGATCGCCGCGAAGCTGTTCCTCTCGGCCGGGTCGGTCGAAAAGTACGTGACGTCGATCTTCGGCAAGCTCGGCCTGCCACCGTCCGAAGGGGACAACCGCCGGGTGCTGGCGGTGCTGCGCTACCTGGATTCCTGAGCACCGCGGGCAGGCAAGTTCCCCCGGCAACCCGCGAAGGAGCCTTAGGCTGGGCCCATGTACTCCACCGAGATCGAGGTCCGCACCGGCTCCGAAGCCATCGTCCACGACCTCACCCACGAGGCCGAGTCGTTCCTGCGCGACGCGGACGCGGCGGACGGGCTGCTGCACGTCTGGGTCCCGCACGCCACCGCCGGGCTGGCGATCCTCGAGACCGGCGCCGGCAGCGACGAGGACCTGCTGACCGCGCTCGACGCGCTGCTCCCCCGCGACGGCCGCTGGCGGCACCGGCACGGGAGCCCGGGTCACGGCCGTGACCACGTGCTCCCGGCGCTGGTGCCGCCCTACGCGACGATCCCGGTGCTCGGCGGCGTCCTCGCGCTGGGGACCTGGCAGTCGATCTGCCTAGTGGACACCAACCTCGACAACCCGGTCCGCAAGGTGCGGTTCAGCCTCCTCGCGGGCTGACCGGCCGGGCCACAGCGCCGCCAGGAGACCCGCGGCCAGCAGCGCGCCGAGCACCCAGACGCCGGTCGTGACGTCGGGCGCGCCCGGCACGCCCTGAAGCAGGCTTCGCAGGCCTTCGGTCGAGAAGCGGAACGGCGTCCACGACCACAGCAGCGTGCGGTAGGCCGGGTTCAGCAGCTCCGGCACCTGCCCGGCGACCGCGGGCGCGACCAGGTAGAGCGGGCCGAGCACGGCCATCGCGCGCAGCCCGAGCAGGCGCAGCAAACCCGCCTGCAGGGCCGCGAACGCCGTCGCGGCGAGGAAAACGAACCCCAGGACACCGGCGTCGAGCGGCAACGTGGCGTCCCACAGCGCGAAGAACCCGGCCACGGCCGCCGTCACCAGCACGCCGGCGCCGATGACCTGCAGGAGCCGCGCGCCGGCGCCGACCGTGCGCCCGGTGCGCTTGGCCAGCTGCGTCAGCGCGAGACCCGCGACGAGCGCGCCGATCCAGGCCAGCGCGGACGCGGCCAGCGGCGCGGTTCGCCCCGCGACGCTCACCGGGTGCAGCACTTCCTGCTTCGGGGCGCTCCCCAGCGCGGACGCCGCGCCGGTCAGTGCCTGCTGCGCGACCTGGGTACCGGCCGGGTTGACCGCCCCCGACGTCACGATGGTCGCGGACGGCCCCGGCCCGAGCTCGAGCACGCCGTAGACCTTCTTGTCCTCCAGCAGCTTCCGCGCGTCGACCGGGGTCGCGACCGTCCATTCGAGCTGACCGCCGCCGTGCGCGGCGATGCGCTGCGCGATCTCCGGCGGCGCGGCGACCGCGACCGGGACGCCGTCCGGCGCGGCCGTGGCCTGCGCGCCGAAGGTGAGGAACCCGAGCACCACGGCCACCAGCGCGCCGGCCACGGCGGCGACCAGGGCGAGCGCCCCGGCGGGGCGCCGGACAGGACTGGTCATGACAGCCTCCATTTATTCGTCGCTTGTTGAATTAATAGCCAAGGTACGACGGCGCCCCCAAGAAGTCAACGCGTGTTGAATAGTGCCGCCGGTAACCTCGACCCCGTGACGAAGAAGCGCCTGGTGCTCTGGGACATCGACCACACGCTCGTGGACTTCGCCGGCTTGGGCGCGGCTTGGTACGCGGCCGCGTTCACCGCCGCGACCGGGGCGACCCTGCGCGTCGACCCGGTGTTCGGCGGCCGCACCGAACTGGCGACCACCACCGAACTGCTCACCGCGAACGGCTTCGAACCCGCCCGGGACACGATCGAAGCGCTGTTCAAAGCCCTGGTCGCCGAGTCGGAACGCGCGGCGCACCGCTTCGCGGCGGAGGCCCGCGCGCTGCCGGGCGCGGCCGAAGCGCTGACGGCGTTCGCCGGGGACGACGGCGTCGTCCAGTCGCTCGTCACCGGCAACCTGCCGGAGATCTCGCGGCACAAGCTGGTCGCGTTCGGCCTGCACGAGCACCTCGACCTCGACATCGGCGGCTACGGCACGCTCTCGGTGCACCGCCCCGACCTGGTCCCGCACGCGGTGGGGCTGGCGGCGGCCAAGCACGGCACGCCGTTCGACGCCGACGCGGTGGTCGTCGTCGGCGACACCCCTAACGACGTCAAAGCCGCCCTGGCCCACGGCGCTCTTTCGATCGCGGTGGCGACCGGGCTCTACAGCGCCGGCGAACTGCGGGCGGCCGGCGCGCACATCGTGCTGCCGGACCTCGCCGACACCGACGCCGTGAAGACCGCCGTCTTCAGCTGAAAGTCGTCCTCCGGAGGGGGTGGGCATCAGTCAATGGGAGGACCCCTTAGGGGTAAATCTCCTTCCTTCGCCTGATGTGGCCGGAGGCGGCTGTTCGCCACACTTCCGGGCATGACTGAAGCAGCGTCGGCGGCCGGGCCCGCCGGAGGGGGACGCATCCGCGGCACGATCGCGGTGCTCAGGCAACGCCTGCCGTTCACCAGCAGTGTGGTGCTCGCGATGCTCGTGCTGGCCGTCGTGTCGGGGGCGCTCTGGAACGCCGCCGAAGACCGCGCGGCCTACCCGTTCGTCGCCTACGGGCTGCCGTCGCTGGAGGCCGGCCGGTGGTGGACCATGTTCACCGGGCCGTTCTTCGCCGTCGTCCCCTGGTTCTACCTCCCGATGGTCGGCAGCTTCGCGCTCTTCGCCGGCTTCGCCGAGTGGCAATTGGGGACGCGGCGCGCGATGGCCGTGACCATCGGCGGCCAGTTCGTCTCGGTGCTCGTCGCGACCCAGTTCCTCGCGCTGTGCAGCAACTCCGGCTGGCTGTGGGCCGAGCGCATGGCGGGCAGCCTCGACGTCGGGTTCTCCGGCGGCGCGCTCGCCGCGGTCGCGGTCGCCAGCGCGACGCTGCGGCCGCCGTGGGCGCTGCGGCTGCGGACCGGGCTCTGCGTCTACGCCGGGGTCGCGATCGTCTACGTCGGCACGCTGGCCGACCTCGTGCACTTCTTCGCGCTGCTGGCGGCGATCCCGCTCGGCAACCGGCTGGTCGGCTCGCGGCGGGTGCCGTCGACGGGGCCGAACCCGCGGGAGTGGCGGCTGCTGACCGTCGCCGGCCTGCTGCTGCTCACCATCGCCGAGGTCGTGATGTTCCTGGTGCCCGGTGACGGCCCGTTCGGCTCCGCCGAAGGGGTTTCGCTGTCGGCGCCGGAGCTGGCGGTCCTCGTCCTGGTCGTGGTGCCGATGCTCAACGGGCTGCGCAAGGGCAGCCGCGTCGCGTGGCGCTGGGCCGTCGCGTTGTCGGTCTTCGTGACCCTGCAAGGACTCGCCACGGCCACGGTCTACGGGCTGGCCGAGGTCTTCGGGTCGGACTACGACACCACGGGCCTGCCGCTGTTCTTCGTGGACAATCTCTTGTGGACGGTCGAGCTGGGCGTCCTGATCGCCGCGCGGCACGCGTTCCGGGTCCCGTCGCGGCGACGGCTGCGGCGGCACGCGCAGGGTCCCGGGGCGGCGCTGGCCCGCACGCTACTCGGGCACCACGGCGGCAGCACGCTGTCGTGGATGACGACCTGGCCGCGCAACACCTACTTCGTCCGCGAGGACGGTCGTTCGTACCTCGCTTACCGCCGGCACGCGGGCGTCGCCGTCGCGCTGGGCGACCCGATCGCGCCGGACGGCACGGCGGCGGCCACGGTCACCGAGTTCACCGCGATGTGCGAGAACACCGGCCTGGTGCCGTGCGTGTTCTCGGCGACGGAGGCGACGGTCGCGGCGACGCGCGAGCAGGGCTGGCAGCACGTCCAGGTCGCCGAGGACAACGTGCTCGACCTGGAGGGGCTGGAGTTCCGCGGCAAGGCGTGGCAGGACGTGCGATCGGCGCTGAACAAGGCCGCCAAGCAGGACATCGACTTCCGGCTGGTCCGCTTGGCCGACCAGCCGGAGCCCATCCTCGCCCAGGTCCGGGCGCTGTCGGAGGAGTGGGTGTCGGACAAGGGCATGCCGGAGATGGGCTTCACCCTCGGCGGCCTCGACGAGGCGATGGACCCGGCGACGCGCGTCGGCCTGGCGGTCGACGCGGAGGGCACGGTCCACGGCGTGACGTCGTGGCTGCCGGTCCACACGGGCGCGGGCAAGGTGGGCGGCTGGACGCTGGACGTCATGCGCCGCAGCGCCCACGGCTTCCGCCCGGTGATGGAGTTCCTGATCGCCTCGGCGTGCGTCCAGTTCCGCGCCGAGGGCGCGCGGTTCGTCTCGCTGTCGGGCGCACCGCTGGCCCGCAGCGCTTCCGGCACTCCGGCGCGCACGGTGGACCGGGCGCTGGAGTCGCTGGGGCGGGTCATGGAGCCGTACTACGGATTCCGTTCCCTGCACGCGTTCAAGGCGAAGTTCCAGCCCCGGCGCGTGCCGCTGTACCTGGCTTACCGCGACGAGGCGGACCTGCCGCGGATCGGGCTGGCGCTGAGCCGGGCCTACCTGCCGGACGTCCGGCTGCGGGAGCTGGCGAAGCTGGTCAGCAGGCGCTGAGGTCGCTGCTCGGCTGCGGAGGCCGGCCCTTCCAGCGACTGACGACGTCCTCGGTCTTTTCGATCGGGGTGTCGTCGGTCAGCCGGAGCCAGTGCCCGTTGCGCGAGTCAGCGAAGGCGAGCATCACGCCGGGCGCGGTGTGCTCCATCCGCCGCCCGTCGCGATCTCCGGCCCGCGGTGCAGGGCGGACCCGGTCATCCGGCAGGCTCCGCACGAGGTCGAACGAGACGACGACGTGGTGCACCAACCTCGGAGTGGGCGCTGGACGCTCAGCTTGCCGAACCCGCGCCCTCGGCAAGTACCCTGAGACACCGGAGTGGAGGAGGGCACTTGTCCGAGGGAACGGTCGGTCGCCTGTACTTCGGCCGCGACGACGCGGTCACCGGCATGGGGCTCAGGGTCAGTCAGTCCCGCGACTTCCAGCTGCTCGACCTGCTCATCGAGGCTTGTCAGCGCCTGCTGCGTCAGAGCAGCCGGCTGCCCCTTCCCGGTGGGGCGCACGAGCAGGTCTCGGGCGAGGTTTCAGCCATCCTCTCGAACACTGCGGCCACCCGGGAACATCTCTTCGCGGGCGCCGACGGAATCGACGCGTTCGGGCACGTCGTCCAAGCCGCGCAGTATCTGAACGAACTGGCGGAACGGCTCGTGAAGGCAGGACTCGGCCAGCGGGATGGCGGCATGGTCCGCGCCCTCATCGCGTCGTCCCGTCAGCTTCAGGACGAGATCGGCGGCGGCTACACGCAGAGTTAGCGGTAGGTGGCCGGCGGCGGGGTGATCGTGCTCCGGTCCGCCGCCGGCACGAACCGGTAGCTCTTCAAGATCCCCAGCAGGTCGTCGCGGATCGTCGGGCCGGAACGGTCGCTGTCCGCGTACGCCACCACGACCCCCGACGCGCTCCCGTTGCCGAACGCCATCGCAGCGACCAGCGCGTGCTTCGCCGCACACTCACCCGTTGCCGCCGGGATCACTTCGGCGACCACGATCCGGGCCGGGGCCTTGGTGCCGTCGGCTTTCGTGAGCTGGGCGTCCGTGCCCGGGCCGGCCTGGGATGTCCCGCCGTACGCGCCGGTCGCCAGATCCGTCGCGGCCTTGCGGGCCGCTGCCTCGGGATCGGCGAGTGGCTCGGTGGTGACGCCCGCGCCGCCCAGCGTGTCCCGGGCGCAGAAGTCCTTGCCCAGGAACGCGCTCGTGATCAGCCGGATCGACGGTTCGTCCCAGCCGTGCTGCGTGGTCGGCGCGGGTTCCCAGTTCGGCGGGACGTCGTAGGCGTACGAGCCGTCTCGCGCCGCGACGGACTGCCAGCCGCTCGTCACCGCGGGGACGACCGTCCGCGGCGCCGGCGTCTCCACCCGCGGCGGACGCGAAGTCGGCGTCGACGACGCGTGGTGGGTCTTGCCGACGCCCAGCGCGTTCAGCACTCCGGCGATCAGCGCGATGAGTACGAGCCCGAGCCACGGCGCCCGCCGCCACTTCAGCGGCTTCGGCGCCGGGCGGATCCGCTTCGGCGGTGCCCTCGGCGGTTCAGGCGAGGGTGACGGCGCGGGCGCGTCCGCGGGTTCGTAACCGCCGAACCCGCGGAGCGCCGCGTTGTCCTCGTACCCCGGCGTCGTGTCGTCCGAACGCCGGGAGAACAGGCCCATCAGGACCGGACGAGCTTGACCAGGTGCTCGACGATGGCGTCGACCGCGATCTCCTCGCGCTCGCCCGTGCGCCGGTCCTTGACCTCGACGACGCCGTTGGCCAGGCCGCGCCCGACCACGAGGATGGTCGGCACGCCGACCAGCTCGGCGTCGGCGAACTTGACGCCCGGTGTCGCCTTGCGGTCGTCGAGGATGATCTCGAGACCGGCGGTGTCCAGCTCGGCGGCGATCTTCTCGGCGCCGGCGCGCACCGCGTCGTCCTTGCCCGCGATGACGACGTGCACGTCGAACGGCGACACCTCGCGCGGCCAGATGAGGCCGAGCTCGTCGTGGTTCTGCTCGGCGAGGACGCCGACCAGCCGCGAGACGCCGACGCCGTACGACCCCATCGTGATCCGGATCGGCTTGGAGTCGGGGCCGAGCGCGTCGAGCTCGAACGCGTCCGCGTACTTGCGGCCGAGCTGGAAGATGTGCCCGATCTCGATGCCGCGCGCGGCGACCAGGGTGCCGTGGCCGTCCGGCGACGCGTCGCCCTCGCGGACCTCGGCGGCCTCGATGGTGCCGTCCGGCGTGAAGTCACGGCCGGCCAGCAGGTCGACGACGTGGTGGTCGACCTTGTCGGCCCCCGTCACCCAGGCGGTGCCGGGCACGATCCGGGGGTCGGCGAGGTAGCGCACGCCGTTGTCCTGCAGCGCCTTCGGGCCGATGTAGCCCTTGACCAGGAACGGGTTCTTGGCGAAGTCGGCCTCGTCGAGCAGCGCGACCTCGGCGGGCTCGAGCGACGCTTCGAGGCGCTTCATGTCCACTTCGCGGTCACCGGGGAGCGCGACGCAGACCAGCTCCCACTCCTGGGCGCCGGGCTTGCGCGCCTTGAGCATGACGTTCTTCAGCGTGTCCGCGGCGGTGAATTCGCGGCCGAGCCCGGCGGCGTTGAGGAAGTTCACCAGCGACTCGATGGTCGGCGTGTTCGGCGTGTGGTGCACCTGCGCGTCGGGCCGGCCCTCGATCGGCTGCGCCGCCGGCGCGGGCGTCACGACGGCTTCGACGTTCGCCGCGTAGCCCGACTCCGTGCTGCGGACGTAGGTGTCTTCGCCCGTCTCCGCGACCGCGAGGAACTCCTCGGACGCCGAGCCGCCCATGGCCCCCGACGTCGCCTTGACCACGACGTATTCGAGGCCGAGGCGGTCGAACAGCTTCGTGTAGGCGCCGCGGTGGGCCTGGTAGGAGCGCTCCAGGCCCTCGTCGTCGAGGTCGAAGGAGTACGAATCCTTCATGACGAACTCGCGGCCGCGCAGGATGCCGGCGCGGGGGCGCGCTTCGTCGCGGTACTTCGTCTGGATCTGGTAGAGCGTGACGGGGTAGTCGCGGTAGGAGTTGAACTCGCCCTTGACCGTCAGCGTGAAGAGCTCTTCGTGCGTCGGGCCGAGGAGGTAGTCGGCGCCCTTTCGGTCCTTCAGGCGGAAGAGAGCGTCGCCGTACTCGGTCCAGCGGCCGGTCGCCTCGTAGGGCTCCTTCGGCAGCAGCGCGGGGAACTGGATCTCCTGCGCGCCGATGGCGTTCATCTCGTCGCGCACGATGTTTTCGATGCGGCGCAGCACGCGCAGGCCGAGGGGCAGCCACGAGTACCCGCCCGGGGCGACCCGGCGGACGTAGCCGGCGCGTACCAGGAGCCGGTGGCTCGGTACCTCGGCGTCCGCCGGATCCTCGCGCAAGGTGCGAAGGAACAACGACGAAGTCCTGGTGATCACTGCGGGGCTCCCTGCTCCGGGCGGGTGTGAAAGTCCCGCTCAGGGTAGTCACTCCCCCGGCCGTGACTCCAACGGGTTACTCGGCGGCCGGTTTTTGTCGGTGGTGGCCGCTAGCTTCGGGGTATGGCGATCCACCTGGGCATGATCACGATCGACTGCGCGGATCCGCGCAGTCTGGCGGAGTTCTGGACGGCGGCGCTGGGCACGGCGGTGGCGCAGGACTACGGAGGCGAGTTCCTGGTGCTGGCGCCGCCCGAGGGCGGGCTGCCGCTGGGGTTGCAGCGGGTGCCGGAGCCGCGCGCGGGCAAGAACAGGGTCCATCTCGACTTCGGTGGGGACGATCGCGGGGCGGAGGTGAAGAGGCTCGTGGGGCTGGGGGCGACGGAGGTGGCGGAGCACGAGGTACCCGGGTTGGCGTGGACCGTGTTGACGGATCCGGAGGGCAACGAGTTCTGCGTATCGGGATGAGGTGAGCGGCGCGCGGGGTTCGTGAGGCGGACGGACACAGCCGGGTCCGGGCCGCGGGGTCGAGCCCGAGCACGCTCGGCCGTTCGGATCAGCGCTCGCCGATATCCCCGTTCCGACCCTGGCGACCTGGCGGCTCGCCCCGCTAGCATCGCGCCGCAGGGAACGGGGAGGTCCTTGGTCAGCGGTGACCCGCGACGTGTCCTGTTCGCGAAATTTCCGACTCCACAGCTCGAATCACTGCTCGAATCCACAGGGGGATCCATGCTGCCCGTCAAGGGTGTCTTCAGCGCGTCCGGACGAGCCAGAGCCGGGGCCGTGCTCACCGCCGTCGCGGTCGCCGGCCTGGTGGCCGCCGTGCCGAGTGCCGCCGTCAGCGGGGGCCCTCCCGCTCCCGACGGCTCCTACACCTTCGCCGCCCGGGTCGAGGTCGGCAGCGCCCACGGGTGCAGCGGGGCCCTCGTCGCCCCGCAGTGGGTGCTCACCGCCGCGAGCTGCTTCCCGGAGAACGCCGGCCAGGCCGGGCCGCCGAAGCCGGCCTCGAAGGCCATCGTCGGCCGGGGCGCCACGCCCGGCACCGAACGCGCGATCGTCGACGTCCTCTTCCGGGCCGATCGCGACGTCGCCCTCGCCAAGCTGTCCGCGCCCGTCGCCGGCGTCACCCCGGTCGCCCTCGGCACCACCGCCCTCGCGGCCGGCGACTCCGCGCTCGTCGCCGGGTACGGCCGCACCGCCACCGAGTGGGTGCCCGATCGGCTGCACACCGCCGCCGTCTCCGTGCAGAGCAGCACCGCCACCACCCTCGCCATCCTCGGCGACCCGGCGTCCGCGACGACCTGCCAAGGCGACGCCGGCGGGCCCCTGCTCCAGCAGCGCAACGGCGTCACCGAGCTGGTCGGGCTGCACCACACGTCGTGGCAGGCCGGCTGCCTCGGCTCGGCCGAGACCCGTCAGGGAGGCATCGAGACCCGCGTCGACGACATCGCCGCTTGGATCGGCCTGCGCCTGCGCGGCGACGCCTACACCGCGTTGCCCACCGCTCAGCGCGTCCTCGACACGCGCACCGAGCAAGGCGGCCATCACCAGCCCCTGACGGCCGGCGAGTCCGTCCCGGTCACCATCCCGGATCTGCCGGTGAGCGCCGGCGCGGTCGCGATCAGCATCGTCGGGACCGGCGGCACGGCCGGTACCTTCCTCACCGCGTACGGCGACGCGCTCCCCACGACGTCCAACCTCAACCTCGGCGCCGGCAAGACGGCCGCGGTCATGGCCGTCGTCCCCGTCGGCCCGGACAGGAAGATCCAGGTCCGCAACAACGCCGGCTCGGTCGACGTCCTCGTCGACTACCTCGGCTACTACAGCGCCTCGGGCGAGGCGACGTACCAGCCGAACGACAAGCCGGCCGAGGTCCTCGACACCCGGACGTCGCTCGGCGGCCACCCGGGCAAGCTGACCGGCGGCGAGATCGTCACCGTTCCGGTCCGCGGGGTGGCGGGCGTGCCCGCGGACGCCGTCGCGGTGGCGGTCAACCTCACCGGGACCGAAACCGACTCCGAGACCTTCTTCAGCGTCTTCGCCCAGGGCTCGCCCGGCCCGTCGACGCTGAACGTCGCCACGGGCGAGGACCGCGCAACGCAGTCGCTCGTGCGCATCGGCGACGACGGCGCCATCCGCGTCTTCCTCCACCACGGCCAGGGCCACGCGCTGCTGTCGGTGGCGGGCGCCTTCGTCCCCGGCGACGCGGGCAGCCGGTACGCCGCGCTGTCCACCTCCGTCCGCCTGCTCGACACTCGGGCCGCGACACCGCCGGCGCCGCTGGGCCCGGGCGGGATCGTCACGGTGCCGGCCGGCGACCTGCCGTCCGGCGCGACCGCGGCGGCGGTGAACCTCACCGACGCGCAGCCGAGCATGAGGTCGTTCCTCTCGGCCTGGTCGCACGACCTGCCCTACAGCGGAGTCCCGTCGACGGTGAACGCCTCGCCCGGCGAGAACACCTCCAACGCGGCGACGGTCCGCCTCGGCGCCGGCGCGCGCTTCGACGTCCGCAACTCCGCCGGCTCGACGCACCTGGTCGTCGACCTGCAGGGCTACTACACGCGCTAGCGGGTAGAAAGGCGGCATGAGCGCTCGCGTACTGCTGCCGTGGACCGACATCGAGGTACCGGAGGGGCTCGACGCCGTCTACTACGACGGCGTCGAACCTCCCCCGGCCCAGCTGGCCGACGTCGAGTTCTACGTGCTGCCCTACGACCGCGGTCCCGAGCCGCCGAAGCTCATCAAGGAGCTGCCGTCGCTGCGGGTGGTGCAGTCGCTGTCGGCGGGCGTCGAGACGCTCGTGCCGCTGCTGCCCGAGGGGGTGCGGCTGGCGAACGGGCGGGGGCTCCACGACCTGAGCGTCGCCGAGCACGCTCTCGCGCTGATCCACGCGGCGCAGCGCGACCTACCGCGCTGGTTCGCGCAGCAGACGCGCGGCGAATGGACGCGCGAGCACACGCGGTCCCTCGCCGACAGCCGCGTGCTCCTGGTCGGCTACGGCTCGATCGGGCAGGCGATCGAGCGCCAGCTCCTCGCCGCGGAAGCGGTGGTGACCCGGGTGGCGAGCCGCGCGCGGCCGGACGACGGCGTCCACGGCGTCGCCGAGCTGCCGGACCTGCTGCCCGAGGCCGACATCGTGGTGCTGATCCTCCCGGACACGCCGGCGACGCGCGGCCTGTTCGACGCGAAGGCCCTGGCCGCTCTCCCGGACGACGCGCTGGTGGTGAACGTCGGCCGCGGCACGGCGATCGACACGGACGCCCTCCTGGCCGAGACGCGCACCGGCCGCCTGCGCGCGGGCCTCGACGTCGTGGACCCGGAACCGCTGCCCGCGGACCATCCACTGTGGACGGTGCCGGGCGTGGTCATCACCCCGCACATCGCCGGCGGGTCGGCGTCGTTCTATCCGCGCGCGAAGAAGCTGGCGGGCGAGCAGCTGCGGAGGTACGTGCAGGGTGAGGAGCTGCTCAACCTCGTAGAGCACTGACGACGGCGGCCCAAGCAGCGGGGGTGACGGTCAGTTGCCCCTGCTCACGGGCCTTCGTGTCCCGGACGCCGATAGAGTGATCGAGCTTCACCTCGACGCAGTCCGACTGCCCACCGCTGTAGCTCGACTTGCGCCAACCGTTCATCCCGTGGCCTCCCGAACTATCGCGCGACCTCCCGAAGCAGGGCTCGGGTGGCGTCGTCGCCCAAAGCTGTACCGGCCAAGATCCTAGCCTGCTTCCGGTACTTGCCGACAACATCGGACTCGTGCAGGAATGCCGTCGCGTGCGAGCTTTCCAGGTGCACGATCGAGGGCAGATCGGCGAACTCGTACAGGATGAACGAGCCGATCAGCCCGGGGTGGTAGCCGATGTTCGCAGGCACGATCCGCAGCGAAACGTTCGGCAGCGTCATCATTTCCAGCAGGTGGTCGATCTGGTCCGACATGATGTCGGTGCTGCCGATCGCCTCACGGACCGCGACCTCACCGATGAGTGCGCTGAGGCGGACCGGGTCGGCCTTCGTGAGAACGCGCTGCCGGTTCAGCCGCGCGATGAGCATCGCGTCGGCCTGTTCCAGGCCGATCTCCGAATTGCTCAGGATCGTGCGGGCGTAATCGGCCGTCTGCAGAAGTCCGGGCACGATCGCGTGGTACCAGTTCGTGATGCGGGTGGCGGTGCGCTCGTACTCGACGATGCCGCTCAGCGCGGGCGGCAGATCCGACGGGTTGGAATCCAGCCAGTTGTCGTCCTTCGCACGCCTGGCCAGGCGCATCATGCGCTCGTACGTCGCGTCGTCGATCTGGAGGGCGCCCAGCAGCCGGGCGATGTCCTCGGGGCCGGGGACGCGTTGCCCCTTTTCCCACGCCGACAGCAACTGCGGCAGAATCCGCACCATCCGGGCAAGTTCGCGCAGTCCTTTGCCCCGCGTCATCCGCAATTCGCGCAGCGACGCGGCCAGCGCTCTGGCACCCGGGGACGCGGAAGTCGGCTTCATGAGGCGATGGTACGAATGCCGTCCATTCCCCGATCAGCGGTGGGGTGTCCCGAATTCAGGACAGTTTCAGGAACGGACGTACACGTGCCATTCGTCCTCGACGCGATATCCGCACCGCTCGTAAACCCCCAGGGCGCGGTGCGCGTTGTCGACGTCGACGTTCAGCGCCGACCGGGCGAATCCCGCGGCTTTCGCCGCCAAGAGCGTGTGCCCCAGCAGCCCCGACGCGACGCCGCGGCCGCGCAGGACCGCCCGCGTTCCCACCCAGGTGGCGTAGTGCTCGCGGATGCCCGTCGCCGCGGCTTCGGACTGGTAGAAGTGGCTGAGCACGAACGCCAGGACCTTGTCGCCGTCGAGGACGAGGAACGACACGTCCGGGCGGAAGTCCTTGGAGCCGGTGACCAGGTGGTGCCAGGCCTCCGGCTCGTAGGCCGTACTGCCCCAGTGGCCGGCGAAGGTGTCGTTGCGGGCGTCGAGCGCGGCGAGGTCGTACTTGAAGTCGAACGGCACCGCGGTGACGCCGTCCGGCAGCGGCGGCTGCGGCGGCAGGTCGGCGAGGCCGACGCGCATGTTCACCATCGTCCGCTGGTGCGTGAAGCCCGCGCCGGCGAGGACACCGGTGATCCAGCGCTCGTGCTGGTGCCGGCCGTGGTGCAGTTCGAACGGCGCGCCGGGGAAGGCGCGCTCGTTGACCTCGCGGCTCGTCCGCGAAAACCACTCGACCAGGTGAGCGCCGACGGCGTCCGTCCGATGCATCGGGTGCACCACCGACTGCAGCCGGATCATGTGCACCGGGTCCGCGGCGTCGCGGCGGCGGATCAGGCCGTAGCCGGCGAGCGTCTCGCCCGCCCAGGCGCCGGTGGTGGCGCGGGCCAGGTCGATGTTGGGTCCTTCGAGCTCGTCGCGGAGGTCTTCGTCGCTGAAGTGGTCACCGGTCCGGTCGACTTCCTCGGCCGCGGCGTACAGCCGGGTGAGCGCGGGGACGTCGTCGAGGGTCAACGGGCGCCAGGTGAGGTCCATGGCGGGAGGCTAGGCCGGGCGGCGGCGTCCGCGCACCCCGATTTACCGATCCGGCCAGAGGTCGGATCGGTAAATTCGGCACAGTACGCTCGGTGCGTGCTGGTGCTCCTTCCTCCTTCCGAGACCAAGGCCGACGGCGGCCGCGGCGGCCCCCTCGACCTCGGCGCGCTGTCGTTCCCCGAGCTGAACCCGGCACGCGCGAAGCTCGCCGACGCGCTGGTCGAGCTGGCCCGCGACGTCCCGGGCAGCGTCGCGGCCCTGGGTCTCACCGAGCGCCAGGCCGGGGAGGTGGCGCGCAACGCGGAGCTGCTGACGTCGCCGACGATGCCGGCGCTGCGCCGCTACACCGGCGTCCTGTACGACGCGCTCGACGTGAAGAGCTTCACGAAGGCGGGCCTGGAGAAGGCGCACCGGCGGCTGGCGGTGACGTCGTCGCTGTTCGGCGTGGTGTCGGCGACCGACCCGATCCCGGCGTACCGGCTTTCGGGCGGGAACTCGCTGCCGTCGCTGGGGACGGTCCGCGGGCACTGGAAGCCGGTGCTCGAACCGGTGTTGCGGCAGGTGGAGGGCCTGGTGGTGGACCTGCGCTCGGGCACGTACTCGGCGTTCGCGAAGCTGCGCCCGGACGCGGTGACGGTCCGCGTGGTGACGCAGAACGCCCGCGGCGAGCGCGTGACGGTCAGCCACTTCAACAAGGCCTACAAGGGCCGCTTGGCGCGCGAACTGGCGATCACGCGGGCCGAACCGTCCACTGTGGACCAGCTGGTGAAGGTGATCAGGAAAGCGGGCCTGGCGGTGGAGCGCACGGGTGACTACGCGCTGGAGCTGGTCACCGAAGGCTGACGGCCGTTCAGAACCGGTCCGGGGCGAACGGCCTCAGGTCGAAGCCCAGGTCCTCCCCCAGCGCGATCGACGCGACCAGCTTCCCCGCGAACGGCGCGTTCGTCAGCCCGCCCGCGCCGAAGCCCGTCGACACCGTCAAACCCGGCCGCAGCGAACCCAGGATCGGCAGGCCGTCCGGTGTGCCCGGGCGGAAGCCGACGCGGGTCTCCGTCAGCGTCGCGTCCGCCAGGCCCGGGGCCACCGTCAGCGCGTTGTCCAGCACCTCGCGCTGGCCCGCCGCCGTCACGCGGTAGTCGAAGCCGGATTCCGCCTCGCGCGTCGCGCCCGCCACCACCCGGCCGCCGCCGAACGCCAGGAGGTAGTGGCTCGTGCGCGGGAGCACCACCGGCCACGCCGACGTGTCCGTGCCCGGCAGGTCGAAGTGGCTGATCTGGCCGCGGTGCGGCGTCACCGGCAGGTCGATCCCCAGCGGCGCCAGCAGTTCCCGGCTCCACGCGCCGGCCGCGACCACGACGCTGTCCGCTTCCAGCGGGCCCGACGAGCTCACCACCGTCCCGTCGGCGCGGAACGCGACCTCGCCTTCGAGGAACTTCGCGCCCCGGCGTTCGGCGCCCGTCAGGAGGGCCCGGCGCAGCTGGTGGCCGTCGACGCGCCCGGCGCCCGCCAGGTGCACCGCGCTCAGTCCGGGCGCCAACGCGGGGAACAGTTCACGCGCCTGCGCGGAGTCGAGCCGCCGGATTTCCCCGATTTCGGGCGCGTCCGCCGCCCGCGCGGTCAGCCGGTCGTGCGCCTCGGCCAGCTCTGCGTCGTCGGCCGACACGACCATCCCGCCGACGACCTCGAACGACGAATCCTCGAGCTCGGCCGCGAACTCGCGGTAGTACCGGCCGGCCGCCGACGCGAGCGGGTAAAGCGCGTCTTCCCAGCGCGACGTCCACGGGCTGACGATTCCGGCGCCGGCTTCGGTGGCCGTCCCCGGCCGGGCCGCGTCCGCCACGACCACCTCCGCGCCCCGGCCCGCCAGGTGCCAGGCCGTTGCCGCGCCGCCGATTCCGCTGCCGATCACGAGCACTCGCATGTCCCCCACCCTGCCCGATCGTGCCGCGCCCGGGCCACCAGGACTGCCTCACGCACTCGACCGGCCGGTCGTATGCTGCGCGCCATGCCGAGCCGTGCCGAGCGGTATGTCGCCCATCTCGACACCCTGACCGGGAGCACCGAACCCCGGCTGCAGCCGATTCCGTCGACCCACGCCGGGCTCGACGACGTCATCGCGTTCGTCTACGCCGACGAACCGGAGCCGAGATACCTGACCGGGGTGACGTACGGCCTTTCGCTGGCCGACCACGTCGAATGGCACGGCGTGAAACCGGAGCTGTGGATCAGCGTCCGGTCCGACGACCCGGTGTGGGCGCTGGCCATCGGCTACCTCGCCGAGCAGTTGCGGGGCACCTGCCCGTTCGTCTACGGCGACACCATCGACTTCGGCGAGCCGATCGCGCCCGAGTCCGAAATGACCGCTTTCGCCGTGTGCGCACCGGCCGGCCTCGACGCGGACCAGTACACGCTGATCGACATCGGGGGCGCGCCGATCAGCATCGCCGGCTGCTTCCCGGTGCACGACACCGAGCGCAAGTACATCCGCGAGCACGGCATCGACGCGTTCTGGCAGCTGGACTGGGACCTCTACGACGTCCGTCGCCCGCCGATCGTCTGATACGCGGCCGACGCGAGCCCCACGAACGACCGGACCAACGGGCTCGCGTCCTTCCAGGCGACGACCACCGGGTTCGGCGCCAGGTCGGTCAGGGGCACGACGGTCAGCTCGCCCGGTGGCCGGTGGCCGAGCGGCATCAGCCCGACGGTCCCGTTCCACAGCACGGCCTGCAGGCATTCCTGCACGGCGCGCACCACCGGCCCCTCACGCGGCTCGCCGCCGTGCCAGTACGACTGCCAGACCGGATCGGTGCCCTCCGGGAACCGGAACCAGCGCCGGCCGGCCAGGTCGGCCAGCTCCAGGTGGTCGCGGCGGGCCAGCGGGTCGTCGGCGCGCAGCACCGCGCCCACCGGGTCTTCGCGCAGCCGGTGCACCGTCAGGCCGGCCTCGTCGAAGGGCCCGCGGGTCAGGGCGACGTCGACCAGCCCGGCGCGCAGGCCGCACGTCGGGTCGGTCAGGTCCGTGTCGCGGACGCGGACCTCGAGGCCCGGGTGCTGCCGGCGGTAGGCGTCGGCCAGCCGCGTCGCGTCCGGGTCGGCGCTGTCGGCGAGGAGGCCGACGGTGATCGTCGCGGCGCCGGCCGCGGCGGCCACGCGCACCCGCGCCCGGTCGGCCTGGTCGAGCAGGGCGCGGGCCTCCTCCAGCAGCGTCGAGCCGGCCGGGGTGAGCGCGACGCCCGCGGCCGAGCGCACCAGCAGGACGGCGCCGACGTCGGCCTCCAGCTGCTTGACCGCGCGGCTCAGCGGCGGCTGGCTCATGTGCAGCCGCGCGGCGGCCCGCCCGAAGTGGAGTTCTTCGGCGACCGCCACGAAGTAACGCAGCGTGCGCAACTCCATCTCAGCCCGGCTGCCCGGCCTCGAAGGGCCAGACCTCGTCGGGGAACACGCGCACCCACCAGTGCGGCTGGACGTCCCGCAGCCGCAGGGCCCGCCACCGGCGCGGGTCCGCGGGCTCGGGCACGGCGACCTCGACGTCCGGGCCGTGGGCGAAGAGCCGTTCCTGGCAGACGCCGCAGGGCGCGAGGATCCAGTAGCCGCGCTCTTCGTCCGCGGCGGTCACGCACACCGAGCCGGTCACGCGCCTGTCCAGCTTGAAGGCTTCGCAGATCGCGCCGGTTTCGTGGCACAGGCTGACGCCCTGTTCGGGAATTCCGGTGCCGTGCTCGTGAGCACCGTGCCGTCGTCGAGGCGCAGCGCCGCCGCCCCGGACCACGGCGTGCCCCCGAGCCGGGTGCGCGCCAGCGCGATCGCCGCGTCCACGAGTTCCTGATCCACCGCCATAGCCGAACAGTAACCCCGACCGGCGACGATGTCCGCCGGGTATCGGCGCCACGAGATCGGTCTTGGACGGCTTGGGTGTCCCGGCGGTGGAATCGAGGGATGACCGACCTGACCGATCCCGCCGTGCGGGTGGCCGGGGCCCGGGAACTCGCCCCGGACCTCCTGGTGATCCCGAACGACCGCGTCGACCTCGTGCCCAACATCGGCGTCATCGGCGGCACGGACGCCGTCCTGGTCGTCGACACGGGCCTCGGCACCGCGAACGCGTCGGAGGTGCTCGCGTTCGCGGCTTCGGTGGCGAACGGCCGCCGCCTGTACCTGACGACGACGCACTTCCACCCCGAGCACGCGTACGGCGCGCAGGTGTTCGCCGGCGCGGCGACCTACCTGGTCAACCGCGCCCAGGCGGACGACCTCGCCACGAAGGGCGCGGGCTACCTCGAGATGTTCCGCGGCTTGGACCCGGTGGTCGCCGCCCGGCTGGCGGACGTCCGGGTGCCGGCACCGGACGAGGTCTACGACGGCTCGCGGGAGCTCGACCTGGGCGGCCGGATAGTCCGGCTGCGGCCCACGGGCCGGGGCCACACGGTCGGCGACCAGGTGGTCGAGGTGCCGGACGCGGGCGTGCTGTTCACCGGCGACCTGGCCGAGACCGGGCAGTTCGCGATCCTCCCGTGGTTCCCGCCGCACGACACGGACGTGACCGGCGTGGGGTGGCTCTCGGTCCTGGACCGGCTGGCCGCCCGCGAGCCCCGGGTCGTGGTGCCCGGGCACGGAGAGGTCGGTGGTGTTCCGGTGCTCAATGACGTCCGCGACTACCTGCGCGAGCTGCGGGACGAGACCTGGCGCCGGCGGGACGCGGGTCTCGGGGTGCGTGAGATCGCTGCCGAGGTGCGTTCGCTGCTCGTCGAACGCCATCCCGGGTGGGCCGGGCAGGAGTGGATCGAGCCGGGGGTCGGGTGCCTGTGCGCCGAGCACGATGCCGCTCGGGGGTGATGCTCGTGGGTGATGGTGGGACCGTCGGCCGGTGTGCGGTCGGGCCTCGCGCCCTGCGCTGCCGTACGAGCCGGCGCCGGGCGCGCGCCGGTCGCCGGTGGCGGCAAGTGCTGTCGGGCAGGGCAGATTCGCCAGGCCAGAGGTCTTGAATGAGTCATTCGGGACCGCCGGAGACCTGACTGACTCATTTAAGACGTGGGGCCTCAGTCCGCCCGCGCGTCCAGCACCGCCATCGCCGCGTTGTGGCCGGGGATTCCGCTGACACCACCTCCCCGCACCGCTCCCGCGCCGCACAGCAGGACGCGTTCGTGGGGCGTCTCCACTCCCCACTTGCCCACCTGCGCCGGGTCCGTCGCGAACGGCCAAGCCAGGTCGCGGTGGAAGATGTGCCCCGCCGGAAGGCCCAGCTCGGCCTCCAGGTCGAGCGGGGTCTTCGCCTCCACGCAAGGCTTTCCGTCCGGGCCGGTCAGCAGGCAGTCCTCGATCGGCTCGGCCAGCACGCTGTTCAGCGAAGCCAGCGTCGCGCGCAACGCCGCTTCGCGCGCCTCTTCGTTGCGCCCCTCGAAAAGGCGCGCCGGCATGTGCAGGCCGAACAACGTCAGGGTCTGCACGCCCGCCGCGCGTTCGGCCGGGCCGAGGATCGACGGGTCCGTCAGCGAATGGCAGTAGATCTCGCACGGCGGCAGCGTGGGGATCTTTCCCGCCGCCGCCTCGCGATAGGCCGTCTCCAGCTGGGTGTACGTCTCGTTGACGTGGAACGTGCCGCCGAACGCCTCGGCCGGGTCGACGTGCGGGTCGCGCAGCTTCGGCAGCCGTGACAGCACCATGTTCACCTTCAGCTGCGCCCCTTCCGGGCGCTCCGGTGGCTCCTCGCCGAGCAGCCGCGCCAGCGTGTCCGGCGCGACGTTCGCCAGGACGTACCTGCCGCGTACGACGTGTTCGGCGTCGTCACGGCGGTAACGCATCTCGCCGCCGGGGTCGACCGACAGCACCTCCGCCCCGGTCACGAGCCGCGCGCCCGCCGCGGAAGCCACCGACGCGAGCGAGCCGGTGACCGCGCCCATGCCGCCGACCGGGACGTCCCAGTCGCCGGTTCCGTTGCCGATCACGTGGTAGAGCAGGCAGCGGTTCTGCCGCAGGTCCTCGGCGCCCGCCGCGGCGAACGTGCCGATCAGGGCGTCGGTGAGCACGACGCCGCGGACAGTGTCGTCGCCGAACCACGACGTGAGCGTCTCGCCGATCGGCCGCTCGAACAATGCCGACCACGCCTCGGCGCCGCCCACTCGCGAGCGGAAGTCCACTTCGGACAGCAGTGGCTCGGTGAGCGTGCCGAAGACGCCTTCGGCGACACCGCCGGTCAGCTTCGAGAACCGGCGCCACGCCGCGAAGTCCGACGTGGACCCGGTGACCGCGCGGAACGACGCCGCTGTCCGGCCGTCGTCCCCCGTGTCGACAAGGAGACCCGAGTCGCCCGTGGGCGTGTAGGACGACATCCGGCGCCGCTTCAGCCGCACGTCGAGACCGAGGTCGGCCACGATCTTCTTCGGCAACAGGCTGACCAGGTAGGAATAGCGCGAAAGCCGGACGTCGACACCCTCGAACGCGCGGAACGACACGGCGGCGCCGCCGGTCTCGCCGCGCCGTTCGAGCACGAGCACCGACCGGCCCGCCCGCGCCAGGTACGCGGCCGCCACCAGCCCGTTGTGGCCGCCGCCGACGACCACGACGTCGTAGGAATCCATCCACCCCTCCTCCAGGGCCTCGGCAAAGTCGCGGATGCCGGGCGGGACGTCATGAAAGGGTCGTTCACGACGCTGGACGACAGGAAAGAGTCGTTCATGACGTCGCCACCCTCCGCCAAACGTCGCGCGCGACCGTGACTTTGCCCGGCCCCTGCTCGGTGAGCCTGCCCCCTCATCGTGACCACGCCGGCGGGCGGAATTCAAGGAAAGCGCACGAACGGTCCTTTCGCGCTATTCGGTTGCGCGGCCGCGGATCGGTCCGGCAAGCTGGAGCGCAGCCGGCAGGGAGCCGGGGTTCGAGAGCGGGAGGTGCCTGTCGTGATGGATGTCCGGGCCTTCTCACGCCCTCACCCACCCGCCCCCCGAGGCTGATCACGCGCCCGGTGGGGCACCCCTGACCAAGGAGAACCCCACCAGTGCGCCAGCACGATTCCGACGACTTCGACCTCTTCGGCGAACGCCCTGCCCGCGGCACGCGGTTCGGCGACGAAACCGATGAGCACTTCTCGCAGCGTGCGCCAACCGGCCGCCGCGGGCGGTTCGAGGACGAAACCCGCGAACGCCCCTCCCGCCGGGCGCGGTTCGACGACGAACCTGAACCCACCCGCAGCGGGCGGCTGACCGAAGGCGAACGCGTCCGCCTCGCCAAGCTCCGCGACGACGCCTACACCGAAAATCAGCTGCCGGAGGGCGCCGACCGCTGGTCGACCTGGGACGACGCCGAACACGGCCCGATCCCCCGGCCCGAGTGGGTCGTCACCGAGCTCGCCGCCGTCGACACCGACCTCGGCGTCCTCAAGACCGGCAAGGAGGCCGACGTCCACCTGCTGCGGCGCGGCCTGCCCCGCACCCCCGGCACGCTGCTCGCCGCGAAGCGCTACCGCAGCGACGAACACAAGCTGTTCCACCGCGACGCGGGCTACCTCGAAGGACGGCGGATGCGCCGCTCCCGCGAAACCCGGGCGATGGCGCAGCGCAGCGCGTTCGGCCGCAACCTGATCGCCGAACAGTGGACCGTCGCGGAGTTCGCCGCGTTGAGTCGCTTGTGGACGCTCGGTGCGCCCGTGCCGTACCCGGTGCAGCGCAACGGCACCGAACTGCTCCTGGAGTTCCTCGGCGACGACGACGGGACGGCCGCGCCCCGCCTGGCCCAGGTGCGCCCGGAGCCGGACGAGCTGAAGGACCTGTGGTTCCAGGCCACCGCGGCGCTGGAACTGCTCGCGTCGGAAGGCCTCGCCCACGGCGACCTCTCGGCGTACAACCTGCTGGTGCACCGGGGCCGGCTGGTGGTGATCGACCTGCCGCAGGTGGTCGACGTCGTCGCCAACCCCGGCGGCGTCGAGTTCCTCGCGCGGGACGTGCGCAACCTCGCCGGCTGGTTCCACGGCCGCGGCCTCGGCGAGCACGTCACGAACGTCGACGGGCTGCTGGCGGACCTCGTCTCCGCCGCCGGGCTCGGGTGATCTCGCGGCGGTGTCGCGGGTGTGGCGTGGAACACGCCTGCGACGCCGCCCACAACCGGTTACCTCGATGCGGAGGACCAGCTCCCCTTCAGGTACAGTACGTAAAGACCGCAACCGGCGGCGTGGATGAGTTGGTGTCCGTCGCCTCCAGAGCCACCGAATGGCTCGCGGTGATCCGCAATCCCAAAAGCGGCGCGCAGTGTCGGAAAGCGACAAGACACAGTGTGCCGGGGTCCGTCCCTGTGAACGCCCACCGCACACCATCTTGCCCTGCCTGCGCGCGGGGAGCCCGGGCCTCCTTGTGACGAACCACGTCCGAGAGGCATTTGTGACAGTCACGTTCAACTCTGGTCCTTCCTCGACGTCCGCGCACGCGGACCGTCCCGACCGTCGGCCGCGTCAGCGCCCCGCCGGTGGGGACATGCTGCGCGATGACGCTGTCGAGACCGTGGCGACCAGGACCTTCGCCGAACTGGGCCTGCCGGAGCCGCTGCTCCGCGCGCTGGCCGAGGCCGGCATCACCAGCCCCTTCCCGATCCAGTCCGCGACCATCCCGGACGCACTGGCCGGCCGCGACATCCTGGGCCGCGCCCAGACCGGCTCCGGCAAGACCCTCGCCTTCGGCCTGGCCATGCTGGCCCGGCTCGCCGACGGCAAGGCCCGCCCGAAGCGCCCCCGCGCGCTGATCCTGGTCCCGACCCGCGAGCTGGCCATGCAGGTGGCCGACTCGCTGACCCCGCTGGCCAGGTCGCTCGGCCTGTGGTGCCGCACGGCCGTCGGCGGCATGGCCTTCGCCCGCCAGGCGGACGCGCTCTCCCGCGGCGTCGACCTGCTGATCGCCACCCCGGGGCGGCTGTCGGACCACGTCCGGCAGGGCACCGCGCACCTGGGCGACTGCAACTTCATCGCGCTCGACGAGGCCGACCAGATGGCGGACATGGGCTTCATGCCGCAGGTCCGCGAGATCATGGACCTCACCCCGCCGGGCGGCCAGCGGCTGCTGTTCTCGGCGACGCTCGACGGTGACGTCAACCGCCTGGTCCGGCAGTACCTGACCGACCCGGTCACGCACTCGGTCGCGCCGTCGACCGCGAGCGTCGACACCATGGACCACCACGTGCTCCAGGTGTCGCACCAGGACAAGCAGGACGTCATCACGCAGATCGGCGCCCGCGAGGGCCGCACGATCATGTTCGTGCGGACCAAGCACCACGTCGACCGCCTCGCCGAGCGGCTGCGCGAGCAGGGCGTGAACGCGGCGGCGTTGCACGGTGGCAAGACGCAGGGGCAGCGCAACCGCGTCCTCGCCGACTTCAAGGAAGGCCACACCCCGGTGCTGGTCGCCACGGACGTCGCCGCGCGCGGCATCCACGTCGACAACATTTCGCTGGTGCTGCACGTCGACCCGGCGGCCGACCACAAGGACTACCTGCACCGCGCGGGCCGCACGGCGCGCGCCGGGGCGTCCGGGGTCGTCGTCACGGTGGTCACCAACGACCAGCGCCGCATGGTCAAGCGGATGACCGACCGGGCCGGCGTCCGCGCCGAGTCCACCATGGTCCGTCCGGGTGACGAAGCGCTGTCTCGCATCACCGGCGCCCAGGAGCCCAGCGGCGAGCCGGTCATCGAGCGGCGGCGCGAGAACCCGCGTCGCGGCGGCGGCGGTGGCTTCCGCGGTGACCGTGGCCACGGCGGCTCGAGCCGTGGTGGCTACCGCGGCGGCAGCAGCAGCCAGGGCGAGCGCGGCGGCAGCAGCTACGGCGGCGACCGTGGTGACCGCGGTGGCGACCGTGGCAGCTACAGCCAGGGCTCCCGTGAGGGTCGTCCCGGCGGCTTCGGCGGCCGTGGGCGTCAGCCCCGCTCGGGCAACGGCGGTGGCTACGGCCGCCCGAGCCGTGGCCCGCGTCGCGGCTACGACAGCTGATTTCTTTTCTCGGCAAGTTTTCGGAAGCCCCGGACCGCGGTCCGGGGCTTCCGGCGTTTCCGGGCCCGCTTCCCGGCCGCGCGGAGTCCGGATGGGAGACTGCGGGACGTGACTACGCCGCCGACGCTTCCGCCCGAAGAGGTTTTCGACTGGCTCGACACCGAGGCGGAGAAGCGGGCGAACGCGGGGCTCGTGCGGCAGCTGCGGCCGCGTCCCGCGAAGGCGGACGAGCTGGATCTGGCCGGCAACGACTACCTCGGGCTGGCCCGTGACAAGCGCGTCGCCGGGGCCTCCGCGGCCGCCGCGCTGCGCTGGGGCGCCGGGTCGACCGGGTCACGGCTGGTCACCGGTTCGACCGAGCTGCACACCGAGCTGGAGCTGGAGCTCGCGCGGTTCTGCGGCGTGCAGGCGGCGCTCGTGTTCTCGTCCGGCTTCGCCGCGAACCTCGGCGCGGTGACGGCGCTGTCGGGGTCCGAGTCCGCGATCGTCACCGACAAGTACATCCACGCGTCGCTGATCGAGGGCTGCCGGCTCTCGCGGGCCGACGTCGCCGCGGTCGCGCACTCGACGCCGTCGGCGATCAAGAACGCGCTGGCGACCCGGCGCAAACCGCGTGCGCTGGTGGTGACCGACTCGGTGTTCTCGGTCGACGGCGACCTCGCCCCGCTCGAGGAGCTGGCCGGGATCTGCCGTTCGCACGGCGCGGCGCTGCTCGTGGACGACGCGCACGGCTTCGGCATCCTGGGCGACGGCGGCCGCGGGGCGGTCCACGCGGCCGGGCTGTCGGGCGCACCGGACGTCGTCACGACGTTGACGCTCTCGAAGTCCCTCGGCGCCCAGGGCGGGGCGGTGCTGGGGCCGCGTCGCGTGATCAAGCACCTGATCGACACGGCTCGCAGCTTTATCTTCGACACCGCTCTGGCGCCCGCGAGTGCCGCTGCCGCGCTGGCCGCGTTGCACGCGTTGAAGGAGGAGCCGGGGCTGGCGGAGAAGGTGCTGGAGAACGCGGGCAACCTCGCGATGTCGTTGAAGGCGGCCGGGCTGAAGGTGAGCCTGCCGGACGCGGCCGTGATCTCGGTTCAGGCGCCGTCCGCGGAGACGGCCGTCGCGTGGGCGGCGGCGTGCGCGGAGCAGGGGATCCGGGTCGGGTGCTTCCGGCCGCCGTCGGTGCCGGACGGGATCTCACGGCTGCGGCTGACCGCGCGGGCCGACCTCACGGAGTCCGATGTGGACCGCGCGGTGAAGGTGATCACGGCTACCGCTCCGCGCGGGGCGACCGCCTGAGCCGTACCCCGAGGGTCGGTTCGCGTACCTGGACAGTCGGCTCGCGTGCCTGGACAGTCGGCTCGCGTACCTGGACAGTCGGCTCGCGTGCCTGGACGGTCGGTTCGCGTATCGGCGTTACTGCGGGAGGCGGCGCATCGTGATGTGCGGGATTCCGTCTTCGTCCGTGTACTCCGCGCTTTCCGCGACGAAGCCGTAGCGCGCGTAGAAGCCTTGGACGTACGTTTGCGCGTCCAGGACGTATTCGCCCGGGGTGAGCAGGGCCGCGTCCATCAAGCGGGCCGCCAAGCCCTGGCCGCGGGCGGAGGCCGCCGTCACCACGCGGCCGATGCGGCGGACACCGTCCGGGTCGGCGAGCACCCGCAGGTACGACGTCACCCCGCTCGAGTCCTCGAACCACAGGTGGCGGGTGTCCGGCCGCAGGTCACGGCCGTCCAGCTCGGGGTACGCCGCCTTCTGCTCCACCACGAACACGTCCACGCGCAGGCGGAGGATGTCGTGCAGCTGGGCGGCGGTCAGCTCGGGGCCGGTCGCGTCGTGCAGGGTCGGCATGCCCCCTGCCTATCACGCTCAGCCGAGGAGGCGCGGCTTGGCCTGGGCCTCGATGTCGCTCGTGTACGCCGAGACGCGCGTGTAGACCCCCGGCTTGCCCGCCTTGCCGCAGCCGTCGCCGAACGACACGATCCCGATCAGCGTGTCGCCGACCACCAGCGGACCGCCGGAGTCGCCCTGGCAGGCGTCGACGCCGCCCTCCGCGTAGCCCGCGCAGACCATGGTCCGCTGGTCGTACACGGTGTAGTCGGAGCGGCAGGCACTGTCCGAGACCACCGGGACCTGGGCGCTGCGCAGGTAGTCGGACCGGTCGCCGCCGTCGGCGACGCGGCCCCAGCCGAGCACCGTCGCCCGCGTGCCTTCCCGGTACGAAGCCGCGTCATCGCTGCCGGGCAGCTTCGCGGGCCGGTAGCCGAGCTGGCCGCGGACGGTCATGACCGCGATGTCGTCGCCCTGCGTCGGGTCGTTGTAGCCCTTGCTGATCCAGACCTTCGAGACGCTCAGGACGTCACCCTCGGCGGTGCGTTTGTCCTCGCGGCCGGCCACCACGCGGACGTCCTCCTTCGCGACGGCCTTGGCGCAGTGCGCCGCCGTCGCGATCGCCGTCGAGCTGACGATCACCGCGCCGCAGTACTGGTTGCCGGCCGCGTCGGTCAGGTAGACCGCGTACGGGTGGTCCGAGAGGGAGGCCTTCTCACCGCCGACGATCCGCGGCTGGTCGGCGGACGCCGGGTCCGCCGACGCCGTGCCGACCACCACCGGGACGGCGACCGCGGCGACCGCGAGGAGCGCGCCGCTCGCGAGCAGCAGGGATCGGCGGGACTTCACGGACATGGGTCGTTCCCCCTCTTTCACATCAACACGAGCACATCAACACGAGCAAAATCAACACAAGCAAGACAGCACAAGACGAAGCACTCGACACCCGGATGACTCCGGTGCGTGAACGAGCGGCGCTGAATACCCTAATCGGAGTGGGCCCGAAGCGGTGTCACTGAAACGGGTGGACTCCGCGCTCACCGAACGCTTCTGTCAAGCTGATTCGATGCGGCGGACAGCGACGGCGATATCGGGGGCGGTCATGGCCCTCACGCTGGCCGCCTGCTCGTCGGAGGCGCCTTCGGTCCCGCAGCCGGTGGCCGCGACGCCGTCCTCCACCGCGGTGGCCAAACCCCCCGCCCCGGTGATTCCGGCCCCGCCGGCGACGTCGAGCGCGCCCGTCGTCCCCTGGCAGGTGGGTGCCCGCCCGCTCCCCCTCGGCTCCGGCGGCTTCGGGAAGATCGAGCCGACGCCACCCGAACTGGTGAACCGGGCACTTCCGACAAAAGACGTCTTACCGCCGCCGGCGGACGGCAAGTACCACGCGACCGTCAGCGCCGTGCCCGCCGACGTCCTCGCGCGCAGCACCTGGCAGCCCGGCTGCCCGGTCAAGCCGACCGCCCTCCGCTACCTGACGATGTCCTTCCGGGGGTTCGACGGCCGCACGCACACCGGCGAGATGCTGGTCAACGCGCAGGGCGCCGCCGGGATCACCGAGGTCTTCGGGCAGCTCTTCGCGGCGCGCTTCCCCCTGGAAGAGATGCGCGTGACCAGCCCCGCCGAGCTGACCGCGCCGCCGACCGGCGACGGCAACAGCACCAGCGCGTTCGTCTGCCGCCCGGCGCGCGGCCAGACGTCCTGGTCGGCGCACGCCTACGGGCTCGCGGTGGACGTCAACCCGTTCTGCAACCCCTACACCCAGGGCGACCTCGTGCTGCCCGAGCTGGCCTCGGCCTACCTCGCCCGCTCGAACCGCCGTCCGGGCATGGTCCTGGCCGGTGACGCGACCGTGCGCGCGTTCGCCGCGATCGGCTGGAGCTGGGGCGGTGCCTGGACCAGCCCGAAGGACCGGATGCACTTCACCGCGACCGGCCACTGACCACGTAATACGACGTTGAGCACAGGCGGGAACACCCGCCTCGCACAAGCGGTTGGCTAGGGTGAATCGACCGGAACCGACTCCCCGCGGAGGATGCAGTGCCCCACTACGACCTGGTGATCGTCGGGACGGGATCGGGGAACTCCGTCCTCGGACCCGGTTTCGCCGGCAAGAAGACGGCGATCGTGGAGAAGGGGACCTTCGGCGGCACCTGCCTGAACGTCGGCTGCATCCCGACGAAGATGTTCGTCTACGCCGCCGACGTCGCGTACACGCCTTCGCACAGCGCGAAGTACGGCGTCGACGAAGAGCTGCAGGGCGTTCGCTGGCGAGACATCCGCGACCGCGTCTTCGGCCGGATCGACCCGATCGCCGCCGGTGGCGCGGAGTACCGCCGCAGCCACGAGGACAACAAGAACGTCGACGTCTTCGAGGGCACCGGCCGCTTCACCGGGCACAAGGAACTGCGCGTCAGCTTCTCCGACGGCCGCCCCGACGAGGTGCTGACCGCCGACAAGTTCGTGCTCGCGGCGGGCGGGCGCCCGGTCATCCCGGACATCCCGGGCCTGAGCGACGTCGACTACCACACCTCCGACACGGTGATGCGGCTCGACGAGCTGCCCGAGCGCATCGTCATCCTCGGCGGCGGGTACATCGCGGCCGAGTTCGCGCACGTCTTCGCGTCGTTCGGCGTGCGGGTCACGCTGGTCAACCGCTCCGGGCGCCTGTTGCGCTCGGAAGACGAGGACGTCAGCGCGCGCTTCACCGAGCTGGCCACGGAACGCTTCGACGTCCGCCTGGAGCGCAAGACCGTGCGGGCGCGCACGACCGACAGTGGCGTCGCACTGGACCTCGAAGGCCCGCAGGGCGCCGAGACCGTCGAGGCCGACCTGCTGCTGATCGCCACCGGCCGGAAGCCGAACTCCGACCTCCTCGACGTCGCCGCCACCGGAGTGACCACAACGGACAGTGGACACGTCGTGGTCGACGACTACCAGGAGACCGCGGTCGAGGGCATCTACGCGCTCGGCGACCTTTCCTCGCCGCACGAGCTGAAGCACGTCGCGAACCACGAATCCCGCGTGGTGCAGCACAACCTGCTGCACCCCGACGAGCGGATCACCGCCGACCACCGGTTCGTGCCGCACGCGGTGTTCACCCACCCGCAGGTGGCGTCGGTCGGGCTCACCGAGCAGAAGGCGCGCGACAAGGGCGTCTCGTACGTGACCTCGAAGCAGGACTACGCCGGGATCGCGTACGGCTGGGCGATGGAGGACACGACGGGCTTCGCGAAGCTCCTGGCCGACCCGGCGACCGGGCAGCTGCTCGGCGCGCACATCATCGGGCCGCAGGCGGCGTCGGTGATCCAACCGCTCATCCAGGCGATGAGCTTCGGCCTGGACGCGCACTCGATGGCGCGCGGGCAGTACTGGATCCACCCGGCCATGCCGGAGCTGATCGAGAACGCGCTGCTCAACCTGCCCCTGGACTGACCTGCTCCATAAGGGGCAGCTTCATGGCTTTCAAAGTCCATGAAGGTGCCCCTCATGGCTTTCAGAGGGTGAGGGACCAGGTGTCGAGGGTGCCGGTGTCGCCGGGCCCGTAATCGGTGACGCGCAGCTGCCACTTGCCGGCGGCCGGGGAGGCGGCAGCCGGGACGGTGAACGTCCGCGCGCCGGCCCACGGCGTGCACGTGCTGCCGCCGCTGTACTTCAGCGCGTACGCCCGGCCTCGCGGGTCGAGCAGCGTGATGCCGAGGTCTTCGGCGCACGTGTGGCGGATGGTCAGCGAGACGCCGATCGTGGCGGCCGCGCTGCCGGTGAGCGTCGAGGCGATCGGGCTGAACACCTGCTGGTAGTCGCGGATCGCGTAGTCGGTGTCGTTGCTCAAGGTGCGCCCGCCGCCCCCGGCCTGGGTCCGCGCGGACACCGCCGCGCTCGCGGGAGACGCGTTCCCGGCGGCGTCGCGGGCCTTGACCGTGAAGGAATACGCCGTGTCCGGGTTCAGGCCGGAGACCGTGGCGCCGGTCCCGGCGACGCTCGTCGCGAGCGCGGAGCCGTTGTAGACGTCGTAGCCGGTGACGCCGACGTTGTCCGTCGACGCGTCCCAGGCGAGCGAGACGCTGTTCGACGTAGTGCCGGTGGCACGCGGGTTGCCGGGCGCGCTCGGCGCCGTCGTGTCCCCCGTGCCGCCGCTGGTCACCAGGGTGAGCTGCCACTTGTTGAGCGCCTCGATGACCGGCTGGAACAGGGACAGGTCACCGTCGGACGGGTTGTCCACGCACTGCGACGGGCCGCCGTCGTGCAGGCCGGTGGCCTTGTCGCCGAGCAGCCAGCCGCCGCCCGAGTCACCGCCGAGGGAGCACGCCGTCGTCCAGGTCAGGTCGTCGATGACCAGGCCGCCGCCGTAGTCGACGGACTTGTGCGTGTACTTCACTTCGCCGCACTTCCAGTGCGAAGTGTTGCCGGAGTGGCAGACGCGGTCGCCGACCATCGCCTCGTCCGCGCCGGACAGCGTGACCGCCGGCTCTCCCCACGTGTTCACCGACGCCGACAGGTTCCAGCCCGCCTCCGTCACCGCGACGACGCCCATATCGCCTTCGCGGGCATTGACGCTGTGGGTGCCGCCGACGTTCGACGTGCCGAGCTTGTTCTGCTGGCCCGAAGCGCCGTACGCGGCCTGGTCGCGGTCGTTCGTGCAGTGGCCCGCGGTGAGGAAGTGCTTGGCACCGCCGGAATCCGTCACCGGGAAGCCGACCGAGCAGTTGCTCTCGCTGCCCGGCCACCACGGGTTGCCGGTCTGGATCGTGCCCGACTGCTGCCGCGGCGACGTCGAGGTCTCGGTGATCCGGACGCCGAGATCCTTGACCCGGGAAAGGAAGCTGTCGGTTTCCGCGGTCTTCTTCGTCCGGTCGACGTCGACGCCGACGTCGTTGCCGCGGACGTCGACACCCCAGCCGTAGACACCGGGCACGCCCTTCCCGACCAGCGCCCGGACCGCCGCGTCGGTGCGGTCCAGGTCGGCCTGGCTCCGAGCGACCACGTGGGCCGCCGCACCCGCGGCCCGAGCCTGATCGGCGGCTTGACCGGTGGTGACGGCGACGGTCAGCTTCCCGGCGGCCGCGTCGAACCACTGCCCGGCCGACTCCGCGCGTACCGAGGCGGGCAGGGCGGCGGCCAGCCGGTGAGCGTCGTCCTGGGCCGCGAGCTGGGCCCGGGCCCGGGCCGCGGTGAGTCCGAAGGCGACGGCCACGCCGTCCACCTCGGCCTGCGGGTGGGCCGGCGGAGGCGCCGCCTCGGCGGGCGTCAGCCCCAGTCCGAGCGCGGCCGCGCTCACGACGGAAACGAATCTGCGCATCGGTTTCTCCTCGGATCGGCGAGTGGAGTGCGCAGACCGTAGAACGCGGGAAAGACCGGATTGAAGATCCGGAAGTCCTTAACAGTTAACTGGCGGGCCAGTCCCAGTCGAATCCGTACCGGCCCGGGCCGAAGTTCAACGCGACCCCGTGCACCGCACCGGATTCCGGGACGACATCGGCGTCTTCACCCGGCTCCGCGAAGCGGCGGCACACCGGCGGAACGGCCTCGGGCGAGAACCGGATTTCGAGCACGTATTCGCGGACCGGGAGCCGGAACTTGCGTTCGTAGTTCGTCGCGACCGGGTGCGGCGCGCGATTCACGAGCGTGTGCTCGGTGAGCATCGTTTCGCCACGCAGGAGCGGCCTGCCGAAGAGCAGTTCGACGACGAGGAGGCCGTCTCCCGGCCGGAGGACCCGACGGCCCGCTCGGCAGCCACGCAGATCGCGCAGCTCCGGCAGCGGCCGGTCGTGCTCGTCGAGGTGCAGGATCACCACCCACCGGTCGGGGCCGTCTGCTTCGGCGCGCAGCACCTGCCGCGACCGGATCTCCAGCTCCTCGCGACTGGGACCGACGAGGACGACGTCGTGCTGGCTGAGCCGGGTCAGCCGCTCGTCCCACCGGATGTCCACATCGGACACGGCGGCGTCGATGGGCCGGCCGTCCGGCCAGAACCGCCCGATCTCCGCGTGCGCGGACCGGCGCACCCGCGGCGGCCCGAGCAACGCGACCAGCGAGCCCGCCGGGACCTCGAGGACGGCTTCGAGCTGACCCAGCCCGCGCACCGAGTCCCGTCGTTCGGGACGGCTGCGGCCGGACTGCCAGTAGCTCAACGTCGCCGTCGTCACCGTGACACCGCGAGTCCGCAGGTGCTCACGCAGCCGGTCGAGGCTCAGGCCGCGGGCGCGGATGGCCGCGCGCAGGGCGGCGTCGAACGGGCCCACGCGCAGCAGCGTCCCGAGGTCCGGCGACGGCACGGCCATCCGGTGATCTTAAGCGGTGCCGACTCCGGCGAACCGTATTAACAGTTAAGAATCCGACCAAAAGTAGGCCGGCCCTCGAGCGGCAGGCAACTGTTGCCACGAAAGCCATCCGGCCGTGACTATGGTCGGATTCTTGACGAACGACACAGTAGGATCAGACGAACCGGCGGCGGCCGGCGAGCGCGCCGAACACCATCTGGACGAGCAGCAAGCCCAGCAGCATGGCGAGCGGCACCTGCCAGCCGCCCGCGACGTCGTGCAGCAGGCCGAACAGGAACGGCCCCAGCGCGGCGAACAGGTAGCCGAAGCCCTGCGCCATGCCGGACAGCCGGGCGGTGTCGGCGCCGGTCCGGGCGCGCAGCGCGATCACCGTCAGGGCGAGGGAGAACACGCTCATCCCGAGCCCGGCCAGCAGGCTCCACAGCAGCGGCGACCACGACGGCGCGAGCATGAGCCCGGTCGTCCCGATGAAGCCGAACACGCCGAGGGTGACGATCCAAAGGCCCTGGCCGCGCTGGCGGGCCGCCATCGGCGCGACGACGAGGCTGATCGGGACGGCGATCAGCGAGACCAGGCCGAACAGCAGGCCGGCCTGGTCGCGCGGGACCCCGGCGTCCATCAGCACCTGCGGGAACCAGCCCATCGCGGCGTAGGCGTAGAACGCCTGCAGGCCGAAGAAGATCGTGACGATCCAGGCGAGGCGGTTGCGCAGCAGCGACCGGCCGGCGTCGGCCGCCTCGGCGTGACGCGATGCCCGGCCGGTGCCGCGAGCTGCGAGAATCCACCCGACCAGCGCGACGACGGCCACCACCGCCCAGGCGCCCAGGGCCGGGCGCCAGCCCCCGAAGGCGTCGCCGAGCTGCGGGGTGACCGCCGACCCGAGGGCGCCGCCGCCCTGCAGCGCCGCGGTGTAGACGCCGGTCATGACGCCGATGCGAGCGGGGAAGGAGTCCTTGATGACCACCGGGATGAGCACGTTGATCAGGGCGATCCCGGCGGTGGCGACGAGCGTCCCGCCGAGCACCACGGCCGGGCCGTCGAGCACGCGCAGGACGAGTCCGGCCGCGAGCGCGGTGAGCGCGATCGCGATGGCGGCGCCGATCCCGGCCCGGCGGGCCAGCAGCGGCGCGGCGAGCCCCGCGCCGGCGAAGCAGAGCGTCGGCAACGTCGTGAGCACGCCCGCCCAGACCACGGAGGCGCCCAGGTCGGCGCGCATTTCGGCGAGCATGGGCCCGACCCCGGTGATGGCCGGGCGCAGGTTGAGGGCGGTGAGCACCACCGCGACCGCGAGCAGCGCGCCGGCGGTGACCACCCCCGGCGTCCGGATCTCCACGGCGCCGTCCAGCTCGGGTTCCAGGGCGGATTCACGGTGTTCGACGCGCATGACCGCTACTATCGCATACGTAGGATGATTGGATGAAGGGATAATTCCTGTGCCTCTGGCCACCACCCGGCGGGCCGGCCTGGTCGACCAGGTCATCGAGCAGCTGCGGACCGCGGTCGCGCAGGGCGAATGGCCCATCGGCGAGCGCATCCCCACCGAAGCCGAGCTCGGCGAACAGCTCGGCGTCGGACGGAACACCATCCGCGAAGCCGTGCGCGCGCTCGCGCACACGGGCATCCTCGAAGTCCGCCAGGGCGACGGCACGTACGTGCGCGCGACCAGCGAGGTGTCCGGGGCGATCCGCCGGCTCTGCGGCTCGGAGCTGCGCGAGGTCCTGCAGGTCCGGCGCACCCTCGAAGCCGAAGGCGCCCGGCTCGCCGCGTTGTCGCGCACCCAGGAGGAGGTCGCGGAGCTGTGGTCGCTGCTGGCCCGTCGCGAGACGGAGCTGCGCGAACGCCGCTGGGAGGACTTCGCGCACACCGACGCCGAGTTCCACACGGCCGTCGTCCGCGCCGGGCACAACGGGCTGCTCACCGAGCTCTACCGCGGGCTGACCGAGGTCATCACGGCGAGCGTCGCGGCGACGTCGAGCATCACGCCCGGCGTCGGCCACGTGCCGGAGATCGGCCACGAAGGTCTCGCCGACGCCATCGCGAACCGCGATCCCGACCGCGCCGCCGAGGAGGCCTGCGGGTTCCTCGACGAGCTCCTGGAGCGCGTCGAACGCGCCTGACCCGAACGCCCCAATGTGGCCTTGGTTGCGTTGAACGCACCGAAGGGCCCCTTGGGTGCGTTGAACGCACCGAAGGCCACATTGGGGCGCTTGCCTCGCTGACCTGCGCATCGAGACCAGTGGCATCACTTCTGACCCTTAAGGGTGCCAATTCAGGGTTGTCGTGGCACCACCGTGGTGCCACAGTAGTGCCATGGACCTGACGCCCTTCGTGAACGAACTCCGCCGGGAGCTCGCGGTGGCCGCCGAAGCGGCGGGCGAGGAAGCCGTCGCCCTCGCCGAGCGGCTCACCGCGCCGCTCGAATCGGCGATCCGGCTCACCCTGCTCGACGCGCTCTCGGCCGCGGCCGACGAGATCACCCGCGACCTCGCGCCCGGCTCCGTCGAAGTGCGCCTTCGCCGCCGCGACGCCGAGTTCGCCGTTTCGCTGCCCACCACGCCCGAACCGGCGCCGGCGGAAGCGCCGTCGTCCCCACCCGAAGCCGACGACGGCGCCGTCGCCCGGATCAACCTGCGGCTGCCCGAGCAGCTCAAGCAGCGCGTCGAGGAAGCCGCCGGCCGGGACCGGGTCTCGATCAACGCCTGGCTCGTCCGGGCCGCGACCAGCGCGCTCGGCCCCGGCAAGAGCCAGACCACCCAGCGCCGGTCGGCCTTCGGCGAGAAGTACACCGGCTGGGTTCAGTAACTCCTCTCTTCCTTCACGTCTTCGACCTGCGGAGACGCCACCCGAGCACCCCAGGAGGGCGCAGCCATGCCTGTTTTCCCCACTCCCGAGCCGATCGCGGTCACGATCGACGTGAGCGTCGCGGACGTCCGGATCGTCGCCGGCGAGCGTGCGGAGACCACCGTCGAGGTCACCGCGGCCGACCCGGCCGACAACGAGGACGTCAAGGCCGTCGCCCGGACCCGCGTCGAGTTCGCCCACGGCGAGCTGCTGGTCAAGGGCCCGAAGTACGTCACCAAGCTCTGGGGCAAGGCCGGCGCCCTGCACGTCACGGTCGAACTGCCGGCCGGCTCGCAGATCCAGGGCACCGCCGCGATGGGCGACTTCCGCGTCAGCGGCCGCATCGGGAACAGCCGGTTCAAGACCTCCGTCGGCGACATCCACCTCGACGAAGCCGCCGTGATCGAGGCGAGCACCGCCACCGGCGACGTCACCGTCGAACGCGCCACCGGGCACGCCGAAGTCCACACCGGCTCCGGCGAGCTGCGGATCCGCGAGATCGACGGCACCGCCGTGCTGAAGAACTCCAACGGCGAGACCCGTGTCGGCGAGGTGACCGGCGACCTGCGCGTCAGCGTCGCCAACGGCGACATCCTCGTCGACCTCGCCCACGCGGCCGTGCACGCCAAGACCGCGTCCGGCGACATCCGGCTCGCGGAGGTCGTGCGCGACCGCGTCGTCCTCGAGACCGCCGTCGGCGAGATCGAGGTCGGCGTCCGCGAGGGCAGCGCCGCGTGGCTCGAGCTGAACTCCCTGACCGGCAGCGTGCGCAACACGCTCAGCGCCACCGACGGGCCCGGCGGGAGCACCGAGACCGTCGAGGTCAAGGCCCACACCTACACCGGCGACATCGTCATCCGGCGCGCTTGAAAACTCCACGCACACGAAGGGGAAGATCCATGTCAGACGCCATCGTGGCCGAAGGACTGGTCAAGAAGTACGGGAAGGTCACCGCGCTCGACGGGATGACGTTGTCGGTGCCCGAAGGCACGGTGCTGGGGGTGCTCGGGCCGAACGGCGCCGGGAAGACCACCACCGTCCAGATCCTCACGACGCTGCAGAAGCCGGACGCCGGCCGGGCGACGGTCGCCGGGTTCGACGTCGTGAAGGACGCGCACGAGCTGCGTACGCACATCGGCGCGTCGGGGCAGTACGCCGCCGTCGATCTCGAACTGACCGGGGCCGAAAACCTCGAGATGGTCGGCCGGCTGTACCACCTGGGCACCAAGCGGGCCAAGGCGCGCGGCCGGGAGCTGCTGGCCCGGTTCAGCCTGGGCGACGCCGCCGACCGCCCGGTCAAGGGCTACTCCGGCGGCATGCGGCGCCGGCTCGACCTGGCCGGCGCGCTCGTCGCGAACCCGCCGGTGCTGTTCCTCGACGAGCCCACGACCGGGCTCGACCCGCGGGCCCGCACCGAGCTCTGGGACGTCATCACCGAGCTGGTCGCCGGTGGCACCACACTGCTGCTGACCACGCAGTACCTCGAAGAGGCCGACCGGCTGGCCGACAGCATCGCCGTCGTCGACCACGGGCGCGTGATCGCCCGGGGCACTTCGGACGAGCTCAAGGACCTCGTCGGTGGCGAGCGGATCGAGCTGACCGTCGGCACGCACGACGACCTCGTCGTCGCGCAGCGGGCGCTGGCCCGGCTCGCGAGCGGCGAGCCGCAGGCCGAGGGCTTCCGGCTCACCGTGCCCGTGACCCACGGCGCGAAAGCGCTTACCGAAGCGCTGGCGCTGCTCACCGCGGAAGGCGTCGAAGTCCGCGACGTCGGCGTCCGCCGTCCCACCCTCGACGATGTTTTCCTCACCCTCACCGGCCACGAGGTGGCCGAGACCGTTAAGGAGGCCGTGTGATGAACGCGGTGCAGATGGCCGTGACCGACGGCGTGACGGTCGCCAAGCGCAACTCGATCAAGATCTTCCGGTCGCTGGACCTGCTCGGGTCCCTCGTGTTCACGCCGGTGATGTTCGTCCTGCTCTTCGGGTACGTGTTCGGCAGCGTGATCGACATCCCCGGCCTGTCGTACCGCGAGTTCATGTTGCCGGGGATCTTCACCCTCGCCGTGGCGATGGGCGGCATCGTCACCGGCTACGGGCTGACCGACGACCTGCAGAAGGGCATCATCGACCGGTTCCGCTCGCTGCCGATGTCGCCGGCGGCCGTGCTGATCGGGCGGACCACCGCCGACCTCATCCTCAGCTCGGCGAGCCTGCTCATCATGGGCCTGGTCGGCCTGCTCGTCGGCTGGCGCATCCACACCGGAGTGCTGGAAGCCCTGGGCGGGATCGTCCTGCTGCTGGCGTTCTCCTACGCGCTGTCGTGGGTGATGGGCGCGCTCGGCCTGGCCGTGCGCAAGCCCGAGGTGTTCAACAACGTCTCGATGGTGGTCGTCTTCCCGCTGACGTTCCTGGCCAACACGTTCGTCGACAGCGGACGGCTGCCCGGCCCGCTGCGGGCGATCGCCGACTGGAACCCCGTCTCGGCGGTCACGCAGGCGGCGCGTGAGCTGTTCGGCAACACGAGCGCGGCCCTCCCGCCGCGCGACGTCTGGCCGATGCAGCACGCGATGCTGGCTTCGGTGCTGTGGATCGTGCTGCTGCTGGCGGTGTTCGTGCCGCTTTCGGTGCGCTGCTACCAGAAGGCGACGAGCAGCTGAGTGCGGCAAAGGCCCTTCCTCATCGGAGGAAGGGCCTTTGCCACGTCAAGGCAGGGTCAGGATCTCGCTGCCGTCGGCCGTCACCACGAGGGTGTGCTCGAACTGGGCCGTCCACTTCTTGTCCTTCGTGGTGACGGTCCAGTCGTCGGCCCAGATGTCGTAGTCGATCGTGCCCAGGGTGATCATCGGCTCGATCGTGAAGGTCATGCCCTCCTCGATCACCGTGTCCACCGAGGGCTCCTCGTAGTGCAGCACCGTCGGCGGCGTGTGGAACGCCGGGCCGACGCCGTGGCCGGTGAAGTCGCGGACCACGCCGTAGCCGAAGCGCTTCGCGTACGCCTCGATGACCCGGCCGATCACGTTGAGCTGCCGGCCCGGCCGGACCGCCTTGATCGCCCGCATCGTCGCCTCGCGGGTGCGCTCCACCAGCAGGCGCGCCTCCTCGGAGACGTCGCCGGCCAGGTACGTGCCGTTCGTGTCGCCGTGGACGCCGCCGATGTAGGCCGTCACGTCGATGTTGCAGATGTCGCCGTCCTCGATCACCGTCGAGTCCGGGATGCCGTGGCAGATGACCTCGTTGAGCGAGGTGCAGCACGACTTCGGGAACCGGCGGTAGCCCAGCGTCGAGGGGTACGCGTGGTGATCGAGCAGGAACTCGTGCACCACCTTGTCGATGTCGTCGGTGGTGGCGCCCGGCTTGACGGCCTTGCCGCCCTCCTCCAGCGCCTGCGCCGCGATGCGGCTCGCGACCCGCATCGCTTCGATCACCTCGGGGGTGCGCACGCCGCTGCCGGTGTCCCGCTTCGGTGCCGGCTTGTCCACGTATTCGGGACGGGCGATGGAACTGGGGACGTCACGGCGCGGCGTCTGGACGCCGGGAACCAGCGGGGCACGAACGGACATGCCTCCACCTTACGACGGCCCGCTCAGCCGACCCCCGCCAGGAACCGGTGCGCGGCCTGCACCGCCGGTTTGGACGACCCGGCCTCGGTCAGCAGCACGGCGAACGCCAGGTCGCCGCGGTAGCCGACGAACCAGCCGTGCGAGCGGGAGCCGTCGCCGAACTGGGCGGTGCCGGTCTTGCCCGCGACGTCGGGGATGTCCCGCAGCCCGGTCGCGGTGCCGTTGGTGACGACCTCGCGCAGCATCCCGCGCAGCGCGCCCAGGACGTCGTCCGACGGCGGGTCGCCGACGTTCTGCGCGGTCGCGGGCAGGCCCTTGACGATCGACGGCGTCGGCACCTTCCCGGCCTGCACGGTGGCCGCGGCCAGCGCCAGGCCGAACGGGCTGGTCACCACCGTGCCCTGGCCGAAGCCGTTCTCGGCGCGCTGGACGGCCGAGTCGCTGGCCGGGACGGCGCCGGTCACCGTGGTCAGACCGGGGACGACGAAATCCGCGCCGATCCCGAAGGAGCGGGCGGCGTCGGTGAGCGCCGAGGACGGCAGCCCGGCGGCGAGCCGGGCGAAGGTCGTGTTGCACGAGCGCGCGAACGCCGTCTTCAGCGGGACGCGCCCGAGGTCGAACCGGCCTTCGTTCGGGATGACGCGGTTCTCGATCGTCGTGGTGCCGGGGCAGTCGACCGGGCTGCCGGCCTCGACGTCTCCCGTCGACAGCGCGGCCGCCGCCGTCACGATCTTGAACGTCGACCCGGGCGGGAAGCGGCCGGACAGGGCCAGCGAGCCCTCGTCGTCGGCGGCCTGGTTCTGCGCCACGGCGAGGATGTCCCCGCTCGACGGCTGGATCGCCACCAGCGCGGCCGGGTACGGCTCGGTGTCCAGGGCCTTCTCGCCGGCGGCCTGGATCCTCGCGCTGAGCGTGCTGGTGACCGCGGGCGACGGGTGCGGCGGCTCCGCCTTCAGCTCGGAGACCTCGCCGCCGGTGACGTCCCGGGTGACGATCCGCCAGCCCGCGGCCCCGGCCAGCTGCTGCTCGACCAGCGTGCGGATGCCGGGCAGGACCTGCTGCCCGGAGCCGCGGGTGACCGGCAGCAGCCGCTCCTGGCTGGCGAACCGGACGCCGGGCAGGTCGTAGATCACCGGCTTGACCCGCTGGTAGTCGCCGGCCCGCAGGCTGATCACCGGGTAGGCGTCGCCGGGCTTCGTCTTGCTCATCCCGTCCAGCACCGACCGGCCGGTGACCGACGGCTCGTACCGGTGCAGCGCCTTCGCGAGCGAGCCGGCGACGGCGCTCGCGTTACCCGTCTTCTGCGGGTCGACGACCACCCCGATCACGGTCTGCGGGCGCATCAGCGGCACGCCGTCGCGGTCGAGGACCGGCGCGGTCTCGGGCAGCTGCGGCAGCAGGCCGAGGGTCTGGCCGACCGTCAGCTGGGGGTGCACGACCGTCGGCTGCCAGTGCACCTGCCAGCCGTTCTCGGCCGCGCGCAGCTGGGCGTCGGCGCGGTAGGTCCACGTGCGGCCGTGCGGCAGGTGCCAGGTGAGCTGGTAGCCGGCGGTGACGGTGTCGCCGTTCGCCGGCTCCTTCACCTCTTCGTCGTCGACCTCCAGGGACTCGGGCTCGAGCACGCCGCGGACCTGCGACAGCACGGTCGCGGCCGCGTCCGGCGAGTCGGTGTTCGCGGCCGCGGCGGCGACGTCCCCGGCCGCGACGGCGTCGAGGAAGGTGGCGAGGGCGTCCTCGGGACCGTCGCCCGAGCACCCGGCCGTGGTCGCGGCGACGAGCAGCAGCACCGCGAGCGCACCGCGGTGTCGACGTGCACTCATGGCCGGATGATGCCTGGTCAGCGGCGTGCCGACCGGCCTGAAACGCCGCCACGGAAGAGTGGCTAGAACAAGACCGTCGCGTACTGGCCGACCTGCTGGAAGCCGATCTTGCGGTAGGCCGCGAGGGCGGGGGTGTTGAAGGCGTTGACGTAGAGGCTGGCGGTGCGCCCGAGGCCCTTCACGAGCCGGTTGACCACCGCGGCGGTGCCGGCGGTGCCGAGGCCGCCGCCCCGGCGTTCGGGGTGGACCCAGACGCCCTGGATCTGCCCGACGGTCGCCGACATCGCGCCGATCTCGGCCTTGAACACGACTTCGCCGTTCTCGAACCGGGCGAACGCGCGCCCGGCGCCGATCAGCTCGGTGACGCGGGCGCGGTAGCTGGCGCCGCCGTCGCCGCTGCGCGGGTCGACGCCGACCTCCTCGATGAACATCGCGACGGCCGCGGGCAGGTACCGCTCGAGCTCGTCCGGCCGGACGGGGCGGACCAGCGGGTCGGCCTGCACGAGCGGCTGGGTGTCCAGCGCCATCAGCGGCTGGTCGTCGCGGACCTCGCGGGCCGGGCCCCATTCGTCCTGGAGCTCGTCCCACAGGCCGAGGACTTGTTCGGCGGGGCCGACGAGCGAGGAGCAGGTGCGTTGCCTCCGCAGCGCACGGTCGGCGAAGGAGCGCAACGCGGGGGCGTTGCCCCTCAGCGGGATCAGGTTGGGCCCGGCGAAGCACAGGCCTTGGAGCCGCCCGGCACGGACCGGCCGGCTGTCGGCGGCCCAGAGCTCGCCACCGAGCCGCCACGGGTCGAGGCCCGCGGCCTCGACCCGGGCGCTGACCATGCAGCTGCCCACCGGGTCGGCGGCGAGCGCGGCACGGACCGCCGGATAGTCCCGATCATCGAGCAGCCGTGCACCTGCAAGCCGCAACACGAGGTCCAGGGTGCCAGATTCGGCGCCTGAACGGAACGCGAGGCTCCGGACACGGTCAGATGAACACCCGGGTCGTGGTTCGCGAGGAGGATGGGGCGTATGCAGCGGTATACGTACAAGGTCGTCGAGGTCCGGGAAAAGCTCGTCGGAGGGAAGATGTCGGGTGGGAAGCTGGAGAAGCTGCTGAACGACCACGCGGAGGACGGGTGGCAGCTCAAGGCGATCACCTCGGCGGAGGTGAAGGGGCGGCTCGAAGGTCGCGAATGACTCATTCGGGGCGCCGGAGGTCCCGAATGAGTCATTCGCGACGCTCGGGGCCGCACCGGCGTGGCCGCGATCGGTCGGCCCTGCCCTGGTCAAGCGCCGCGGTAGGTGCCGATCGTCCAGGCGTTGCCCTCCGGGTCGCGGAGGCTGAACGTGTGGGAGCCGTAGCCGGTGTCCGTCAGCTCGGCCGTGATCTGCGCGCCCGAGTCCTTCACGCGCCGGTGGATCTCGTCCACCTTGTCCGACACCACGTACACCGCGCCCGTGCCGGGCTTCATCGCGTCGTGGACTCCGTCCGGGGGGCGGACGCTGCCCAGCATCACCGCGCCGCCCTCGGGCCAGCGCAGCTCCGCGTGCGCGATCAAGTCGCCTTCGGGCACCACCAAGGCCTCGGTGAAGCCCAGCACGTCGACGAGGAAACGGACCGCCGCCGGGGCGTCGTCGTAGCGCAGGGCGGGCCAGACGTTCGGTTCAGGAGTCATACGGCGAGTCTTGCCCCGCCGGCACCCCCTCGTCTTGGAGGAACGGGAGCTCCTCGGCGATCCACGTCCCCGGCGTGCACCCGGCCAGCGCCCGCCACTCGTTCGTCAGGTGCGCTTGGTCGTAGTACCCGCATTCGACGGCCAGCGACGCCAGGTCGGCCTGCCCCTGCCGGAGCAGCCGACCGGCCCGCTCGAACCGCAGCACCCGCGCCGCCTGCTTGGGCGCCAGGCCCAGCTCCGTCCGGAACCGCTCGCCCAGGTGACGGCGGCTCCAGCCGACCTCGCCAGCCAGCTCCGTGACGCGCACCCGTCCGTCCGCGCCCCGCATCCGGCGCCACGCCTCCCCCAGCTCGGGCGGCGGCGGCACCGGCTCGACCGCCCGGGCGGCCAGCACGTCGTCGAGCAGGGCGAACCGTTCGTGCCAGGTCGGGAGCTCCCGCAGCCGGTCCGGCAGCGAGCCCAGGCCGAACTCGGCCAGGTCGTGCACCTCGCCGCTCAGCTCCGCCGCCGTGACGCCGAACAGCGTCCGCACGCCCAGCGGGTCGAGCTCCAGCTGCAGCCCGGCCTGGCTGCGGTCCTGCCGGATCAGCACCGCGCGCGTGTGCAGGCCGCCGACGAGCGCCTGCAGGCTGTGCCCGGCCATCCGGACCGGACCGGCCAGGCTGATGACCAGCGTCACATGCCGGGACGGCAGCCCGCGGTGCACGGGCAGCGTCACCTCGTCCTGCGCGTACCCGACATAGCGCGTGACCAGGGGCCGCACCACCGGGTGCGGCTGCCGGACGGCCCAGGTCACGCTCACGAAAACCAGCGTAAACGTCACCACCGACAGTTCCGGTTCTGCTAACACGGAAGATGCGACCGCAGGACGGAAGGAACCACCGATGACGATCCAGGAGCAGGCGCAGCAGCTGGAGCTGCTCGCCGACGAGGTGCCCACCGGCATCGCGCTCGCCACCAAGAGCGAGCTCGAAGACCTGCAGGCGCAGGTGCTCGGCCTGCTCGGGGAGACTTCGACCGCGACCGCGATCCAGGGCGCGATCCAGCTGGCGTCGCAGCAGATCGACGAGGTCGCCGCCGCGCTGGAGAACGTCCGCCTGCAGATCCGCGACGCCGCCCAGCACCACCTACAGGGATGACTCGTAGTGCGAGTGGACCGCCGGCTGGCCCGTGTAGTTGGGGCCGGCCCGGTCGTCCGCGCCGAGGTAGCGGAACGGCAGGGTCCCGGTGAACGGGCCGGTCCGCCGGATCCGGCGGGTGCGTGAGTCGTAGGCGAACCCCGCGGCCCGCAGAGCCGGGAGGAGCCGGCGCGCGCCGCCCGGCAGGCACACGCCGGACACGTCGAAGTTCGCCACGAACACGCCGTCTTCGTTCAGCCAAGACGCCGCCCGCAGCAGCGCGCCGAGCTTGTCGCCGACGTAGTGCAGCCCGTGCACGCAGGTCACGAGGTCGAACCGGCCCGTGGGCGCCCACGCCGCGATCGACGCGGTCTCGAACCGCACGGGGCCGGTCGCGGCGAAGTACCCGACCAGATCGACGCCGGTGAGGTCCAGGTCCGGCCGGGCCGCGGCCGCGTCGAGGAGCGCGCGTCCGCTGCCGCAGCAGAGATCCAGCCAGCGCGCGCCCGGCGGCAGGCCCAGGATGTCGAAGCCGAGGACATCCGGGGCTTCGCCCCGGGCCGGGGGCTTCGCCACCCGGACCCCCCGAAAATCAGCCGGCGGTGACGACCGGCTCGCCCTCGCCCAGGGACTCCCCCGCCTCTTCGGCGATGCGCATGGCCTCTTCGATCAGCGTCTCGACGATCGCGTGCTCGGGCACGGTCTTGATGACCTCGCCCTTGACGAAGATCTGGCCCTTGCCGTTGCCGGAAGCCACGCCCAAGTCGGCCTCGCGGGCCTCGCCCGGGCCGTTGACGACGCAGCCCATGACCGCCACGCGCAGCGGGATCTCCATGCCCTCGAGCCCGGCCGTGACCTGCTCGGCGAGCGTGTAGACGTCCACCTGCGCGCGCCCGCAGGACGGGCACGAAACGATCTCCAGCTTGCGCTGCTTGAGGTTCAGCGACTGCAGGATCTGGATGCCGACCTTGACCTCTTCGACCGGCGGCGCGGACAGCGACACGCGGATCGTGTCGCCGATGCCCTGGCGCAGCAGGGCGCCGAACGCCACGGCCGACTTGATCGTGCCCTGGAACGCCGGGCCCGCCTCGGTGACGCCGAGGTGCAGCGGGTAGTCGCACTGCTCGGCGAGGAGCTCGTACGCGCGGACCATGACCACCGGGTCGTTGTGCTTCACCGAGATCTTGATGTCGTGGAAGTCGTGCTCGGCGAACAGCGACGCCTCCCAGAGCGCCGACTCGGCCAGCGCCTCCGGCGTCGCCTTGCCGTACTTCTCGAGCAGCCGCTTGTCCAGCGAACCGGCGTTGACGCCGATCCGGATCGGCGTGCCGTGGTCCTTCGCGGCCTGCGCGATCTCCTTGACCTGGTCGTCGAACTTCCGGATGTTGCCCGGGTTCACGCGCACCGCGGCGCAGCCGGCCTCGATCGCGGCGAAGACGTACTTCGGCTGGAAGTGGATGTCGGCGATCACCGGGATCTGCGACTTCTTCGCGATCGCGGGCAGCGCCTCGGCGTCGTCGGCCGACGGGCACGCGACGCGGACGATGTCGCAACCCGCGGCGGTCAGCTCGGCGATCTGCTGCAGGGTCGCGTTGACGTCGGAAGTGAGCGTCGTCGTCATCGACTGCACGGAGATCGGGAAGTCGCTGCCGACGCCGACCGGGCCCACCTGGAGCTGGCGGGTCTTGCGGCGCTCGGAGAGGACGGGCGGGGGCAGGGCGGGCATACCGAGTGCGACGGTCACGGTTTCCAGCGTACCTACCCCGACCGGGCCACCTTCACCATGTCAACCGTCACGGTGAGCAGTATTACGCCCGGTGTGACCCGCCGCGGAGGGACCGGACCCCCTCCGTGGCGGCTATTGCCCGATCCGGATCGGATTGACGATGTCCGCCGTCACCGTGAGTAGCGTCACCGCGCCGCCGATCAACACCAGCACCATCGTGATCCCGGACAGCTTGGTGTAGTCCACGGGGCCGCCGGCCGTCTTGCCGCGCCGGGCGCGGATCCAGTCGCGGACGCGCTCGTACCAGACCACCGCGATGTGCCCGCCGTCGAGCGGCAGCAGCGGCAGCAGGTTGAACACGCCGATGAAGAAGTTCAGGCTGGCCAGCAGGAAGAAGAACAGCACCCAGATGCCCCGCTCGACGGCCTCGCCCCCGATCCGGCTCGCGCCGACGACGCTGACCGGGGTGTTCGGGTCGCGCTCGCCGCCGAAGATCGCGGTGACGACGGCGGGGATGCGCTCGGGGAACTCGACGAGCCGCTGGGCCGTCTCGGAGAACATCGTGCCGGTGAAGCTGAACGTGGCGCCGACCGCGGCGACCGGGCCGTACTGCGTGGTCGCGGCCGGGAGCTTCGGCGAGGCGCCGATCATGCCGACCTCCTTGACGCCGGCGGTGGACCAGCGCTGCACCTTCGGCACGTCGACGATGAGCGCCAGCCGCTGATCGCCGCGCTGGACGTCGAACTCAGTCCGGCCGCTGGTGCCCTGCACGGCGGCGAGCATCTCGTCCCACGTCGCGACCGGCTTGCCGCCGATCGCGAGGACCTTGTCGCCGGCCCGCAGCCCCGCCTCCTCCGCGGGACGCGCCGCGCCCTTCGGGCAGGCGGGGTCCTGTGCCTGCTCCTTCGTCGTGGCCGCGCGGGCGCAGGAGGTCGAAGCCAGCACCGGCTCGGTCGTGGTGGGGGCGGTCAGGTCCGGCAGCCCCATCGTCACGGCCATCAGGTAGAGCACGACGAAGCCGAGGATGAAGTGCGTGACCGACCCGGCGCACATGACGACCGTGCGCTTCCAGGTCTTGAACCGCCACATCGCGCGCGGCGCCTCGTCCGGCGTCACCTCGTCGAGCGCGGTCATGCCGGCGATGTCGCAGAACCCGCCGAGCGGGATCCACTTCAGGCCGTATTCGGTTTCGCCGCGACGCCAGGAGAACACTGTGGGCCCGAAGCCCACGAAGTACCGGCGGACCTTCATGCCGAAGGCCTTCGCGGTGACCATGTGGCCGGCCTCGTGCAGGGCGACGGAGACGCAGATCCCCAGCGCGAAGAGCACCACACCGATGATGTAGGACACCGCTACTTCCCCTCGATGATCGAACCGGCCCGCGCGCGAGCCCAGCGCTCGGCGGCGAGAACGTCGTCGACGTCGCGCGGTTCGCGACGCCACTCGTCGGCAGCTCCCACCACCTCGGAAACAGTGTCCACTATCGACGTGAAGCTGGTGTTCTGCGCCAGGAACGCCGCGACGAGCTCCTCGTTCGCGGCGTTGTAGACGGCGGGCAGGCAGCCGCCCACCGTGCCGCAGTGGCGGGCCAGCTCGACGGCCGGGAACGCGTCGTCGTCCAGCGGCTCGAACGTCCAGGTCGCGGCCTTGTCCCAGGTGCAGGCGGGGGCGGCAGCGGGAACCCGGTCGGGCCAGTGCAGCGCGAGCGCGATGGGCAGCCGCATGTCGGGCGGGCTGGCCTGGGCGATCGTCGAGCCGTCGGTGAAGGTCACCATCGAGTGCACGATCGACTGCGGGTGCACGGTGACGTCGATCCGCGCCGGCTCGATGCCGAACAGCAGCGCCGCCTCGATCAGCTCCAGCCCCTTGTTGACCAGGGTGGCGGAGTTGATGGTGATCAGCGGGCCCATCGACCAGGTCGGGTGCGCCATCGCCTGCTCGACGGTGACGTCGGCCAGGTCGGCGCGCTGGCGGCCGCGGAACGGGCCACCGGAAGCGGTGAGCACGAGCCGGGCGACTTCGCTTTCGTTCCCGGCCCGCAAGGCCTGCGCGATGGCGGAGTGCTCGGAGTCGACGGGCACCAGCTGCCCCGGCTTGGCGGCGGCGAGCACGAGCGGCCCGCCGGCGATGAGCGACTCCTTGTTCGCGAGCGCGAGGGTGGCGCCGGTGGCGAGCGCTTTGAGCGTGGGCTCGAGGCCGCGGGAGCCGGGCAGGGCGTTCAGGACGGTGTCGACGCGTACGGCGTCGATCAGCTCGGTGACCGCGTCCGAACCCGCGAAGAGCCTCGGGAGCTTGAACTCGCCTTGGTCGTAGCCGCGCTTCTGCGCTTCGGCGTACAGCGCGAGCTGCACGTCTTCGGCGGCCGTGGCCTTGGTCACGGCGACGGCCTCGACGCCGTGGGCGAGCGCCTGCGCGGCGAGCGCGCCCGGATCGGCGCCGCCCGCCGCGATGCCGGCCACCCGGAAGAGGTGCGGGTTGCGGGCCGCGACGTCCAAGGCCTGCACGCCGATGGACCCGGTGGAGCCGAGCACGAGAACGCTTCGCGAGGTAGTCATCGCGGGTCATTGTCGCGCGGGGCGTCTCCGCGGTGCACCCGGAGGTGTGGGATCATCGGCGCGTCCGTGGTTCAAGGGTCTTGAGGAGTTCATCGTGGCAGGCAAGGCGGTCGAGAAGCGGCCCGAGGTCGACCCCCGCGACGAGCCGTCCGCGGCCTGGGGCTGGCACGGTTCGTTCCCGAAGGCCACCCGGATCGCCGGCTGGGTCAGCGCGATCATCCTGCTGGTGATGATCAAGGGCAACCACGAGAACAACACCGAGAACGTCTGGCTGGTCGGCCTCTCGCTGTTCCTGATCCTGCTGCTCGTGCTGGACATCCGCAAGCAGCGCACCGCCTGGCGCAAGTAGTCGGTCAGGGCTAACGTCCCCGGCATGAAGCTGCGCTGGGGTCTGGCTCTCATCGGTGTCCTGGGTGCGCTGCTGGCGGCGCCGGCCTCGGCGTCCGCCGCTTCGGCGCCGGTCGTCCGGTGTTCGTTCACGCCGACCCCGGACAACCCCGCGGCGCGGCCGGTGGTGCGTCCGCTGCCGTTCGCGCTGACGCGCGGGACCGTGGACGTGACGTTCCGCTTCAACTACGGCCCGGTGACGGTGCGGCTGAACCGCGCCGGGGCGGCGCCTTGCGCGGTGCACAACATGGTTTCGCTGATCCTCCAGCGGTTCTACGACCGGTCGCAGTGCTGGCGGCTTTCGAACTCTTCGCGGCTGGGCGTTCTCCAGTGCGGGGACATCCACGAGGTCGAGAAGGGCGGGCCGGGGTACAAGTTCCCGGACGAGGTCTCCGGTGCCGAGACCTACCCGCGCGGGACCGTCGCCATGGGGAACCAGGGGCCGGGGACCAATGGGTCCGAGTTCTTCGTCGTGCACTCGTTCGCGAACATCCCAGCCGGCTACTCGGTGCTGGGGACCGTGGTCCGGGGGATGTCGGCGATCGACCACATGGTCGCGGACGGCATCATCCCGACCGACCCGAACGGGCCGCTGGACGGCGCTCCGGCGCACCCGGTGAAGATCCAGCGCGCGTCGCTCGGCTGGTAGCGGATCACGGGCGCCACCCGGAACGTCACCCCAAAGAGTGAATGAGAGGATCGCCCGATTACATTGGGCGAGTCGAGCAGCCTGAGGGGGACCCGCGATGATGACGCACGAGCAATACCTGGCCACCCGCAGATTCGGCGCCCTCGACGGGGTGCGCGCCATCGCCGCCGTGCTCGTCGTCGTCTTCCACTACGGGGGACCCAACTGGGTGCGGGCCAACGGCTGGATCGGCGTCCACCTGTTCTTCGTGCTCTCCGGCTTCCTGATCACCACCCTGGCCCTGCGTGAGGAAGCCCGCAACGGCCGGGTGTCGCTCGCCGAGTTCTACATCCGGCGGGCGTTCCGGATCCTGCCCGTGTATTACGTCGTCATCGGCATCGTGGTCGTCTTCGCCTACTTCCGGGGCATGGGCCTGCGGCACAGCGGGATCATCGCCGCCCTTCCCTGGAACGTGGCCTTCGTCGGCGAATACCACCAGATGGCCCTGTTCGGTCAGGCCTGGACGCTCGGCGTCGAGCAGAAGTTCTACCTCGTCTGGCCGCTGCTCGCGTTCGGCATCGGCGCGCTCAGCTTCGTGAAGCGCCTGAGCCTCTCCCTCGGCCTCGTCGCCCTCATGCTCGCCCTGATCCCCTTCATGCCCTACGCGGGCGCGTACTCGCCGATCCTCATCGGCTGCACGCTGGCGATCGCGCTGCACCACCGCAAGGGCTTCGCCGCGCTGCGCGTGTTCACGCACCCCGCCGTCGGGCTGGTGGTCGCCGCCGCGCTGATCACGGTCCAGACCATGTTCGGCGAGATCACCGAGCTGCTGGGCGACGAAGGCGGCTCGGTCACCGGCACGATCTACATCCTCTTCGCCGCGCTGCTGGTGCCGTCGCTGGTCGCCGGCGGCGGACCGCTGAACTGGGTGCTGTCGCTGCGGCCGATGCGGTTCGTCGGGGAGCGGTCGTACTCGCTCTACCTCATGCAGGGCGTCGTCGCGGTGGCGCTCGCGGGCGCGATCCCGCAGTTCGCCCCGCACCGGACGCTGACCGCGGTCGCCGTGACGATCGTCGGGCTGCTGGCCGCCGACCTGCTCTACCGCTGGGTCGAGGTCCCGATGATCGACGTCGGGCGCAGGATCATCACCCGCCGGCGCGCGAAGAAGACGGCACCGGCGGCCGAGGTCGCCGAACCCGCGCTCGTCACGGCCTGACGCACGCCCCAGGACGGGAAAAGCCGGGTGCCGCGCAGTGCGGCACCCGGCTTTTCGAAACCACGGTCAGCGTTCGACGGCGGGCGCGACCAGTTCGCTCGGACCGGTGCCCGCCTCCCCGGCGACCGCCGCCAGCTCTTCACCCACCGATTCGCGGTCCTTCGGGCGGGCGTCCTTCGTCAGCAACGACGCCACCGCGCCGATCAGGCAGACCGCGATCGCGAAGCCGAACGCCACCGCCAGGCCCGACTGGAACGGCCCCGAGATCAGGTTCGGGAAGAAGCTGCGGCCCGTCAGGAACGACGCCTGGTCCGGCGGCAGCGACGACAGCTGGCTGCCCAGCAGCTGCTGGATCGGGTTGTAGCCGAGGAACGCCGCGAACAGCACCGCCACCGCCGGCAGGTTCGCCACCTGCGAGGCCGCCGCTTCGGGGACGCCGTGGGCGATCAGGCCGTCGTGCATCGTCGACGGGAGGCTGCTCGACAGGCCCGAGATGATCAGGCTGAAGAAGAAGCCGATCGACAGGACCATCGCCGCGTTCTGGAAGGTCGTCATCATGCCCGCGCCGGAGCCGCGCGCGTCCGCCGGGAGGCTGTTCATCACCTCGGCGCGGTTGGGCGAGGAGAACATGCCCATGCCGATGCCGTTGATCAGCAGGATCGCGGCGAACGCCCAGTAGTCGAAGTTCACCGGCAGGATGATCAGCAGCAGGAACGTGATCGCCGTGATCAGCAGTCCGGTGGAGGCGAGCAGGCGGCTGCCGATCCGGTCGGCGAGGATGCCCGACGTCGGCGCGGCCAGCAGGAAGCCGACCGTCATCGGGAGCATGTAGATGCCCGCCCACAACGGCGTCTGCTCGAAGGTGTAGCCGTGCTGCGGCAGCCAGATGCCCTGCAGCCAGATGATGAGGATGAACTGCAGCCCGCCGCGGCCGAGCGACGCCGTCAGGTTGGCGACGTTGCCCCAGGTGAACGACCGGATCTTGAACAGCGAGAGCCGGAACAGCGGGTTGTCGACCTTGGTCTCGATGATCACGAACCCGATCAGCACCGCGGCTCCGCCGATCAGGCAGGAAAGCACCATCGGGCTGCCCCAGCCGGTCTGCGAGGAGCCGTAGGGCTGGATGCCGTAGGTGATGCCGACCAGCACCGAGATCAGGCCGACGGCGAAGGTGATGTTGCCCCACCAGTCCATCCGCGCGTGCTTGCGGATGCCGGTGTCGTGCAGCTTGAGGTACGCCCAGATCGTGCCGATCACGCCGAAGGGCACCGACACCAGGAAGATCAGGTTCCAGTCGACCGGGGCGAGGACGCCACCGACGACCAGGCCGAGGAACGAGCCCGCGATGGCCGCGACGCCGTTCATGCCGAGCGCGAGCCCGCGCTGGTTGGCCGGGAAGGCGTCGGTGAGGATCGCCGAGGAGTTGGCCATCAGGAAGGCGCCGCCGACGCCCTGCACGATCCGCCAGCCGATCAGCCACAGCGCGGCGGCGTCACCGTCGAACCAGGTGACGGCCAGCATGATGGAAGAAACGGTGAAGACGGCGAAGCCGAGGTTGTACATCCTCGCGCGGCCGTACATGTCGCCGAGCCGGCCGAAGCTCACCACCAGCACCGCGGTGACCACGAGGAAGCCCATGATCATCCACAGCAGGTAGCTCGTGTTGGCGGGCTCGAGGGGGTTGATGCCGATGCCCTTGAAGATGTCGGGCAGCGCGATCAGCACGATCGAGGAGTTGATCGTGGCGATCAGCATGCCCAGCGTCGTGTTGGACAGCGCGATCCACTTGTACCGCGGCCCCAGTTCCGCGATCGAATACGTCCGGCGTTCCGCCACTGTGCAACCCTTCTGCTCGCAAAGTCCCTTAGCTAGGCTAAGCAACTTGCTTGCGTATGGCAACCAACTTGGCGAATCCCCTGCGAGAGCATGATCACACTGGGTTGATTGTCCTTTGTGGATCCTTTACTCGGGTGGGTTCGTTTCGGGGGGCGAGCCTGGGCGAGAGCTGGTTCGGACGTCCCGAATGACTCATTCGGGGCGTCGGAGGTCCGGAATGAGTCATTGGGGACACTCGCTGGCCGGGAGCTCGCGGCTGCTCGTTGGCGATGTGCCAGCGCCCCAATGTGGCCTTCGGTGCGCTCAACGCACCCAATGTGGCCTTCGGTGCGCTCAACGCACCCAATGTGGCCTTCGGTGCGCTCAACGCACCCAATGTGGCCTTCGGTGCGCTCAACGCACCCAAT